>CAZMZM010000009.1:0-16776 GCA_964570865.1 uncultured Melioribacter sp.
ACGAAGATCACGGTGATCTTCACGGAGCCGGCGAAGCTGTTGCACTTTTACTTGATGATGTTATCCCGATGGGAACATCAACAATAGTACTAAGATGGCACTATTACACTACCGCTTCAAGTCCTTGGCAATGGTATGCCGAAATTGACGACGTTACTATTTCAGGCGGTGCTGCTTGGTTAGCAGTTGATCCATTGATGGGAATATTGGATAATGGAACAAGCTTAAACCATAATGTTACATTCAATGCAACCGGAATGTACGGAGGCACGTACAATGCAGATATCGTTATTAATAATAATGATCCTCTCAATCCTAATCCCGCTGTTGCTTGTACATTCAATGTAACCGGTGTTCAGGATATTGACGTTGCTCCAATGTCTATTGACTATGGGACAGTTTTCGTAAATGGAACAGACAGCGCAGAAGTAATAATATCCAACTTCGGAACAGACAATCTGAATATTGCTTCAATTGAAACCGATAATCCGGTATTTATTGTGACTAATATTTCAACAGATTTAGCTCCCGGCGAATCGGTTAATGCAATGGTTTATTATGCTCCAATAGTAGCTCAGCCTGATGCTGGCAACTTAATTATTACGAGTGATGACCCTGATGAAGGAATTGTTATGGTCGCTTTATCGGGTATTGCTGTTAATCCTCCTGTTATTGGTATTACACCGTTAACATTAAATGCTGACTTAATTACCGGTCAAACGGATACTCAGGATTTTACAATTTCTAATACCGGTGAAGCAGATTTAGAATATTCAATTGACGTTGAACAACTAACGGCACCGTTAAATGCACGTATTTCAAAAGTTCACTTGAAAAAAAGTGACGGGAATTTCCCGAGAGGGAAAGCTTCCCCGACATTCAAACCGGCACCAAAGAGAAATGCGCAAGCACATAAAACTCATGGCGCTAAAGATGGCGATATTGCTTATGCAGCTGAAATAATGAATTCTGTTTATCAGAACTTTGATGTGAATACTCCGGAAATTACATCCGATTTATTCCCAATCTCTGATTTCTTTGCGGGAGCTATAAGCCATAACGAACCTAATACTGCATATGCTGTAGATTATTCAACAGGCCATTTACACATACTTGATTTGGTAAACAACACTACAACTGACTTAGGCGGATTAATCGGTTTAGGTACTGACGAAGTAGTTACCGGTATGGCTTTTACAGATGATTATTGTTATGTTGCATCTTATGGTACAGCATCTATTCTTTATACCTTGGATGTTACTACTGCAACTTTAACTCAAATCGGTCAGATAACAGACGGCATTGTAATTGCAATTGCAGCAAACGATGTAGGCGAATTATTTGCCGAAGATCTGTCTAATGACTTACTCTTATCTGTTGATCCTGCTACCGGAGTTGGAACTGAAATCGGTTCCCTCGGATTTGACGCTAACTATGCCCAGGGAATGGGATTTGATCACAACACCGGAATCCTTTACATTGCGGCTTATAACAATGACATAGGAGCACCTGAACTTAGAGTTGCAGATCCTGAAACGGGTAACACTATTCCCGTTGGAACACTTGGCGACGGCACTGCCGAATACGATATGATCAGCTTCTTCGGAGCAGGCAGCGGAAACTGGTTAATCGTTGATCCCATGGAAGGCATTGTACCTTCAGGCTCAACTGTAACGGTAAGCGTTACGTTTGATGCAAACGGAATGGTTGGCGGTGATTATGCAGCCGACATTAACGTTAACAGCAACGACCCGGTTAGTCCTATTGTTCCTGTTATGGCTACAATGCATGTAACCGGTGCACCTAATATAGAAGTTGTTCCTGAAATAATTGACTTCGGATTAATTTACTCAGGCTTCCCGACAACACAGATGTTGCTTGTTACAAATACAGGTACAGATGACTTAGTTGTTTCCACAATTACTTCAGATAATGACGACTTCACTGTTGACTTTGCTACACCTGTAACTATTACATCTGGAACATCAGTTGAAGTTCCGATTACGGCGATGTCAACAATTGTTGGCGACATTACAGGCAACTTAACAATAGAATCAAACTCAACTGTTAACGGTTCATTGCTCGTTCCTTTGTATGCTACCGTTGCATTACCTCCTGTTGTAGAAGTTAGTCCGTCCTCTATTGATGAAGTTCTTAACCAAGGCGAGACAAGTCTTAAGACTATGACTATTTCAAATACCGGCGGCAGCGACTTGTTCTACGATATTTCATACGATATATTGAAGAAATCAAGCGCAACGGTTAACGTTACTTTGCCTGCGGTTGCAGCAGTAAGTAATTCCAACGCAAAGAAGAACATTACTCAATCTACAGAAGAAAGAACTGTTACTATTAACCAAGGATTACAGAATCCGAACAACGCTGTAAGTCTGTTGATTATTTCACCTGACGATGACGCTCATATCTCCGATTTAATCGCAACAATGAGTTCATTTGACGACATAGAAATGACTTACTACCCTGTCGAAAACCTTGGGACAATTACGTTAAACGACTTACTCCCCTATTCAGTTGTAATGGTACAAAACGACTTTAAATGGTCTTCTGCCGGCACAGACGCAGCGACCATAGGCGATTTGCTTGCTGATTATATTGATGCAGGCGGAAAAGTTGTTGCTAATATGTACACTTACAGTTACGACGAGTGGGGAATGAGCGGACGCTTTATCAACGAAGGTTACGGTCCATTTACACTCACTACTCAAGACATCTGGGGAGCCGGAGCATTAGGCACTGTTTATGACCCGCTTAACCCGATTATGTCAGGTGTAAACGTAATTGACGATAGCTGGGGACATCAGGATCCCGGCTTGGCTGCAAATGCAACACTTCTTGCAGATTGGGACGACGGAATGCCGATGATAGCTTATAACGACAATGTTGTTGGGCTTAACTTAATCGGTATAACCGGAAACACAGCCTTCTTGTCAGACTTAGGAACATTGTTCCACAATTCAGTATTGTTTATTGGCGGAACAGCTTGGTTATCAGTTGATCCTGCACAGGGTGTTGTTGCATCCGGAACTGCATCTGATGTTGCTGTTGGGTTTGATGCCACATCGCTTGACGGCGGAAATTATGCCGCAGTGCTTCATATTGTAACTAACGATCCTGTAATGCCGATTTATGACGTTAGCGTAACTCTCGGTGTTCTTACCGGAGTTAGTGACGATATCAACCCGATACCGCACCAGTACGAATTATCTCAGAACTACCCGAACCCGTTCAATCCTTCAACGGTTATCAGCTACGCATTACCGGTTGATGCAAAAGTTACGTTGAAAGTATTTGACATCTTGGGTCGTGAGATAACAACATTAGTTAGCCAGGAAATGAACGCAGGCGTTCATAGAATTAAATTCGACGCTTCACAGCTGTCGAGCGGAATTTACTTCTACGCAATCAGAGCCGAAGGAAACAACGGTTCTACATTCATGAATGCTAAAAAGTTCATTCTCATGAAATAAAATGTGTTAGCTTTTATTAGCTTACATTTAAGCCGCTCTCAATTTGGGAGCGGCTTTTTTTATTTCTTTTTATTAGATTTGTTTAGTTAAACAAATTTAATTGAGGTAACATTATGTTAGTTAAAAAATATCTTCACGATAACCATGATAAATTTACAGAGATAATATCCAAACTCGAAAAAGAAAACTTTTCACAAAGGATTCTGGATAAAGATTTTACACTTTGGAGCGATAAACCTGACGAAATAGTAAACCGTCTGGATTGGGTAACTGCACCGACAGAATTTCTCGAGAAATATCTATACCTCGAAGGATTCGCAGATGACGTAATAAATAAAGGTATTTCAGAGATTGTACTTCTCGGGATGGGCGGTTCCAGCTTAGCTCCGGAAGTTTTTCAAATGGTTTTCGGCAATGAGGAAAATCATCCTCATCTTACTGTTTTAGACAGTACACATCCCGAATCGGTTTTGCAAATCAAAGAAGATATTATTTTTGAAAAAACTCTTTTTATTGTTTCAACCAAATCGGGAGGTACTGTCGAAACACTCTCTTTCTTAAAATATTTTTATAATCTTTATTATGAAAAACTCGGTGATAAAGCAGGGGACTATTTTGTTGCAATTACTGATGCCGGAAGTAAGCTTGAAAAACTCGCTGAAGAGTTAAATTTTTTCTACACTTTTATCAACAATCCTAATGTCGGAGGTAGATTCTCCGCTTTAACTTATTTTGGGTTAGTCCCCGCAGCTGCGATTGGAGTAAAAATCCCGACTTTACTAAGAAATGCAAAAATTGCCGAAGAACGTTCTCTCTCTCTGGCTCACTATTCAGATAACAATTCTTATATTTTAGGCGCTCTGCTCGGGATGTGCGCTAATAAAGGAAAAGATAAACTCACATTTATCTTTAGTGAACAATTAGAACCGGTTGGCGCATGGATTGAGCAATTAGTTGCAGAAAGTACGGGCAAAAACAAAAGAGGCATTTTACCTGTTGCGGGAGAAACATTAAAAACCCCTGCACACTATTCAAAAGACAGACTTTTTGTTTACACGCATTTTGCTGATGACACAAAACATCTCCTTGAAGTAAAAAATCTTGTTCGCGCCGGTTTCCCTGTTGTAGAAATAATTCTCGAAGACTTATATGAACTCGGGAACCTCCTTTATACATGGGAGTATGCTGTTGCAGTTGCCGGGCATATTATGAAAATACATCCATTCGATCAGCCTGACGTTGAATCGGCTAAAATTGCTGCGAGGAAAATGGTTTCCGAATATCTTGAAAAAGGAACTCTTCCCACACTAAATTCCGGCGTTGATAGCAACACATTTACCGCTTTTTATACGGAAAAAATATCAAGCGCAAAAGGACTTTTGCAAAAATGTTTTGAGAATATCGACGATTGTTTTGATGAGTATCTCGGAAGAAGCTACGTAGCGCTTCAGGCGTTTTTACCTCGCAATAATAGCAACATTCAACTATTAGCCGATTTCCAAAATTATCTCTCTGAAAATTACAAAGTAGCTGTTACTGTCGGGTTCGGCCCCCGCTTCTTACATTCCACCGGACAACTTCATAAAGGCGATTTGGGAAACGGTATTTTTATTCAGTTTACCGATAGGACAAATTACAATCTGGCTATTCCCGACGAACCAAAATCAAATGAGTCCGGAATTACTTTTGACGTATTGGTGCAGGCGCAAGGTTTGGGAGATCGTGAAGCATTAATTTCCAAAGAGAGAAAAATTCTAAGGTTAGAGATAAAAGATAGTCTTGAAAAAGTAATAGAGGAGTTAAAAGAATTCTTGAATTAACAGTATAATAAAAAGGGGAGCTTGCCGCTCCCCTTTTTATATTAAAAATTCAAACTCATCGCAAAACTATGGATGTTATCCAAATCTTTTAACTGCTGATAAGCGTAATCAATCCTGATTCCGAAATAAGGAATTTTATTATAAAAAATTCCGATACCGGCTGTTAATCCTTCTTCTGCATCAGGAAGATACAACGATTTATACCCCGCACGGAGTTGCACCAAATTATTCAACAAACCAATTTCAGTTCCAACGTTCATCCAAGGTTTATTATCGTTCGGATAAACCACATCGGTAGCTATAGAAACATTAATGTCATCCGAGAATTTAATCTGTTTCGACAACCCCAACTGCAGACGCAGAGGAAGCTCAAACTCGTCAGTAGCCAATCTTGCATCAACCGACTGGTTGTTCCCTGATGTATTAGGATCGGCATCGTAGCGAATTAACAAGTCATCTCCTGAAATCTGCATTTTTGTCCCGAAGTTTGTTATCGATGTTCCGAAACGGATTCCCCAGAAAGGAGTTATAAAGTTTGTTCCAATGTCCATAGCCAAACCGCTGGAGGAAGAGTTGGAAATTGATTCGTGAATGTATTTTAAGTTAACTCCAAATGAAAAGAACTCAGTAATATAATTAGCGTATGACAAACCGAAAGCATAGCTCCCGGCGGAAAATGTTTCGCCAATTCCGTCAGGATGCTGCTCGGTAGTTACCTGCATTTCGCCATAGTTTACGGCAGTAACATTCACGCCGAAAACTCCGTAATTACCCGCAGGAACTACAACACCAGCATAGTTTACATTAATATCGGCAAAAAGCTTGGTATAGCTAAACATTGCGGAATACCTCTTAGTATCCGCAATTCCGGAAGGATTCCAGTACATCGCAGACGGATCATTAATAACAGCGGCTACTGCTCCTCCCATTGCATTTGCGCGAGCACCTACTCCAATGCTAAGAAACTTAGCGGCGGTAGTTCCCGTTTTGGATATGCTTTGACCGAAAAGAGGCGAAAGGCTAAGCAATCCAAATATCATTACAATAATTATTTTTTTCTTAAACACTTTTATTTATCTCCTAATAATTTTCGGTTATTTAATAACAGCAAATTTTCCGGTTTTGGTTCCTATCCCCGGAGCATCAATATAGTAAACATAAACTCCGTAGGAAATCCCGAGATTATCTTTACTGAGCATATTCCAATAAACAGTTCCATCACTATTTGCCGAGTTATGTTGCAGCGTTTGTACCAGTTCGCCGCTTACCGTAAATATCTTGATTGTACATTTTGCAGGCAAATGGATAAACTGCAATAGTCTCGGACCGCGTCCGCTGTTAAACGGATTTCTGGTTTCCCAAAGCGCAGCAGCCACATAAGGATTAGGAACTACCTGAATTTTATTTAAATCATTTTTTGCTTGGTTTACGTCAATCTTATCCTGATGAGCAACAAAACGGTAAACATCCGAGGAGAGAAACGGCTTTTTAAGTTTAACGCTAAGCGTATCACCTCCTCTCGGATTTCGGAGTCCGTTTGTTGTATCGCCGTCCATATATGTCCACCATGTAAATACAAGCGAATCCATCGAGTTTGGTTCAAGGAATATTATTCTATCTCTACTTGTACTTAACGCGGTAAATCTTCCTACACCGCCTGTTGTATCCAACTCAATAAATCCAAAATCGATGTAACGTTTTTCACTGATGTTGTAAACCTTAAAGTTTACATCAACCGCCGGCCATGTTAAGCGCATTAAATCGAATTGAATAGAATGCCCGAATCCAACCGAATCACTCATAATAATTTTATAATCGTTCGGTTTTTCTACTCCTCGTTCGCCGGTGGGTGAAACTAATTTTTCAAATACATAATTCTGAATGAAATTCGAATTCCATCCCGAAGCATTTTTATTTATCTCAACACGCTGCTCGTTTTGGAACGACAATCTGAACCCGTCGGTAATCGGCTGTTCATAATCCGTAGAGAGATTACTGCTTTTGTTAATTAATGTGTCGCCGCCGGTTGAATCGGCAAGTGTAAAGTTTTTAGTAGTTAAAGTATCCGGGTAATTCGGATTTCCGGAAACTTTAAGTGTATCTTCAAATGTTACGTAATAAACGTGTCCGTCTTTTATTTTATTTTTATCAATTACATCATATGAAATATTTCCTGTACTTGTACCCTGCGGATGCTCGATTGAACCGAGAGTTGCCGGTACATAACCTGCTGCGGGAGCAGTCGGAATTATTTTAACAACGTTGGGTCCTGTTTTAACAGTACCATCAGACTGAAGACTAATTCTGATTGGAGATTCGGCAGGAATAATATTTCCTTCGGGATAACCGAAATCGTAAGAAACTACGGCATAATAATATGTAAATCCGTTTTTCACTGTGGAATCAACAAATGAATGTTGAAGACCTGAATTACTTCCGAGATAGTAACGTACTCCTTCAACACCTACGGAATCAAATCCCGAGTAGTTATCCACCAAATCGAACTGTGCAATTGGAGAACGAAACGTCGGAGAACCGTAGCCGTTTGTAATAATTTCCGGATCCAAAAATGCAGGATCTTGTGCTCGATAAATACGATAACCTTCAAAATCGTGACCGTTGCCTCCTATGTTTGCAATATATTCGTCAAACGAACTCTCTGCAATATCATCCCAATAAAGAGTAACGCGGTTATCGCCAGGTATTGCGGTTACATTCGGAGTAATCGGTGCGTTTGCAAACTGGTAATCGTTTTCATATGTTTCCTGAACACGAATTTTTTTACGAATAATCGCAGCTTTTCTGATTGCTCCGTCAGGATCCTGAACAGGCCCGTTTGCCAAAATAATTGCTACGGAAATAGGCTCTGTTTGTCCCGCATTAATCGGGAAATAACTTGAGGAAATAAATAAATCATATTCGCCTGAAGTAATTACCTGCGGATCATAAAAATGCCCCGGCCTCATTAAATGGAACCACAGCTCGGCATCACTTACAGTGCTGAAGTTATATGAGCCTGCCGGTTCGTACTGAGCGTTTGTAATACCGATTTGGTCTGTTTCGGAAACGTCGGTAACATCAACGTTAGGTTCACCGGGCAATCCGAAGCGGGCTCCGGAGGTCGGTTTTCCATCTCCTTCGCCGTAATCGCCTGTCCCGGCCACACCGTCAATCCCAACATCATCGGTAAATACATTCCAGTCGCCATCGTTGTCAATTCCGTCATTACGAGATTCATCAATCATCTCGTCAATACCTTCGTCAATATTTTCATCGACAGCGCCATTATCATCATTATCAATTCCGTCGGCATATTTCATTCCGATTGTTGATTGAACAACGTTATATAAAATTATGTTACTGTTAGGAACTTTGTATCTGTAATAAGGAGCATCAATTGCCGCTTGGTCAATCATATCCTGAGTAACCGTCGGGCTTCCGTCCTCACCGTCTCCGTCATTATCGATTAAGTCGGCAAAAGCATAACCAATATCATCGGATTCTACCATGAGAAGATGTACCGTGCTGTCCTGAATTGCATCGGTTTCCGGATTAATCGGCCAACGGTGCCATCTGTCGCCGGCAGCCAAATCAACCATTGCCTGCGTTACCACAGGGCTTCCGCTTTCTGCGTTATTGTTTTGATCAATTCCATCTGCGTAAGTTACGCCAACCTGAGCGCCGAAAGGAACGTGAGTTTCGTTCTCATCAATTAAACCGTTACCGTTGTCGTCCTTTAAATTGTCAGGATCTTCGCCGACTAATAATTCGGAAGTAACTTTAGGCCCGTTTATTTCTCCGTCACCGTCATTATCTATTCTGTCAACAGAGTTACCGGGCGTTTCTAAAAATGCTTGAGCCACGGTTCCGACAGGATCGCTGCCAAAATCGGGAGCGCGGTTATCCTTGTCGCGGCTGAAAGCAATATCAAGCAGCAAATCAAATTCCGAAATATCATCCTGCGAGTCGCCGTTGCCTCCGACAAAGTCAGCATGCCATGCTGTAATTGCCGCTTTAGGAATATCTTTTGTTCCGTCATTTGTAATTTTATGAAGAATATAGATTGCATCCTGAACAAGAATCTGAGACCAAGCTAGGACACGCACATCAAGAATAATTCCCAAACCTTTGCGTGTGTAATCAGTTGTGTCGGGAAAATATGTTGTGTAACGACTATATTTGTCGTCGGAAGCGCGATAAAAAATTTCTTGGTCAGCACGAAAGTCATTCTTTCCGCCCAATCCGTCCCAACTTCCCGCCCAACCGGGATCTGTTGCATCTTTAAGCCTGTCGGGCCAAAACGAGGGCCAGGTAGTTTCGTCAACGCTTGTTGCAATCGAACGATCGGGACGACTATCATTGTAATATCCCGGAACAGGTTCAAAGTTCCAGCTGGAACCGTCTGGAGCATTACGGTAGTTAGGTAAATCTACAATTTTAATAACATTTCCGGAATCATCTTTAACCTCGCCTCCTACAAAGAGAGCTGTAAGCGCCAAGTAAACATGTCCTGTATTTTTCGGCCACTCATATGGAGTTTGAACATCGATGGGAAATTCCCCGCCGGTTCTGCCTGTTTGACCGAAGTTAAATATTGTTGTTCTAATACGATTGCCTTCCATTTGGGCTTTTGCACGCTTAGCCGAATTGCCGCGCTCTTTACCCGGCACATGCTGCGCAAAACCTTTTTGAGGAATTGAAACCGCAAAGAACAAAATCATTAATAAACTCAAAAATCTATTCATTTTTTATCCTCTAAAAAATTTCATTAAAAATTATAATTAAAGCCTACTTGAACTAATCTCGGAGCTGCGTAATTCCACGGACGCGTCAAATATTCTTCAATAGTGTTAGGTCTGTTAGGATCGGTTACACCTTCCAAACTTTGTGCTTCAGTAGTAAAATCAGGTTTCCCGGTATCCGAGAAGACGTTTACAACAATCTTAGAATCGAGAACGTTAAATACTCTGACAAAAGCAGTCAAAGTATTACCAAACAACTCTAAATTGTAGTGTGCTTTAAGGTCTAACTGAAATTGATTAGGACGGCGTCTGCTGTTTTTGCTGAATCCGGATGTTAAACCTCTATCGGCTGTATATTGAGTAACCGAAGGAGTGTAAGGTAATCCGGTTCCGAATCTCGAAAGAAGCGATGCGCCCCAATTTTGAGTTCCGACATAAAACGAAGCATTCAGTAAATGCCTCTGGTCCCAATCAAGCGGAAGCAAATATAATGTTGGCTCACTATTGCTTCGCTGTGCATAAAAATCTTCTTCAGGTGTGGATGCACTTCCTTCAGCAAATTGATATGTGTAATTTATATCAAATGAAAAATAATTCGAATATTTTTTAGAGAAATAGAACGTAACACCTTTAACATTGGCATAATCCCTATTAGTATAAATTGAATACCCTACACCGTTCCTCGTTTCAATCATCGGTCCGGCAGTTACATAATCACGGATATCGCGGTAGAACAATGTTGCGTCAATCAGAAAATCATCAAAGAAGGATTGTCTGAAACCGATTTCATACATCGTTGTTCTTTGCGGATTTAAATCGGGATTACCGAATGGAGCACCGGTACTTCCTGTTGTGGGCACTTTATAATCCCCGCGATCAAATAACCTGTTGTAGGTAGGTACTTGGAAAAATTGGCCGTACGAAAAGTGGAAAACGCCAACATCCGAAATTGGGTAAGCAACTCCTATTCTCGGAGCAATTTGCCATTTTGGTGAAGCATCTTTATAAAAAAGAGATTCTCTTTGTGCAAGTGAAAGAGTATCGAGTCCGTTTCTGAGCGGAGTATAAATATTCGGGTCGGAACGATCAACTAAAATTTTACCGCGCGAATCAAAATAATCGAAGCGAATTCCTAGATTGATAATGACCTGCTCGAACTCAATTTTATCCTGAACGTAAGCAGCAGCGCTTAGTGGATTGGCATTGTATTTTTGCCGTGCAAGAGAAGTAGGATCCGGAATTGCAGGCATAAAAGGAGTTACAGGAATATTATTGACTTTCTTAGGTTCAAGATAGAAATCGTCAAAAGCTAAATTATCCAGTTTGCCTTCAACTCCGAATTTAATTAAATGGTGTTTACTAAACTGAGAAGTATAATCAAACTTCACCAAATACGTTTTTGTGTCGCGCTCGAATCTATGAAGATTTGTTCCGGCATGAATAAACGCATAACCGACAGTGTTAAGCGAATCGGGAGAAAGATAGCGAGGATCGAACGGGCTATCGTAAAGATGCTCTTGGAAATTCCGATTAAAATAGGAAGCTTTAATTGTATAAAATGATTCAGAAGATAATGTGTTAGTTAAGGAAAAAGTAGAGCTGAGCGAACCGGAATATTTATTAACATCTCCGTCAGGTTGTAACTTAAAGCCATGATTATAATCTTTAAAGTTATCGTGAGAATAGAGTGCTTCCAAATTAACTTTAACAGTTTTTGACAAATAGTAACTTAGGTTTCCGATGCTCATAAAGCGCTTATGAAAATTCATCGCTACATATGCGTCATCGCCCGGAGCGCCGGTTGTAGTAAACTGACGCTTTCCGTAGAGATAGCCGTCTGTGTAATTATATCTTCCATTGATAAAAAAGCGAACTTTTTCGGAAATTACCGGACCGCTTAAGCTTGCGCGAATATTCGCAATCGGGTTAAGTGCATCAACATTCCAGAAAATATCGGTATGGTTACTTAAATAATCACCACCGTAGGTTTCAAAACTACCATGAAATGTTGTTCCGCCTTCCTTAGTAACAGTATTAATTATTCCGGACATTGCATTTCCGTACTCGGCATTAAATGTACCTGAAATAACTTGAAGTTCCTGAACACTGCTGTTATCAAGTTCAATTCCCTGACTATTATCGTAGGAATCGGTAACTGAGATTCCGTTTACGTTATAAGCTATTTCACTGCTTCTGCCGCCGCGTATATGAAAATCTCCGCCGGCACCTTTTGTAACACCGGCTTGAAGTTGAAGAATATCGCTAAACTCAGCAACAGGTAAATTTTTAATATCTTCGGACGAAACCAACGCTTGGCTGGAAGTAACATCCTTTTTCAAACCTTTTCTATCGGCTTGAACAATAACTTGTTCCATCTGAACAGATTGTTCGGACAAAGTTACATTGATGTGTGTTGTCAAATCAATTGAAATTATCACTCCTTCAACAACTTTGGTTTGATAACCAACATACTGATATTTAACTGAATATTTTCCGGGAGGAATATTCAATATTGTATAGTTACCGTCAATGTCAGAGGCACCTCCAATCATGGTGCCGTTTATTGTAACATTAACGAATGGCAGAGGTTCTTTTGTTTGGGCATCAGTTATTTTGCCGGTTAACTTACCGGTATTACCAGCCCAAAGGGAAGAACTTACCACCATAATTAAGAAAAAGAGAGTAAGTCTTTTCATTTATATCTCCGGTTTATGATCATAGAGTAAATTTTCTAATTATAATTTAATATAGGCGTATTTTTCAATACATCTAAGTTAATTTTAATATTATTTTTTTCAAAGATTTTTTGTTGATATTTCTTAAACAAATCATTTCTGTAAAACAATTTGGCAGCAATTTTCACGTTATCTTTAATCTGATCGAACTTAGGAATTTCACCTTTTCTTTTTCCTGTTACTTTAAAAATTCCATAGAAATTTTTTATTTTCACCGGACCAATCAACCGATTAACTTTTGCGTGATAAATTTCTTTACGTAAAAGCCCGAATTTTTCAATCGGCGCCCAACCCATATTGCCGCCGTTTACTGCGCTAAACTTTCTCAGCGAAAATTTACTGGCAAGTTCAGCAAAAGATTGGGGATTATGACGAAGCACATTTTTTAAACTATCGGCTAAAGATTTTCGATCTACAATAATCTCAGAAACACGAAATTGGTCTTTTGTAGAAAAATATGATTTATTACTATCATAAAAGTTAAGAAGCAATGAATCGGATAGTTCGGAATTTTTCGTAATGTAAATCATTTTGTAGCGCATAAACAAATTGGTTTCAAGCTGCTTCCTTTTTTTGATAACATAATGGTTATCGAAGTAACCTTTTTCTTTCGCTAATTCCAACAACTTGTCTTTTAAGAAAAATCCTTTTAGTACGGTCTTGAGGTTGTTCAAAGTTTTTATTTTTTCCCTATGATAATATGGTAAAGCTTCAAGCCGTTTTACTGTTTCACTCAAAGTCATTTTTTTTTCGTTATATTCAGCGGTAACTTCGTTTAAATCTTCAAAAGGCAATACTTCAGATTCATCTTTTAGGATAAAGGAATAATTATCGTAAATTTCCTTAACTACATCATCATAAATTTTTATTTTATTCAGGTCTATTAAGCTTTCGATAAATTTTCTCTCGGAAGGTTTCTTCTTGTTAATTCTCACTAACCTTGCTATCTTCTCTTTTTTCTTAAGATATTCATCTTCGGTAAGTAAAGGAATTTCAACCCGCTTTTCAACTTTGATGATGCTGTAGCCTTCTTCGGTTTTAACCGGTTTTGAAATTTCTCCGATTGGAAGCGTGAAAGCGACTTGCTCAAAAGCAGGGTCCATATCGCCCCACGAAAAAAAGCCTAAATAACCACCGTTATTGCGTAAGGTTGAATCGGAAAAAACTTGCTTAGCCAATAAATCAAAACTAACGCCCGATTGCAAAAGCGAATAAAGTTCATTTGCTTCATCCAATGTTTTGGCATAAAGATGACGAGCGGCAACTTTCATATTTGCACGTTTAAATGCAGTACGAATCTCTTTATCCGAAGCTGTAATTTTCGCAAAGACTTCCCTATCTATCAGATAACCGAGAACCGCTTCCTGGTCAACCCATTTTTTTTCACGCTGATACTCGGAATTTGCAAGAACGGAATCGTTGTTGTCAAATTTTTGCAATAGAACTTCCGTAATCATTGAGTTAAGAATATTAGCACGATTAGGATAAGTATCTTTAATTCCTGTCGAAAGCAAAAAATCTTCGTAACGATTCTTAAAATCTTCGAAATAAATCTCTTCACTATTAACGGTTGCAACAACTTTTTTATTATTTGCCGAACACGAAAAAGCAACAACAATTAGTAATAGAATTAATATCAGTTTATTAAGATGATTTATTATTTTATTCATAAGTTTAAATTCTGATTAAAAAAAATTTAGATTTTAAAATTAATGAATTTAGCTGTAAAAGACCTTAAAAATAAAGCGAAAAAAGAGATTGACAATTTGCGCGAAACTGTAAAAAAACAAATTGAAAATATTTCTGTCAGTCCGGTCTCCGAGAAAACCTACAACTACGAGTTTACCGTTGACAATGGAGAATCAAAGTTAAAAGTGTTACTCTACTTTGGCAAAAAAGGGTTAAAAAAAGTACTTCAGGGAAGTTCAACATCAAGCATTTATAATTTGGTCTCGGAAATTATTGAGGAAAACTATTCATTGTTTAATTCTGAGCCGGCAAGAATTCCGGATAAATACATTGGCTCGGATGAATCGGGAAAAGGTGATTTTTTCGGGCCGCTCGTTGTTTCAGCTTTCTATACGAATAGTGAAGTAAGCAAACGCCTTGGGGTTTTAGGCGTTAGAGACAGCAAAGAACTTACGGACGATGCAATTAAAAAAATTGCCTCACAAATTAAAAAAGAGTTTCCGGATAATTTTTCGATAATAACCATGGAACCTGAGCAATACAATCAACTTTACGCTGAGCATGGAAAGAATCTGAATAAATTATTAATTTTTTCACATTCGAGGGCTGTAGAAAATCTACTTCACAAGTTTGATGTTAAGTTTGTAATTACAGACAAATTTAGTTTTAAAAATTTGGATTTAGTTGCCGATAATAGGTTTGATGATATTAAGTTTGTTCAGGAAACGAAAGCAGAAAAATATTTGGGAGTAGCTGCAGCATCAATATTGGCAAGAAATGAGTTTGTAAGTTGGTTCGATAATCTCGCAATAAAAGGTGTTGTGCTTCCCAAAGGTGCTTCAAATGAAGTTGATAAAACAGCCAAAAAGCTGTCAATTAAATACGGAAAAGAAAATTTATATAGAATTTGCAAAACACACTTCAAAAATTTTAGCAAAATCTAATTTCTTATTTTTTCCATAATTTAATATCTTATTTTTCAAATAGAATTTTGTTAGTAAACGGAGATAAAAATGACAAAATCTGCACCAGTACGTAGGATTGGAATTTTAACCGGCGGCGGCGACTGCCCAGGCTTAAACGCTGTAATACGCGGCGTTACAAAACCCGCACACGATAGAGGTTTACACGTTTGGGGAATATATGACGGATTTGAAGGATTTGTAGAAGGACACGGAAACCCGCTTTACAGTAAAGACGTATCGGGTATTTTGGCTCAGGGAGGAACAATTCTCGGCTCTTCAAATAAAGGCGATCCTTTTCACTGGCCGGAAGAAGTTGACGGTAATATCAGAATTGTTGACCGTTCCGAAAAAGTTAAAATGAATTACGAAGCTTGGGACTTAGATGCTCTGATTGCAATCGGCGGTGACGGCACAATGCACATTGCCAACAAACTTGCAAAAATGGGACTTAATATTGTAGGCGTTCCCAAAACAATAGATAACGATTTAGATGCTACCGATGTAACTTTCGGACATTACTCAGCTGTTTGGGTTGTTTCCGAAGCATTAGACAGGCTGCATACTACGGCTTCATCACATCACCGCGTTATGGTTTTAGAAACAATGGGAAGATACGCCGGATGGATTGCCCTGAACGGAGGAATTTCAGGCGGAGCGGATATTATTTTACTTCCAGAGTTCCCTTTTGAATGGGATGTTGTTTACGAAAGAGTTATGCAACGTCATGCGCAAGGTAAAAAATTCAGCATTGTATGTGTTGCCGAAGGTGCAAAAGCCAAAGGCGGACAAATGGTAATTAAGGGGAAAGATAAAAAACGTACAGATCCGGTTCAGCTGGGCGGAATTGCCGAGTTGGTAGCCGGAAAAATTGAAGAAGGCACCGGACTTGAGACGCGTTACACAGTTCTCGGACATTTGCAGCGCGGCGGCTCCCCTACTCCTTATGATAGAATACTTTCAACTAAATTTGGGACTTACGCCATTGAATTGGCAATGAAGAAAAAATTCGGCAGAATGGTTTCTCTGAAGGGATCACAAATTACAAGCGTTAAAATTGAAGAAGCTATCGGTAAACAAAAATTAGTTTCGCCCGACGGGCAATCAGTTCAGACTGCAAAAGCGGTTGGGGTAAATTTTGGAGTGAAAGATTTTTAAAAAAACACTTGCAAAAAAATCAAAGAACTCCTATCTTTAGGTTCGTTATTTTTAATGATGATGAAAACGGGGTCGTAGTTCAGTTTGGTTAGAACGTCGGCCTGTCACGCCGAAGGTCGCGAGTTCGAGTCTCGTCGGCCCCGCTAAAAAGCTAGAGTTTTTCTAGCTTTTTTAGTTTTAAA
>CAZMZM010000009.1:16876-52013 GCA_964570865.1 uncultured Melioribacter sp.
CTTCTTTGTAATAAATTAAATTTTTAGAATATTTTATTTGAGGGGAAAGATGTGGTTTACGTACATACTTTATTCTGATAAAATTAACAAATATTATGTTGGCTACACAAACGATCTTAATCTCAGACTTACGAGACATAATGCCGGTTGGGGAAAATACACAAAGCGAGGTATTCCTTGGAACTTGGTTTATCACGAATCTTTTGTAACAAAATCAGAAGCTATTGCCAGAGAAAACCAAATCAAGAAAAAGAAAAGCAGAAAATATATTGAGTATTTAATCTCTTCTGCCGAAGGTCGTCCCGAATAGTTTCGGGAAGTCTCGTCGGCCCCGCTAAAAAGCTAGAGTTTTTCTAGCTTTTTTAGTTTTAAATAAATATATATTCAATTCTTCTTTGTAATAAATTAAATTTTTAGAATATTTTATTTGAGGGGAAAGATGTGGAACGTAATTATCAACAAAGCATAAAATTACGTGGAAAAAACTATAGCATTTGTTTCATCTTTGCAAAAGCACGTGCACGGTGACTGATTTTGTTTTTTTCGTCAGAAGAAATTTCGGCTAAGGTTTTAGAATATCCGGACGGCACAAAAAGCGGGTCATAACCGAAACCGTTTACACCGCGGTATTCTTCGATAATTTTGCCGAGTAATTCACCTTCTGCTGTGATTTCACGGCTATTATCGATATAACTAACAACACAAACAAAACGTGCTTTGTGAGGTTTCTGAAACTTGCTCAACTCTCTCAATAGTTTTTCGTTATTCTTGATAAAATCACCATCCTCGCCACCGTAGCGTGCAGAGTAAATGCCGGGGGCACCATCCAACTGCTCAACTTCCAAACCGGAATCGTCGGCAAGAACGGGCATTCTGTATTCGGAGTAGATAGTTCGGGCTTTAATCAGCGAGTTTTCTTCAAATGAATTTCCGTCCTCAATTATTTCGGGAGGATTTTCAAGTTGTTTGAGCGTAATTATTTCAATATCGAAATCCGAAAAAATCGCCCTTACTTCTTCGGCTTTATGTTCATTTCCGGTGGCAAAAATTATCTTTTTCAAATTTAACTCTAATTTTATTAAAAATTTTTTTTGGGGCTAACTTCAACAACTGCAAAAATCTAACCTTAAGTTGGATGAGTCTGCTGATTGATAAATGTAATAATAAATTTACAATTCCCCAAGTCGTCTGATTTTTGCTTTCAACTCAAATGAATTGCAATCGGACTCTTGAGCTTTTTCAAAATAATTACGGAACTCTTCCGGTTGATTTGTTTCCAAATAATATTTGGCGAATAAATATAGTAAATATGTATTCCGGTAATTGTCATCACTGAATATTTTTTCCGCTTTTGACAAACTCTCTTTTGATTTCCTAAAATCTTTCAACTCCAAAAACGCTTCGGCGATAGATATTAATTTAACTTTTCTTTCTAATTCCGATTTCACTAAAACCGTGTCAAGCGTATTTACAGCGTTACGATATTGTCCGGCTTCAACAAAATTCATAGCATAAATTAAAGAAAGATTTACATTTTGCAAATTATTTTCCAAGTATTCGAGACTAATTTCTGATGCACGCTTATCTTTAAAATTATCTTCCTCACCGTTTTGTGCAAGCAAAAAATCTTCCCGTGCTTTCAAAGTATCGCCCAAGAACAAGTATGATAATCCCTCTTTGTAATTGGCATATCCTAAAAATTCTGCACTTCGAGCAAACTGAAAAAAATTTTGATAATTCTCAATCGCTCCTTTAAAATCGTTCCGCTTAAATCTGATTTCACCTTTCAAGAAAAACGAAAACGCTTTTAGTTGCACAAAGTGTTTGTTACCGTACTCGATAATTCCATTAATCTCTCGCTCTGCAAGGGGGAATCGCTTAGCTTTAATTAAATTTATTGCATACTGATATTTAAAGAAAATATTGTTCGGATACTTTTTTAAAAGAGGAAGCAAATATTTGTCGGATTTATTAAAGTCGAAAAAATAATCGGAATAAATTTTAGAAAGCTGAAACCACGCTTCATCACGCGCGTAACTGCCTTCGGTTGCCGCAATATTTAAATCTGAAATTCCTTTCCGAACGTCAGCCGATAATCCGACTAAAAATAATCCCGCCCTTAATGCAGTAGGAGCATAAATTAAACTATACTCAAAAAGCCCGATACCGAGATAACCGTCAACAAATTCAGGCTTCAATTTATGGGATGATTTGAAATATGAGACAGATTTTTTTAAATTCCATAATGACTTAACACGCTTGTGCAAAAACAAAAATACAATTGTCCTAAACATATATTCTTCCCCAATGCGATAATCAAGCAAAGCGGTTTCCTTTTGGTTGGAATATTTTTCGAATCTCTGAAGAGCCAGATCGGAAAACGTAAGAAAAACTTTAGCATCACCTTCATCTCGGGAACCCATAAAATACCACATATTCAAGAGAGCTTCGGCATGATAACCGCAAGGAGAAGAGGGGAAATTATTAATTAGATAATTCGCAATTTGTTCTGCGTTTTCAAAATCGAAATTGTAAGCAAAGCCGGAAAAACGCAAATAGAGAGAATCCTCTCTTGCTAACTCTCTAACTCCCGCATTTAAATTAACCGAAAAAAATAATAGTAAAGCTAAGAGAAATTTCATTACTCTTCGTTGTTTAAACCGGAATATTTTTTTGCGGCAGCAACAAACTCCCTGAACAATGGATGAGCATTGGTTGCCCGCGACTTCAGCTCAGGATGAAATTGACAAGCAACATACCATGGATGTCCTTTCAGTTCAATCATTTCAACCAGTTCGCCATCGGGAGAAGTACCGCTTACAACCAATCCTTTCTCCTCTAACTGCGCCCTGAATTTGTTGTTAACTTCAAAACGGTGACGATGTCTTTCGGAGATAGTCGGTTTTTTATACGCTTTGTAAGCGTTTGTTCCTTTTTGCAATTCGCACGGATAAGCGCCTAAGCGCATTGTAGCCCCTTTGTCCTTTAGGTTTCGTTGACCCGGCATTAAATCGATTACGCTGTATCTTGTACGCGCAAATTCCGAACTGTTTGCCTTAGCCCAACCCACTACATTTCTGGCAAACTCGATAACCGCACATTGCAGCCCTAAGCAAATTCCGAAAAACGGAACTGAGTTTTCTCTTGCGGCTTTTGTAATGCTAATCTTTCCTTCAATTCCTCTTTCCCCAAATCCGCCGGGAACTAATACTCCATCATATTTTTTCACAATCTCGGCGGCATTAGTATCGTTAATTTCCTCGCTGCTCAAATAACTGAGATTTACACGTACATCATTCTCAGCTCCGGCATGAATAAAAGCTTCGGTAATACTTTTATATGCGTCCGGAACTTCAATATATTTACCTGCAATAAGAATATTAACGCTTCCGGTAGGAGATTTAACCTTACGAACAAATTCTCTCCATTCGTCCAGGTTTGCCTTTGCATCTTTCAGTCTGAGTTCCTTTAACACTATCTTGTCCAATTGCTGACGGGCAAACACCAAAGGGATTTCATAGATCGTTTCCGCATTGTAAGCCGAAATTACATTCTTGGAACTAACATTACAAAACTGCGAAATTTTATCCTTAATCGGTTTAGGCAATGGCTCATCGGAACGGCAGACAAGCAAGTTGGGTTGTATTCCCAACTCCAATAAACTTTTCACACTATGTTGTGTCGGTTTGGTTTTTAGTTCACCTGCGGCTTTAATATACGGAACATAAGTAACGTGAATATCAATAGCATTGCTTCTCCCCAACTCCCCAATGATTTGCCTGATTGCTTCGAGAAAAGGAAGACTTTCAATATCTCCTACTGTCCCGCCGATTTCAGTAATAATTATATCGTATTTTCGCGTCTCTGCAAGAGCAAACATTCGCCGTTTAATTTCATCGGTAATGTGCGGAATTACCTGAACAGTAGCTCCGAGATAATCTCCATGACGTTCTTTTGAAATGACTTCATAATAGATTTGGCCGGTTGTGGCATTGTTGTTTCGCGTCATGCTCACATCTAAAAACCGTTCGTAATGCCCCAAATCCAAATCGGTTTCAGCGCCGTCGTCAGTAACGTAAACTTCGCCATGTTGAAACGGACTCATAGTTCCGGGATCTACATTAATATATGGATCAAATTTTTGGATTGTTACGGAATAACCCCGTTTTTTTAATAGAAGACCAAGTGAAGAAGCCGTGATACCTTTTCCGAGTGAAGAGAGAACGCCGCCGGTTACAAAGATGAATTTAACTTTTTTAGGAGATTTTAACTTTACCATTAGAATACCGATTTAATTTAGGTTTGTCAAAAATATAAAAATATAATTTTCCATACAACCGATAATAAAAATGAAATGGAACATAATCTTAGAAACGGAAAGTACGCCAAATCAATTCTTAGATAATTTGGAAATAGAAAAAATCGCAATAGTTTTGATATTGTTTTCAATCAAAATTAGAGATTAACAGAAAAAAAACATCATAAAATTCGACAATAAAAAAAGCCCGAAAACAACGCATTTCCGAGCTTATTAAGTGGAGCTAAGCGGGATCGAACCGCTGACCTTCTGAATGCCATTCAGACGCTCTCCCATCTGAGCTATAGCCCCGAAAAAGAAGTGTAAAAATAGGAATCTTTTATTCTTTTGTCAAACTCAATAATTTTTTATTTTGCTTATCAGATATGAAAAAATATACTTCAATATTGCTTGCGGCTTCATTCATGGCGCTTTTGTTTTTTTTCGGATGCGATGATTCTAATCCGACCAACATTGTTATCCCCTCAAAAAACGTCAGTTATTCAAAATATATTCAGCCGCTTTTTAATATTTCATGCGCAATAAGCGGTTGCCACGATAATTCGACAGCCGCAGGAGGATTAGCCTTAATCTCCTGGTCAACTACTGTTTCTAATCCGCAGATTGTGTTTCCATACAATGCCGATAACAGCATGCTGGTTTGGGCGGTACAAGGAAGAGCAGGCACAAACCCAATGCCCCCAATTAACAGCACAATTCCTCCTCTCACGCAAAATCAAGTATCCGGAATAATTACTTGGATTAATGAAGGCGCCAAAAATAACTGATTCCCTTTCGGGGACATACTTGCTGGAAATTTTTGCTCCTCATGATTTTGAGATTGAAGCAAAACGCTTTGCCGGAAAAGTTTTTCATGCGGGATTTTATTATTATTCGGGCAGCGCACAGAAAAACTACAACTCACGTTTAACCAGGCATCTTAAAAAAGTTAAAACCGTCCATTGGCATATTGACCACTTAACTACAAATCCTAATAATAAAATAATTAATATTTTCCTTTTCCCGGATGCACCTCAAAAAATGGAATGCGAAGTTGTTCAAACCTTAATCAACAAATTTAACTTGGACGATTCCATTACAGGTTTTGGAAATTCAGATTGTAAAACATGCGGAACTCATCTACTCTATTCCCCGAAGCAGTTGAATCACAACCATTTCATTCGTTTGTACCAATCGACTGTTTCTTTAATTCCATCTTCCAACGAAATTTGAGATTCGTAACCCAACTCCTTCTTTGCTTTAGTTACGTTACAAATCTGATATGTTTGAACAAAGTCTTTTGCCTTTTCAAAATTAAATGTTGACGGACGTTTTTTGAAAATCGAGAAAAACTGTGATACAGCTCCTGAAGCATAAACCAAACAATGAGGTAAGCGGATTTTCAAAGCTCCTTTACCAAAAACCTTTTTCATTACCTCTGCAATCTCTTCCCAAGAATAAAATTTTGAAGAGCCGATGCAATAAATCCCACCGATACTTTTTTCGGAAGTTGCCGCAAGATAAATACCTCGCACCAAATCTTTAACATGAACGAGAGAGACAAGCTTTTTATCGAATCCGACAAAAGTCATTAATCCTGCTTTATAAGATTTGAAAACGAGAAAAATATCCGTATCTCTCGGACCGTAAACAGCCGGAGGCCGTACAATCGTAATAGGCAGTTTATCCATGTATGATTTTACCAGTTTCTCTTCCTCCAGTTTACTTTTTCCGTAGTGAGTAATCGGATGAGGTTCTTCCTCCTCTTTTGCCCCATTTTCAGATTTTGCCGGACCGTTTGCAGCAAAACTGCTAACAACAAGGAGTCTCTTCAAGTTCGGGTTAACATCAAGAATTGCTTCAATTAAATTTTTAGTTGTTTCAACATTTCCTTTGTAAAACTCCTCGGAAGTTTTTGCTCTTACCAATCCGGCAACATGAAACACAAAATCAACATCCTTTACGGCATTCCTTAATCCGGTCTTATCAAAAAAGCCGGAATCAAAATATTGAACTTTCTTTCCTTCAAGCCATTTCCTGTCGCTGCTTTTTCTAACAAGAACTTTAACATTAAAATTTTTACTTAATAAATATTCCACCAAATGGCTTCCGACAAAACCTGTAGCGCCGGTTACAAGCGCACTATTTTTATTCATATTCACGATAATATCTAAATTTTATTTTAGAAAAAAATTAACTATCTTAATTAGTTAAAATAAAAGTTAAAATTAAATATTATTAATATAAGATTCATCGGAGGATAATTTGGATCTTTTTCAGAAATGTTATGATTTTACAAGAGCTGACGAAGTAAAAAAATTGGGACTCTATCCATATTTTCGTCCCTTGGAAAGAAACGAAGGCCCTGTTGTTATGCTTGAAGGCCGCGAAGTAATCATGGCAGGCTCAAACAACTATCTCGGTCTTACCGCTCACCCTAAGGTGAAAGAAGCTGCCGCTAAGGCTTTGGATAAGTACGGCACGGGCTGTTCCGGTTCCAGATATTTAACAGGTACCATAGATTTGCACGTTGAACTTGAAGAAAAATTAGCAAAGTTTATGGGAAAAGAAGCATGTCTTCTTTTCAGCACCGGGTTCCAAACCGCTCAAGGTGTAATACCTACTCTCCTAAGTAAAGGTGAGTATTTAATTTCAGATAGAGATAATCACGCCAGCATTGTTGCAGGCACTTTAATAGCCCGTAGTGCGATGATAGATTTACTTCGATATAAACATAACAACATGGAAGATCTTGCAAGAGTGCTAAGCAAACTTGACAAAGATAAACCAAAACTGATTGTTAGCGACGGAGTATTCAGTACAGGCGGTGAGATTGTTGATTTGCCAAATCTGGTTTCACTTGCCAAAGAAAATAATGCAAAAATTCTTTTGGACGATGCTCACTCCGTTGGCGTTATCGGCAAAGGTGGACGAGGAACCGCAAGCGAATTTAACTTGGAAGACGAAGTAGATTTAACAATGGGCACCTTTTCAAAAACCTTTGCTTCACTCGGCGGATTTGTTGTCGGTCCCACAAAAGTAATCGACTACATTAAGCACCATGCTCCCGCATTAATTTTCAGTGCATCTCCTACCCCTTCATCCGTAGCTGCCGCAATGGCTGCTCTCGAAGTTTTAGAAGAGGAGCCTGAATTGGTAAACAAACTAATAAATAATGCCGCACGTGTTCGAAACGGATTATTGGATGCAGGATTTAATGTTGTTCCGGGAAGAACCGGAATTGTTCCTGTAATAGTCGGCGACGATACACTTGCATTCAACATGTGGCGTCAGCTTTATGATGCCGGTATTTTTACTAATGTTTTCATTTCTCCGGGAGTTCCGCAAGGCAGACAGATGCTGCGAACAAGCTATATGGCAACTCATGAAAATGAACATTTGGATTATGTTATCGAACAATTTATTAAAGTCGGTAAAGAATTAGGAATAATTGACTAAATTTAAGGAAGACGCTCTCGGCGCGTCTTCTTTTTCTATTTTTAATAAGCGAGGTAAAAATGGGAAATGTAACCGTCCGTAAGATTGACTATCCGAAAGAACTCAAAAAATTCATAAAATTCCCTTGGAAAGTTTATCAAAATGATAAATACTGGGTTCCTCCCCTTAATTACGATCAAAAACATATATTAACAAAAGAGAAAAACCCGTTTTTCAAACATGCCGAAATGGATATGTTTATTGCCGAACGGGACGGCGAAGTTGTCGGAAGAATTGCAGCGATTAAGAATGATTTACATAACGAAGTGCACAAAGATAAAGTAGGTTTTTTTGGATTTTACGAAGCAATTAATGATCAGGATGTTGCCAACAAACTGTTTGATGCTGCCAAGAAATGGGTTAAGGATAAAGGTTTGAATCAATTGCGGGGTCCTGCAAGTCCAAGCGTAGATGATGTTTACGGACTTTTGATTGACGGGTTCGATGATTATCCAAGATTGATGATGTCATACAATCCAAAGTATTACATGGAGCAGATGGAGAAATATGGTTTTTACAAAGCTAAAGATTTATATGCTTATCAAATCGATCAGGATAAAATTCTTAAATCCGAAAAAATTATGCGTATTTCAAAATTAGCTGCAAAACGGGCAAAAGCAACTGTTCGCAATGTTAACTTAAAAGATTTTCATAACGAATTAGAAAAAGTTAAATACGTTTTTAATGAAGCTTGGCAGCCAAACTGGGGTTTTGTTCCTTTTACAGATGAAGAAATTGAAGCTGCCGCAAAAGAACTAAAACCATTGGTAGTACCTGAACTCACAATTTTTCTTGAGATTGAAGGTAAAACAGCAGGCTTTGCCTTAGTAATGCCTGATTATAATTTAATTATCAAAGATATGAATGGTAAACTCTTTCCTTTTAACTTCCTTAAACTAATGCGCTGGAAAGGTAAAGTTGATTGGGCAAGAATTTTAATTTTAGGTATTGTACCTGAACATCAAAAAAAAGGACTTGACGCTTTCATGTATTACGAAATCACCGAACGAGCAATGAAACTGGGTATAAACAAAGGTGAAGCGAGTTGGATTTTGGAAGATAACGTAATGATGAACAAAGGTGCCGAAATGATGAACGGAACTTTGTACAAAAAATACCGTTTATATCAGATTGATATTTAGTTCTATAGAAGAGTTCGCTCTAAAAAAGTAGCAAACTGTTAAAACCGCAAACGAATTTCCCCGAACGGACAATATTAATCCTTTCGGGGCTTATTATTATGAACTCACTAAAATAACGTTAACATTATTTTGAACTTCAAAATCCCAAAATAATGGAATCGTGCGTGATTGCCATTGCGGAAAAATACCCGAAAGCGCCGTTGCTCCAATTTGTAACGGGATTTGCCGGAGCAACCTGTCTTCCGCCCCTATCCCGATTTGCTTGTACGCCCTTCAGAGTTTTGAAATATTGGAAGCCTGATTCGTCAAGCGCTTCTATTTGAACTGCAATAGTATCACCGAAAAAAATATCTTCCCCTTCAATACCTATTAAATTTCCTATGTTCAGACTATTCCCGTTTGTTAATCTATCGGAAAAAACCGAATAATTAGGAACCGGAATATCGTTAATAAATGTCTTTATCCTTTCAAAGTTTTGCTCATCCGGATCATCCTGAAACATTACATTTAGGACTACAATCTTCTTCCCTGATAATACGGGCCTTCGTTGAT
Organism: uncultured Melioribacter sp.; assembly: GCA_964570865.1. Classification (GTDB taxonomy): domain Bacteria; phylum Bacteroidota; class Ignavibacteria; order Ignavibacteriales; family Melioribacteraceae; genus WGAL01. The sequence continues at coordinate 26,366 of CAZMZM010000009.1, forward strand.
AGTAAACCGAATCAATCTGAACAGACATTGGCATGTACGATTCCGCAGAATAAGTTTCACCATCGACATTAACGTCAATAGTATAAGTATGATTGTGGATTCCGACTAAATTGGAATCGACGTATAAACCGTCCCCGAGATTTACATACCGATATACGTTTCCCATATCATCATGAACTGTTACTTCAGCATTATCCACTTTCGGATAAATCCCCGGTACAAAATAGTCTGTTGATTTACTTATCATCACACTTGTATAAAGCCCGTTTGAATCGGGAACATCATAAATTTTTGCTTCAATCACAATTTCAGGTTTCGATGAGTTCAAATCAACCTGTATTACTTCTTCACAGCCTGAAAAAATTAATCCCGAAAACAGAATTCCCATAAATATTTTTTTTACTTTCATATTAAAACCTAAAGTTAAAAGTTAATGCCGGCACTATACTAAAAAGCGAAAGTTTAACCGCCTCTGTATTATTCGGATTTGTCTCACTCTGCCTAAAATTTATTGCATAAGCATTTTTTCGAGCATAAGCATTATAAATAGAAAGAGACAAACTCATTTCGCGAGTTTCGGATTTTCGGAAATAGTAAGTAACACCCAAATCGAGTCTGTGATAATCAGGCATACGATAACCGTTACGTTCAGTGTAAAGATTAATTGTATTTCCGTCCACTACATATTTACCGCTCGGGAAAGTAACAGCATCTCCTGTGTAGTAAACCCAATTTGCAGAAAATGTCCATTTGTTACTATAATTATAAATAGCAGTTACCGAAACATCGTGAGTTCTATCCTGTCGAGCCGGAAAAGGATTCCCGTTATTTATTTCTGCAAAAACTCTTTCGGTTTTTGATAATGAATAGCTTAACCAACCTGTTAGTTTTCCCATGTTTTTCTTTATCATTAATTCCATTCCGTACGCATATCCTCGTCCAAAAACTAACTGTGATTCAATGAATTCATTTACAAAAATATCTGCGCCGTTTTTATATTCAATTAAGTTTCTCATATCCTTGTAATAAAACTCAATCGAAGTTTCATAGCTGTTTTTTTCAAAATTACGAAAATAGCCGACGGCAATCTGATTGGCTGTTTCAGGTTTTACAATATCAGTAGTTGGCTGCCAAATATCTACAGGAGTTGAGGTAGTAGAATTAGAAACCAAGTGGATGTACTGTGAATTTCGAGCATATGAAAACTTAAATGAACTGGTTTCATCTACTGAATAATTAAGCGAAAACCTCGGCTCCAAATTATAAAAACTATTAATTATTTCATTTTTCCCATGCCAAGTAGTATCAATTGCGTTTCCATATTTATCAAATTTATATGTATTTCCGGGTCCCAAATTTAAATAGCTTGAAAGTCTCAACCCATAATTTAGTTTTATTCTTTCATTCAATTGATATTCGTGCAAAAAATAACCGGCAAGCTCAAGTCCATATTTATTAGGGACTTGTTTAGAGTTTAAGTTTCCGGAAATACTTGAAATACTACCGGGATAAAATGTATGAAAATAACCGTTAAATCCAAATTTATAAATATTATCCGAATTTCTAAAATAATCAAAATCAGATTTGAAATTCAAATCCTGAATACCGGATGAAATTTCAAAATCAGTGTCATCTATGTTTATGTTCACAACATAATTATAATTACTAAAAATTAATGAATTGTTAACAAATAATTTCGGACTAAAAATATGATTCCACCTCAATGTTCCGGTTGTGTTGCCCCAATCAAAACCGAATTCGGATTTATATTTAAAAACATCACGCCCTGAATATCCGGATAGAAAAACTCTATTGTTTTTGTTAACATTATAGTTCATCTTCATATTCAAATCGTAAAAGTAAAGGCGGGAATCTTTAAATTCTTCATTTGCAAATAGCGGAACGAATAAATCGGCATATGTTCTTCTGCCGGAAATTAGATAAGAGGCTTTATCATCAACAATGGGACCTTGCAAAGTAAAGCGAGAAGAAATTAATCCTACTCCCCCGTTTGCACTCCAATGCTTGCTGTTTCCTTCTTTCATCCTAATATCTAATAAAGACGAAAGTCTTCCTCCGTAATTTGCAGGCATACTGCCTTTAATAATTTTAGCGTTTTTAATTGCATCGGAATTAAAAACCGAGAAAAAGCCAAGCAGGTGCGATGCGTTATAAACGGTTGCTTCATCAAGCAATATTAAATTTTGGTCAATTTTTCCGCCTCTGACAAAAAAGCCGCTGCTCCCCTCTCCGGCAGAACTTACACCGGGAAGAAGCTGAATGGTTTTCAGAATATCCTGCTCGCCTAAAATTACGGGAACAACTTTTATTTCTTTGGGTGAAATCTTCTCCGTACCCATTTCCAGCGATTTTACATTTTCCGTTGAGTGCTTATCTTCAACAACAACTTCATTTAGATTTACTGATTGTGAAGAGAGCTGAACATCGATTCTTACTGATTTACCTCCGGGGAGCTTTATTGTCTTGCTTTTATATCCGATATAGGAAAAAACCAACTTTGTGCTTTTATTAGGTATCGAGAGTGAATAATATCCGTATTCATTGCTTGCAGTACCGACTCCGGCATCAGGATTGTAAACATTAGCCGAAATTAAAGCTTCACCCGTTTTTGAATCATTAATATACCCGCTAACTGTAATTTCGTTAGACTGAGCAAAGAGAATGAGTGGAAGAAATAAGAAAAACCTTATTAATATTAGTTTCATTAACATTCCAATTTATATAATAAGACTATTGAACGCATTATTTGTTCAGTTAATAATTAATTAATTTGAACAAATTATAATCAAATTTTAATGAAAAGTAATTATTTTAAATATCATAATAAAATAAATATTTACTCATTCGTGAAATAATCGAATACTAACTTTACGAGGTAAATCATGAAAAAGATAATTCCGGCAAATAGAACTGAAGAGATAAAATATGCCGTACGTGATATTGTGGTTTTAGCAAACGAGGTAGCAAAATCGGGCAAAGAAATGTTGTACTTAAATATTGGTGATCCCAATTTATTTGATTTTGCTCCGCCACAAGAAATGATTGAAGCAACCTATAAAGCAATGTTGGACAATAAAAATGGTTACGCTCCTTCTTCCGGTATTCCCCAAGCGCGCGAGGCTATTGAAAAGGAAGCTAACCGAAAAGGTATTACAAACATTCGTGATATTTTTGTTACTACCGGAGCCAGTGAAGCGATTGAGTTAGCACTTACTGCACTTGTAAATGAAGGGGACAATGTTCTTACTCCTACACCGGGCTACCCGCTTTACACCGCAGTCGAAAGTAAATTACAAAGTATAGAAAATCCGTATTATCTCGACGAATCCAACGGATGGCAACCGGACATTGAAGATATTAAATCTAAGATTAACGATCGGACAAAAGCAATTATTGTAATTAATCCCAATAATCCTACAGGTTCAAATGCCTCGAAAGAAACTTTACTTGAAATTATTAAATTGGCAAAGGAAAATAACATAGTAATCTTTGCAGATGAGATTTACGATAAACTGCTTTTTGACGGAAACGAACATATATCTCTTGCATCTCTTGATAATGAGGCTCCAATTATTACTTTCGGAGGATTATCAAAAAATTATGTTGTACCCGGTTTTAGAATCGGCTGGGGAGTTGTAAGCGGCGATAGTGCAATACTCGGTGATTACATCGAGGCAATAAATAAAATGCTTCGCGCACGCTTGTCGGCTAATCATCCGGAACAGTACGCAATACCGGCTGCACTTAACGGAAATAATTCACACTTAGTTCCGATGATGGAAAAACTTACACGCAGAAGGGACATAACCGTTGAGATGCTGAATGCAATTGACGGAATAAGTTGCGTAAAACCGGAAGGAGCTTTTTATGCTTTCCCGAAACTGGATATTAAAAACGACGATTCCCATTTTGTTGCTGAATTGATTAAGGAAACGGGAGTTGTTATCGTTCCGGGTTCCGGATTCGGACAAAAACCGGGGACTAAACATTTTCGTGTAGTCTTTTTGCCGCAGGAAGAGAAGTTAATTAAAGCTTACGAAAATATTGCCTCGTTCATGAAAAAATATAGAGACATATACGAATAAATTAACGGTAGAGTTCTAAAAATTGCGTATAAGCGAACAAGCTAATCTAAGCTATTCGATACTCCAGATAAAATCAGCCGAATTTTCTCGGTGATTTATCATCCACAAAAACAAGTGGAATAAAAGAGTGAGTAGAATTTTTTGTTCAAACGTTTATTAATTACCTATTTTATAAAACTTTCTTCAAACTCGTTAACATCTTTTCACGCATTACAGGTTTAGAGATGAAATCGTCAAATCCGGCACGAATATAATTATCGTGGTCACCCGGTACAACATAGGCTGTTACTGCAATTATAGGCACATCTTTGTAAACAGGAATATTTCTTATCTCATGTAGTGCATCAAGTCCGTTATACTCACCTTGAAGATTAATATCCATCACGATAATATCAAATTTTTTCTGTTTTAGTAATGGAAGCGCATCTTCAAATTTAGTAACAACTTCGATATTTTTTAATTCTTTCATCTGCTGCTTAAAAAGTATTTGAGAATCAATTTGATCTTCAAGAAGCAGACATGACAGTTCACTTAACATTACGATTTTATCATCGTCTGTTTTTTTATTTGACGGCGGAATTCGATTCGTAATAGTTTCTGATAAAGGTTGTGAAACTGACTCTACATTTTTTTCGGTATTTTTATTAGGCGTTGGAATTTCAACAGGATTTTCTTTTACAAAAGGCTGTTGCACAGTTTCAGTTTCCGGTTTATTTTTGGAAAATTCCTTAGGAACTTTTCCTAAATCAATTGCAACTGGAAGTTTCGCAGCAAATCCGACTACCTCGTTACCTTTCCGAACTTCCGTAAATGATATTTGCAGAAGTACGGCTAACTTTCTGAAAAGCCTGACGGCAAAACGGGAAACGCCGTAATTTCTACGAATTATATTTTCATCCTCTGAAATAAATTCATTGAGTGCAATCAGTAAACTATGGGAAATAGATTTTTTCTCATCACGAACAATAATTAGAACTTTACCATCTTCCTGCATGGCAGAAAGAAAAACCTGCCCTTCTTTAGTCCCTCTAACCGCAAATTCCCATAACATTCCGATTAACGAAATTATTCTTTCTTTGTCATTAATCAATGTAATCGAGGATGAGATTTTGCCATATTTAAGTTCAACTCCGTAGGATGCAGCAACTTGCTTTACTCTATCTTCAATTTCCTCAAGAATATCCACAATACTAAATGTTACAGGTTTTACTTCAACCGCATTTTGCTCAAGAGCAACATATTCGGAAGCGGCGTCCATTAAATTTTTTAGAGATTTTTGGTTTTCTTTAATTATCTCGGCAGACTCAATCTGCTCCGGAGTAGGATTAGCAACACTTTCGGTAAGCTCTTGAGAAAATCCGATAATTACATTTATCGGAGTAAGAAGCTCATGGAAAAGATGCCCAAGAAACGAGGCGTCAATACCGGAAGCCGAAGCTGTTGCGGAAGATTCGCTTTTTACTCTCCTTTCATCTTCCTTTACGGAATTATTTTCGGGCTTAATAAAAATTGAATACGAAAGTACTTCGTTAAAATAATCCAAAATGGGAAGGAAGAAAACCAAAGCCGTGAAAATTTTTCCGGTTTTGGTTTTAAATGTAACCGACATTTCAGCCTCTTTAGGCTCCTTATTCAAAAATACTTTTTTGTTGATGCTTCCACGGTCATTATCAGATATAAGAGTAATAAACGAGTCGCCCGATATTTCTTGTTCGGAATAAGAGAATTGAGATACGAAAGCAGAATTTATTTTTGTAATAAATCCTTCTTTATCTGTTTCGACAAACGGTTCATCAGCTATTTCGGTAAATGTTCGGAACTCTTTTATTTCTTTTTCAACGTTTAACTCTTTGGAAACATCTTCCAAGTATGTTAAAACGGCTTCCTTATTATTATAACTAATCTTTGTTTTACTCATTCTTACAACAATGATTGAGCCGTCTTTTCTTTTATTTTTTACAGGACTTCCCCACCCTGTCTGATTACCGGTTTCATTCTCTTCGAGTAATGTCTGAATATTTTCGGGAGAATAAAGATCTGTTAAATCCATTGTCAGAAAACTTTTCTTATCATATCCGTAAAGCTCAAGCGCTGCATTATTCGCATCAAGAAAAATTAAATTTTCCGAATCATAAATAAAAATTGGCTGCGGACTTGAATTTAAAATAACTTCGTAGATTTTTTCTTCCATAATTTGTCCAATGTTTTCTTCTCTATCTTTGTCAAGCGTTATCAATCCGCCTGAAAGTATTTTTTTATTATTAAAAATTTTATATAAATGAAGCTTCTGTTTCCGGAAATCTTCTCCGGAAAAATAATCATCGAGATTAAGTTCAATTTTATCATCACCTTCGTTAAATAATAATTCCATTATTTTATCACTCAGCTGGTTGCCGAGTACATCATTTATTTTTGCTCCGGAAAGCTCCTCTCCGGATAAATCAAACATTTCTAAAAAATTATTACTTATTGTAATAACTTTACCCGAATTAGCAAAAATCAAAAGTGGGATTTCAATCTTTTCGATAGAGGATTGCATAAGAGCTTCAAATCTATCAGAAAGCGTAAGAACTTTTGCAGGCTGTATTAAGCCGATTGTAGCAACAACATTTTCTTCGTTATCAACAACAGGAATTTTAATAAGGTCGTAATTCAAATATTGGTCAACTTTCGAATAACCAACGTCATTTCTTACATAAATAGATTTATATTTAACAACCTGTTCCGTAATAGGAATAACGTCTTGCGCAACAGACGATAAAAAAGCCTCTTTTTCTGAAAACCCTTCAGGGGAACTAACTGCAAGAAACTCTTTAAGATTATCATTGGCAAAGATAATCTTACCTTCCGAATCGGCAATCCAAAATGAAATAGTTATTCCGCTAAGCCATTTCTGTAAACGTTTTTTTTCAATAATCGATAGCGGATATTCGGTTTCAATTGTCAGTAAAACATCAATTATCTCGTTGTTAGTAACAACTTCTCTAAGATTATCAGAAACAATTTTGTATTTAGGTGTTGAGAAAAAATCTACTTCTCCGGCATCAAATTCGATAAGAAAGTAATTTTCGTCTCCTTGCTTAAATGGAACAATCCGGCATTCTGTCTGAACAGACTCACCGGAAAAATACTCAATTGCAACATTGGTAACCGATAATTTTAGTGATGATAAAACAGAATTCCAAAGAACGCTTATTTCAGAACTTTTTTTTTTAATAGCGAAATTAAATTATCGCCTTCTTTAACAGATTCCTTAAGGAAAAGTGAAAGAATTTTATTACTGCTGATAATCTTCCCGCTCGAATTTAGTAAAGCGGCAGGAATTGAAATATCCTTAGTAAGTTTACTCAATATATTATCGTTTATTCTCATTTCTTACTCGGTACCGCAACAGTAATAACATTAGACCACTCTGAAGTTGAAACGCTGTTGACAGCTCTCATTCTGTAATTATAAGCCGTTCCTCTAAACACATCGTCATCAACAAATTGTGTATCATTAGGAGGCGCTATTCCTACATCTTCAAAAGTGCCGCCTCCGGCATATCTTCTTTGAATTTGGAAATAATCTTCATTGTCAGAATTATCAACCCAGTTTAAAATAACTCGCGGTGTGTTATCGGCAACGCCATTTAAGTTGGTAGGAGCAATAAGCGGGGTTACTACTTCGTTGCTAAATTCAGAATAGAGATTGTTATTAAAAGCTCTGACTTTAAAGAAATATGAAGAATCACGGCTTAAGCCTACAACTGTATAGGTTTCGGTATTAGCAGCCAAAGTTTTATACAAGAAGTAATTTCCTCCTTCTCCAATCTTTTTCCAAACTTCAAATCCACTTTCATCCCATGAATCATCCGTCCAATTCAGCACATATGCAGTACCGGGATTAAGAGTTGTAATCGTCAAAGATTTCGGCGGTTTCGGGGGTAAAATCGGAACATATGCTGTATCTTCATTCGAGTAATTAGTGTAAGTGCCATCTGATGTTTTATATCTTACACGATAAGAATAAGTTCTGCCGGGCGTGTAAGTTGAATCCCAGTAAGTTGTAACATCGGGTTGCGTGTCTCCTATTTTTGCAAACGGATCGGGCGAACCGGTAATTTTTCTCTCAACTTCGCTCCCGTATTCTAACGGCGAGTTATCACTCCAATGCAAATAAACCTTTCTGGCGCTCATATCAAACGTTGCCACAAGATTAGAAGGAGGAGTAACATCTCGTGAAGCAGTAGTAACTGTTGTTTCGTTAGAATATGCAAAAGATGAAGGTAAAATTGCAGCTACTCTATATTGATACGTAGTATTTTTTTCCAAACCTTCATCAATATATTCAATGGAGTTCGGAGGTAAAACGGTTACTTGTGCATAATCCGTTCCGGCGGAAAGGTTCTTTCTTTCTACTAAAAATCCGTTTTCCTTTGTTGAGTTATCTAACCAAGTAAGACGTACAATGCTTGCTCCAAGTGCTTCCGCATGCAAGTTAGTGGGAGCATCCCGACCGGTAGGACCGTTAGTATTAACTTCGTTGCTAAAGCCTGAGGGCCCGTATGAATTATAAGCACGAACTTTATAATAATAAGTAACAAATTCATTCAATCCAAAATCTGAATAACTGGTTTGATCTTTATCTAATATTCTGTAAGCTGTAGTGCCGTAACTTGTGTTATTACCTGCACTTCGCCATAGTTCATAACGACTTTCATTAATAGCATTATCTTGCCATAAAAGCAAAACGGAATTGCTGCCGAATGTAGAAAGAGAAAGGTTTGAAGGAGCATGGGGAGCATTTGATACCAAAATATTTTTCTGAACTCCGCTTTTCTGAGATGCTCCGCTTTTACTGTAAGCTACCATATAAAACTCAATCATACTTCCGGCAGCTTCTACGGAAACATCAAAATAGACAGTATCTTTCGGAAGAAAGATCTGCTCCGTAGAAACGGAATTTACAAAAACTTCCAAATGGTCCAATCCCGGTCCGCCAATTGCATCGTCAGCTTTAAATTGAACTATATTCCGACCAATAAAAACCGTATCTCCTGTTGCAGGATAATAGACCTTGACTGACGGTTTATCAGCCGAGACAGGAGGAGTTGAACTTGCTTCAACACAAGCCTGCAAATAAAAAAGACTAACCACAAATGTGGTTAGTAATAAAAGTTTAATAATAATATTTCGTTTTATCATCATTGTTTATTCTCAAAATCTAATAGAAGCGATCTTGTGTCTCCGGCTTCTAATTTATTGAACGTTAGGTACACACTTTGAGTTGCTTCATTAAATGTATATTCCGGAATTTTTGTATTAATAATATCGGAAGAAACTTGCAAATTTGAAACTGATTTGTTTAAATAAATTTTAACCATAAAGTCATAAACAGTTTCATCACTCGGATTTGAAACTTCAATTGAAATTCTCCGTTTCCCTCGTGATGTGTAATTTAACTCGACCGCTCCCTTTTTAAACCACCACTGCTGTAGTTCATCCAGAGTAGTAAACCATACGTTTTTCTTTCTTAGATAATCAATTACATGTTTAAGAACTCCTACATTTTCAGGTTTTAACTGCTCATCGGTATGAACTTTAAGTACGTACAATCCGCCGGTAAAATCTATACGGTCAACATCTTCATCATAAGTATATTCCTGAAAGTTAAGTTCTTTCAGTCCCCATTCCCTAATTACACGATAATCATCCCTGGCTGTATTACCAACGATAAATATTTTTTTGCCATTAAAAATTTCGGTTTTAGGAATAATTCTATCGGTTAATGAATCAGTAAAAAGAAGATTAAATCCATTTTTAGCCATTGCAGCAAGCGTATTTTTATCAAAATAGCCGTTAGAAGGCATGAGTTTTTTAACATTTATTCCGAGAAGTGAATCAGCTTCCAATTGTGCATTACGAAGAATATCATCCTGTTCTTCAATAGTGTACAAACTGTTCGTAGTATCTTCAAACGATTCAATATAACCAATATCTAAAATTAGTCCGATATTCATTCCGCCGGAATATTTAATAAGTGAATTTTTATCCTCATTTAAACGAAGTGCATCAGCAAATACAGTAGAAGCGTCAGAAGTACCAAATAATCCAGAGAAGTTTTTTAAATTATCAGGTTCTTTACTAATTATCGGAACCATAACAGCAGCGGAATGATAAGGGGGAGGCCAATCAACAAGTTCAACAGTAGGATTGTGCAATAGCCAATCCATAGAACTGGAAAAAAATCTATCAAAAAATATATAATCTTGCTGATTACCGATAACAGAATTCAGTTCAAATCCGTACCAAACAAAGCGTCCACTACCATATTGGCCAAAAGCACTACCGGCACTTTTTTGGATATTTTCTATTACAAGTCCATGCTCGCGTCTGAAGTCGTACCAATAACTAGCTTGTATTGTTCTTGGCTCTAATACTTCAGCATAAATCGGTCTGTCCCAAGTAGCAATATCAAGTGTATAACCGGTTGGGACTCCTGTAGTAATAGGTAAATTTCCTCGAATAGTATGAATTTTAGTAGTTCCGCCTTCAGAATCGATTTCCTTAGAAAATTTTAATCCGAAAACTTCATTAAAAAACCTCCAACCGGCCCATTTTCCGTCGGGTGAAAAAGTTGCCGGTCCACCGGTCGAAAATAAACTTCCGCCATCTTTAATATATCTCTTTAATTCAGCAACTTCTTTATCGCTTAATACACGTGAACCGGGCATAACAACTATTTTATATCTTCTTTCTTCCCCCAGTTCAACTTCGTGATCGCCAATAATATTGTATGGAATCTTATGGCTTTTTAAGAATTTTTCCCAAGTTGAAATATTATCGCTTAACCAAGTACTTCCTTCTTCAAGCAAATTTTCTGTATATTTTGAATAGAGAATTGCAACTTCTGTTTTTTGATTAATAGCATCCTCAATATTCTTTTTAGAGGGAACCATCTCCGAAACCTTAACTTCGCCAAAAACCCCTTTAATAATTAATAGATAAAACATTAAACCGGCAACAAATAGTGCAGCACCTCCAATTGAAATAACAAAAAGATTCACTCTCATTCCAGTTAATGCGGCATAATCGCTTGAGTCAGAATTTTGTTGAACTTGATTTTGCTTTTTCTTTTTATCTTTATTAAAAATTTTTAGCGCCACTTCAGCGGTTCCTCATCTTCTTTAGTTTGTCGGTTTTTTTCCACGTCTGTATATCCTGTACTGGTGTATCTGCTAAAACGTCCTCTTGTTGAGGAGAATCTTTCAGCTTGAATAGTCGTTCTTCCCTGTTGTGGAACAAATGTCTCTTCATCAATTGTTTTACCTACAATTGTTGGTCGCATTTCAGGCCTTGTTGAATTATTTGTTCTAAACATTGGTGAAGTATCTTGCCCGAAAGTTGTCCTGAATTGACTATCACCATAAGTTCTTCTTAAATCAGTTCCGCTTAAACGTGTTGTTTGTCCGGCAACTTGAGGGGTAACAAGTTCGGCAGGAATTGTTTCCGGCTTAGGAGCTTCTTTAGCTTGTCCTTTCTTTTCGCGAATTTTATAAAGAACATATGCTCCAATAGAAAGGACGAAAGTTGAAATAGTCGCTACTAAGATAATTAATGATAGTATTGGAATTAGTTCCATTTTATACTCCTGTTAAATTTTCTATTTTTTCGATGTTCCGATTCTTTCCAATTTTCCCCAGTTCATTGCCAATCCGAGAAACTCTTCAATAGTTGCCATTCCTTTTGTAATATCAATCATAAGAACAAAGAATATTCGGTAAATTAAAGAATATGGGATAAGCCTTGCCTCTTCTTTTTCAGCTGCTACGCAAAATAACGCGGACATAAAGTCTAAAATAGCAATACCAAACCACCAAAAAACAATCAGGCTTGTCATTCCATAGAGAAGAGCAACAACAATAAACCAAAGATTTGCAAATATATTCATTGTGGGCCAAATTAAGGCTTCAAAAACCATAGACCACAAAACAAGTGAATTATTAAAATTCTTTGTTGGATTTATTAAATGGCCTTTATGTTTTCGAATTGCTTGTAATATTCCCCTTGTCCAGCGATAACGCTGTTTTAATAACTGAAATAATTTCTCAGGTGCTTCTGTCCATGCCTGGGCTTCAGGTTCATATTCAATTTTCCAGCCTTGAGCCAAAATTTTAAGTGTTAAGTCTGCATCTTCAGCAAATGTATCGCTCGAGTAATAACCTGCGTCGTGAAGAGCTCTTTTTCTGAAAATACCAATTGGACCGGGAATAATGTTAACCATTTTCAAAAATCCTTGTGCACTTCTTGCCATATTCAAACCTTCAACATATTCAAGAGCTTGTAAATCTAAAATCGGTTTTCTACGATTCTGAACTTTTACGTTTCCTGCAACAGCCCCTACCTCAGGATCAACAAAATGGCGCATTCCCATTTTAAGCGTTTGCGGCGAAAGTGTTGAATCGCCATCCATACAAAGGACAAAATCGGCTTCGGAATATTGAATACCGGCATTTAATGCTTTCGACTTACCGCCGTTAGGCTTGTTAATAAGTGAAACTTTTACGTATGAATTTTTACCTCTGTGCATTCCAACCATCTTTTCAGCAACTTCTGCAGTGTTATCGGTTGACCCGTCATTAACTACAATAATTTCATAATTAGGATAATCTAATTTCAATAACGATTCAATTGAAGTGCCAACAACTTTTCCTTCGTTATACACAGGAACAATAATAGATATAAACGGAGTATAGATTGGTTTATTTTCCACAGTGTATTTTGTCATGTAAAAATAAGACATCCAAATAATTGTGAAAAATCGCATCAACAAAAGGAACAAGAAAAGTACAAGCGAAACAATTGAAGCGTAAACAAATAAGCCGCTCCAAGGCAAAATTGTCATTGGAAGTGTAATCAAAATAACGATAAAAAGTATGAGAGAAAGAACCCCCGAAATAATCATCGTTCTTATTTTCTCTTTCTTGATATTCCTTTTTGGAGGCTCAAGTTCTCTGTTATCTAATATTATTTTAAATTTTTCATTTTTCATACTAACCTAAATACAAATTCAATGCCAGTAAAACCGGACAAAACCACTTATAATTGATATCTGTTAAACATTAAAATGTTTCAATATGAGAAAAACATCCTTTTCAATACACCGTTTAAAATATAAGAATTTTTTTAACTCTTTTCAATAAAATAATTTAACCGATTATCTTAAAGTAAAACCACAAATATTAACTATAAGCTATTTAATTATTACTCCTTTTTAAAAAACCGACCACGAAATATTAACACCAAACGCTTTTGAACGATAACCTAATGTATATCTTTGCGATTGCCTTAACGATGCAAATCCTGTAATATGAAGGTTTTCATAAGGGGAATAAACTGCTTCGGCACGAGCATCCCAAATTACAAAACTCGATTGTGGAACATATCCTACTTTACCTTCAAACTTAATTTTCCATTCGTTATCTTCATAAAAATTCCATTCTCCAAAAATAGAATGAGATAAAAATTCCTGCGGAGAATAGTAATACTCCGATGTATATTGAAAATCAATATATTCAAATTCGTATCCAAGCCAAACGTTTTTGATAAAAATTTCGCCTAATTGTAAATTTAGTTGATTCCCTAAATTATATCCCAAAAGAGGGTTATTCATTACTTCAAGAAAAGAGTAACTTCCACGCAATAATAATTTATGCATAAAAATATATTTACCACCTACCTTGTATAAATGAGCCGTTGACGAAATTATGGGGACCAAATAAGGAGAATAAAGAACAGCGACAGCTTCACTGCTCAAAAAATATCCGTAAAGTGAAAAATTATTATTCTTTTTATAATTTGCAGTAATCTCTAAGACAGGTTTGTCGTAAGGATAGTAATTACTTGAAAACAATTTGCCGAAAGAGCCGGTAATAGTCAAGTATTTAGAAGGAATCAGATTAAGTGTAACCATTACCCTTTGAAAAGGATTAGTAACATTTCCGTCAGAAAAAATTCCCCTTCGCCATGAGCCTCCGATAGAGAGAAAACTTAACAACCCTGTTTCGACTCCGAATCCGCCATACAAATAAGTAAATGAGATATTATCATTAAAATAATAAATATATGGATTAACAAATAAGTATGAGAATAGATTATCTTTAAAGTTGTACCAAGCATTGCTTAACAATGTAGCCTTTCTTGCCCTTGGAGGGAGCCATCCGAGACGTGCGTCAATCGAATATCTGTCCCAAAGCGAATCAGGAACTGAACGATAAAGCGAATCTGCCATTTGGTAATTATGCTCACGGAAATAAGAATCTCCCAAGTAAACTTTCAATTCCGGATTATCAGGTTCTTCATCGAGAAGTTGAGAAAATTCTTTTGCTACGTTTACCGAATCGCCTGACCAGAAAAGAACTTCAGCTCTTAATAATTTTGAATCGAAGGAGGGATCGACCTCTACCAATTTATTAAAAGTTGAAAGCGCCGAATCATAATCGTTATTCATCAAATAGGCATTACCTAATGAAATGAAAACATTTTTATTCAATGGCATATTTTGCAGATATTCCTCGTACTTGGGAATCGCTTCTTCGTAATTACCGGCTTTCATTAATGAATCCGCCTGATTAACAAGAAATATGTAATGCTCCTCTTTTTCTTTTAATCTTAAAAGTTCATACATAGATTTTAAATCCAAGTAGTCCTGATTTGTAGAATCAATTCGTGCAGCTTTATCCAACTCAATCTTCATTGAATCGGTATGATTCTCAGAATAAAAGAGTAAACTCAGCGCCAGAGGAGGTTCAATCCGGTTAGGTTCTTTTTGTTCTACTTCCTGTAAATTTTTCTTCGCAAAATCCAAATCTTTAAGCGTCCAAACAGCTAACTGTCCGGCTAAAAGTTTATATTTCAAATTGTTGCAGCCGCCATCAATTACTTTTTTAATTATTCTGTAACCATTCTCCTTATCACCTTCAGATGAATAAACCCTTGCCAAAAGATATTGAGCTTCCAAGTCGTTTGGAACCAGCTCTAAATATTCTTTCAACAACTCTTTTGCTTCATCATATTTACCGAGCGAAATATATTTTTCAACAATCGCATAAGTCGCTGATGAATCTTTTGGGTTTTCTTTAAGCTTGGTCAGATTTTTATTTATCTGAACTGAATAAACCAACTCCATATGTTTCTGAATTAATTCATCCAGTTTCATAAATCTTTCGGTTTCTTCATATTTTTTTCGTAAATAATCAAGTTGTTGTTTTGCTTCTTCAAATCTCTTTTTATTAATAAGAAGATTAACCAATTTAAACCGTGCTTCCACGTTGGAAGGATTGCGTTTAACAATAAGATAATATCTGTCAATCGGATAAATTTTACGGCGATTTTCAAACTCATTAGGCTGATATTGAGTAACATACGCTTTCCTCAGTGCTAAATCTAATCCGTCTTCAGCTTCCTTAAAGAAAGGTTTAAATCCCAAAGCAGTTCTGAATGCATGTTCGGCATTTTTGAAATTTCCGAGCCAAAGTGTAAAATAACCGTACCTGCTCCACAATCTCCAATCTTCCGGATAACGATCAACCCATTTTTTTAATATTCTCTCCCCTTTTTTGATATGTCCGGTTTTTTGAAGAATTATCGAAAATCTTATTATCTCATCCGGCGAAGCATTTTTGTCCCGTTTCAAATATTCGTCGTACCAATGCTCTGCAAGAGACCATTTTTCCATTTCACGATAAGCCTTACCAATTTTAAGGTAGTTGAACGGATTATTGGGATCTACGGCAATATTTCTTTTGTACCCTTCGATATTATTTTCCAGAATCGGATACCAAATTTTGATAATTCGAGCAAGATTATTCCTATACTCCGGATTTGACGGATCAAGCGAAATAGCACGTCTGAAATCCAACCTTGCATAGTGGTAACGTCCCTGTGCCTCATAGCAAAGCGCTCTCAAATTGTATCCTTCCGGGGATTGTGGTTTATATGTTATATATTTGTTTAACTGATCGATAGCTTCCTTATAACGACCATGTTTCATATGTGTTAGTGCAATTCTTTTGGTTATCTCAGCTGATGACCTTTGAGCCAACAAAGTGCCAGATGAAAATAAGATTAACAAAAAAAATATTAAAAATTTCTTTATCACCTTAAAAAATCCAACATTGAGATATATAAATTCTCAGTAGTAGTCGGCGAAGTAAGATAATCTAAAATAGTATCGGCTCTATCTAATTTATCGTCAACTTCGTAATTAAAGAGTTTAATGGCATAATTAAAATCTTCTTCCGGAAAATTGTAAGAAATTAATTTTTCCTTAACTGTAAAAACAAACTGAGTTACTCTGTCATCAGTACTTCTTGGGATGAGGACTAAAACAATATCATCGATATAGCAAACTTTTTCCCGTCTTTCGGTTGCTTCTATTATTGCGGCTTTTACTTGATCAAATGAAATGTTTTTTTCTTCGAGCAAGGCTTTTGAAACTGAGAATGCAACTAAGTTAAATCTTTGTCCTGCACTTTTGAAAAGCGCAATCTGATTGTTAAGTATCAAGGAAAAATCGTTATATGAATAAACGTTAGGCGCATTAATATTAATTACATTTCTTGCGGGTCTTTGAGATTGCTCCGGATTATTTTCCTTTTCTGTTACCTGCTCAGCAGGTTCGTTTTCGGTAACGTCATATTCACGAATAAACTCTTCACTTTCGGTAACTTTTTTTGCAACCTTTGGCAATTGCTCCGGTAACTCAACAATAATACCGCGATAAGGTTCAATCTTATACGTATCGGAAAACTGACCTTCTGTATGACCGACGTTAGGTGTAATTACCACAGAACCGCCATAATACTTGCCTACAATTTTCTTAACGCCCTTTTTAAGATAAATTACACCGGTAACATTATTTGCAATAATATCAATTATCTCGTTAGTCCTTTTTGTAGCAGGTTCTGCCACAACAAAAATACTTGTTATGTCTCGGTCTTCAATAGTTTCCAATACATGCAAAAATGTAGTGCGCAAAGTATTTAGGTTTTTAAAACCAATGTAATGTGTAAGTTCATCAAATATTATTCTCTGCGGATTATATTGGGCTGTTACAGTCAAAATGTCGTTCAAGTACTCGGCAAGATATTCATCGCTTATCCCATGAGCATAAACTTCTTCGGGCGAAGCAACTCTAACAACAATAATCAGGTTTTCATCCATAAACGCCTGAATGTCAAAATTTAATGCCGCTGCCTGAATCATCAAATCTTTAGGACGCATATTAGTGAAGAACAAGCAAGTTTCACCCTCTTGAGCCGATGCGATTGCAGCTTGTAAAGCCAGCAATGTTCTTCCTGACTTACGAGCGCCAATTATGAGATAACTTCCTCCTTCATAAAAGCCGCCCCATTTATTATCAACAAAATTAAATCCCGATTTTTTTAATCTAATAGCCGAAATCATCAGTATTCCTTTTATATTTTTCTTCTAAATTAACCAACAAATATGCCAAAAAAGTAAATGATTTTAACATTTTTCTTCAATAATTCTCAAAATTTTATGTCCACACTTATTTTGTGTATTATTTTGAAACATTACTTCATCTTATTTGCAAATACAAAAATTGCCGTTACATTACCGGAAATAGTCGGTTCATTAGTAATGTAATCAACATAGGCATCTCTGTAGTAAGCTTCTTCCGTCTGAAAACGACTAAATCTGTCGTGAGATTTATAATCTAATTTCAAATCGCCGTAAACCGATTTCATCACAGGTCCTCCGGCAAAACCACCAGGTAAATTTCCTTTATTAAAGTAGCCAACTTGGTGATGCAAATGCTTTGGGTAAACTGTTCCCTCGCCGTGAATAAAACTGAGTCCCCACTGATTGCGTCCCAACATATAATCTTCATGGATAGCGGCGAGCTTATCAAATTGTGAATCTCCGGTCAATCTTTTGTAAAGTATGTTTGTTAAAGCCACTCCCAATAAAGTCATATTGCTTCCCCAATATAAACCGACTCCCTCACCAAAAAGATGTTTAGCGGAAACTTTACTGTAGTTAATCAGGCTTTTACGAAGAAAGTCGGTATATGAAGTATCTTGTTTGGCGATAATGTAATCGGCAACAGTAGCAACATTTCCCCAGCCCCACCAGGTTTCAGTTCCCGCAATCCGGGCATATTCTTTTGCATCGTGCAAGTATGTCGTATCTTTTGTAGTTTGAAATAACTCGGCAGCACCCAAGGCTAATTTCCCGGCAAATTCAGTATCTCGGTAGTAACCTGTTCCGCTTGTATCAATATCCGGTACATTATCTTTCAGACGATAAAAAGTTACAGCCGCATCCAATAAATTATCTGAGTATGCACGGTAGTTTAATTCTTTATCCCAAATGCGGGAACCAAGAGCCAAAGTTGCCGTATAAATCCCGATAAGATTTTTTCCTATTCCGAGAAAACCCGGTCTGTCAAAACCCACAGGGTCTTCACTCGGCATTCTCCAACCTACGCTTTTATCCTTTTCATCCTGAACTTGCGTAACAAATAACTTGTTTTTATAGTTTGCTCTCAAAAGCCAGTCTAATCCGATTTTAGCCTCTTCAAGTAAATCGGATACATTGTTATTATCATAATCAAGATGTAAATTGTCATGAGTAAATTCATAAGTAAATAGAAGCATGTAAGTTGAAAATGCAATAGTATTTAAAAATTTGCTGTAATCGCCGGCGTCATGCCATCCCCCAGTAACATCAAAAGATTTATGGAGAGTATCACTTTTAATTCGCAATGAAGTTGCATCAGCTACATGACAAGTTTTATGTAAGTACGGGTGAGTATAACCACACCGCTGAACAGTAAAAAACTTAAGCAGGTCAGAGGTTAGCATATTATAAAGTTTATTCTCAATTGTAAAAGGAAACGATTTACCCGATTCAACTTTTAAATAATAATCTCCTTCCGTATTAAAGTCCGTAAAATCAGCTTCATAAGAAAACTTGAAATTATTAAAACCGTTTAACCTTTTTGTAAGCTTATCGGAAAACACCTTTACCTGACCGATTTTATCGACAATAAAAAATCTGGAATTATCTAAAGAGACATTAGAAAAAACAATCGCAGTTTTAATATCAGTCGTAGTAAATCCAACTTGATTTACCCTTATGAAAATCTCTTTTGTCATATTATTCTGTGCGCCGCTACACCCGATTGTAAATAAAAATAGAAGGAATATTTTATTTAACATAAATCATCCTAATTCAATTTGTTTTAATTTTGATAGTAATCAAAAAACTATTAAATTTCAAACCTTTTTGAAACTCTTTTCTGTTTTTAGAATCTAATTTGCAAAAAAAATATGGAGATTATATGTCAACTACATCACAGCCAAAGGTAATTGTATTTTCTACCCCGACTTGTAGTTTTTGCAATGCTGCGAAAAGATATTTTAGAGAGAAAAAAATTAAGTTTACCGATGTCGATGTTTCCCGTGATCAAAGAGCGGCACGTGACATGCAGAGAAGAACCGGACAAACCGGAGTTCCGGTTATTTTAATTAACAATCGTCCGATAGTTGGATTTGACAAACCGAAAATAAACCGCATGCTGGGAATACATTGATTTTTCAGCACTAAAATAATTCGACGGAATTTTATAAAAAGGGAACTTGTTTTTATGTTCCCTTTTTAATTTATTGAACTTCTATTCAATAATTCCTTAAGCTCTCTTTTTGCTTTTGAAAAAATTTCATCTTTGTTGTAAACAAGAGATTCCCCGTTCTGCACTACCTCCTTTCCGTCAATAAAAACAGACTTTACATTTTCGCGCGAAGACGAATAAATAATTGTGGAATAAATATTATCTTTGTCAATAATAAGCGGCTGTATGGGAGTATTTAAATCGAGCAAAACCAAATCGGCTTTTTTCCCGACTTCAATACTTCCGATTTCATCTTCGAGGTGAAGCGCTTTTGCTCCTTCAATTGTAGCCAATCTGAAAACGGTTTTCGAATTCATTGACGTTGGACCGTGAAAAGGTTTTTGAATTAACGACGCCAATCGCATCTCCGTGAATTGGCTTAAATTATTATTACAAGGGGGTCCGTCTGCCCCGATTGAAATTGAGACACCTTCATCAAGGTAACGAGGAATGTCGGCAATACCGGAAGCCAATTTAAGATTTGCCGAAGGACAATGAGAGATTCGTGTTCCGGTTGATTTAAGAATTTCTATCTCTTTATCGTTCACATGAATTCCATGAGCCAAAACAGTGCGGTTACCCAAAACACCTATGGAGTTAAAATATTCTATGTTCTCCATTCCCGTCTTACTTTTTACAACTTCAATTTCCCCTTTGTTTTCAGAGGAATGTGTATGATACAAAGCTCCTGGAAAATCGGTCATCATTTCATATGTTTCTATTAACATCTCCTCGCTGCATGACAAAACAAAGCGCGGGGCAAATGCATAGTTAAGCCGTCCGTTTTCTGCTCCGTGAAACTCTTTGGCCAAATCGTAACTTCTTTTTAAGCTCGATTCTTTACTCTCCTTAAATACCGGAAGTAAATCATTTTCATCCACCATACATTTACCTGAGAACGCTCGCATGCCCGAATGAGCAAGCTGCTCAAAAACAGCTTCGTGATGATTGATTGTTCCCATGTCCAATATGGTTGTGGTTCCTCCGGTTTGCAATTCATAAAGTCCAATCTGTGCAGAGCTTTGCAAGGATGAGAAACTGTGAGAATTTTCGAATGGGAAAATTCTTTTCTGCAGCCAATCCAAAAGTTCAAGATCGTCGGCTAAACCGCGAAATAAAGTCTGACACAAATGAACATGCGTTTGAACAAATCCGGGTATCAGAGTAAAATTGCTATAATCATAAACAATATCATAATTATTTAAGTTTAATTTTTCTATCGATTCAATCTTGGTTATTATTCCGTCTGTAACTTCTACTCCGAAGTTTTCAAGGTAATCATCAGTATTATTTACCGTAACTATATTTTTTGCTTTAATTAAAATCTTTGACATTATTTTACCATATTTTTTCTAATCAAAATTATCTAATTATCGTCATCTTCTTTGTTGCCGAATAACTTCCGGCTTGTAATCTGTAAAGATAAACACCCGAACTTAAATTAAGTTGCGCAATCAAAAACCGTACATCATGGACTCCGGCACTCTGTCTATTATTTACAAGAGTAGCTACTTCCCTTCCCAGAACATCATAAACCTTAAGCGTTACACTACTACTTTGCGGTAACGAATATTCGATGGTAGTTGAACTTTTCCCTCCGGGAGCCGCAGCACCAAATGGATTCGGATAATTCTGCATAAGCTTATAATCTGTCGGTGTGAGTGCAATTCCGTCATCGGAAACGCCTACAAAATCCTCCTCGGAAATTGCGGAAGTCCAAACGCTTAAACGCCCTTGTGAATCTGTCTCCATCCAAATCGGATAAATCTTTCCGTTAAAGGCGGCAACGTCGGTGTAATCTCCAAAAAAGACCTGAGAGAACATCGGGAAAGGAGCATCGGTAACTCGGAAGTTCTCAAATGTTTCTCCGCCGTCCGTAGAGCGGGCAATGTAATATTCGGTATCATTGCCGGTAGTATTTCGCCGATCGTAAAACGAAACATATATATTTCCATTCGACTGATCAATCGCCATTGCCGCAAAAAACTGCGGGCGTTGAGTGTTATCATTATTTACTCTAATTATATCGCCCCAAGTCTCTCCGCCATCGGTGGATTTAATAATAAAAACATCAGGATTAGTTGCGCCGTTACGCTGGTCAGTCCACATTATATAAATATTTCCTCTGTATGGTGAGTTGCCGGTATCGCAAACCGTAACGGGTAAACCGTTTGCCCGCGATACACCTGAAACATCGTAATCCCAACCGCCTATTTGGTCGGCAACAAAAATATCTTTTCCCCAAGTTTCACCGCCGTCCAAAGATTTATCAAACATAATTCCGTAAGGTCCTGCCCATGCCACATAAATTTCTCCGTTAGGCCCAACGGCAGGAACTGCGCCTTCATCTGTGTTATCCGAATCAATGCAATCACCCGATTTATCGCTAATCACTTTAGCCTGACTCCAACTTTCTGCAAAGTCGGAAGATTTGGAAAACAATATCCTACTGCTGTCATTGGGACTCGAGCTTCCGTATGAATCGAACTCCGTCCAAGTTACATATAGATTATCCTTGTAAGCAGAGTCGGTCATATCGATAGCAATCCATGCCTTGTCCTGATTATGCGGGGAATAAACTCCCGTATGCGAGCCCTGATTAAACGTAACTCCGTTGTCGGTTGATTTCTGAATGACGATTCTATCGATCCAGTAACCGTTATCGGGATTTGAAAGGTGAACAAAATAAAGATTTCCGTAAGCATCAAATCGCGTAACCGGATCGCCCCAAACTCCGTAAACGGATGAAAGATTTTGCTGAGACCATGTTTTTCCCGAAGTAGTTGAACGATAAGAATAACTGATATTAGCTCCGGCTGCAAGTACATTCGGGGAAATCGGATTAACTGCGATGGTAACTTCTTCCGGACTGTTTGAATTGGGCGAACTTACGCGGTAATTAATAAACTGTGCTAAAAGAAAGCCCGGTAAAGACAGAAGAACAAGTGCAACAGCTTTTAGGTTAAAGTAACTCATTTTTCCCTCTATTTAGTCCCGAGAAGTTCCATCATTCTGATAATCGCCGCTTCCAATCCAAAGAAAAGTGAATAGGCAATAACAGCATGCCCGATGCTCACTTCGTCAATTCCGTCAATCTCCATAAATTCCTTTACGTTGTTGTAATCCAAGCCATGTCCGGCGTTAACGCCTAATCCGAGTTTTTTGGCATGATTAACAGATATACGAATTCTATCGAGTTCGTCGTACATTTCATCTTCTGTTTCCGCATTGGAAAAAATTCCGGTGTGTATCTCAATAAAATCAGCGCCAATTTCTGCTGAAGCGTCAATCTGTGCAATCTCAGGTTCAATGAAAAGAGAGACGGGAATATCAGCATTATGGAGCCGTTGAATTGTATCAGCAAGATGTTCAATATTATCAAGAACGTTTAGTCCCCCTTCGGTTGTAAGTTCCTGCCGTTTTTCCGGCACTAAAGTTACCAGATCAGGCTGAACATCGCATGCAATTTCAATTATTTCACCTACGGCAGCCATTTCCAAATCGAGTTTAGTAGTCAGCATTTCTCTAAGAAGTCTGACGTCCCTTTCTTGAATATGCCGTCTATCTTCCCTTAAATGAACTACAATACCGTCAACCCCATATTTTTCAGCGAATAGAGCAAATGTTACTGGATCCGGTCGTCCTTCGCCCCTAGCGTTTCTAAGTGTTGCCACATGGTCAACATTCAGTGAAAATTTCATTTTTCATTTCCTTTTTTTATTAAGTACTTAAAATTAAGGTTTAATAAGTTAAAAAGTAAATTTTCACTTCAGATTTTTCATATCAGCATGGATTTCCGAAATGGTTTTCAAATTCGCTTGTTGTCCAATTTACTTTTACTGAATTTATTCTCTTTAATTTTTTTCAGGACCGTAATTTCTAATAAATAGATGAAACAATTATGAGGGAATTTGGTTTAAGAATAGAAGCAAACCAAACAAACGGAGGTTGTTATGCCATTGAAAAAAAGGTATTCCAAAAACAAAGAAATCTGTCAAGTTACTTTCACTGTTCCAAAAGAAATCGGAGATAATTTTTCTAAACTTAGTCTCGTTGGTGATTTTAACGAGTGGGACCCAAACGAGCATCTCTTTACCGAAACAGATTCAAAAGGTAATTTTGTTCTATCTGTTAGTTTACCTGCAGGTAACGAATATCAGTTTCGATATTTAGGAGATGGCGAAACATGGTTTAATGAACCTGATGCCGATAAACATGTTAAAACATATTTTGGTGACTCGGAAAATTCGGTAATAAAATTATAATTTTTTTTAATTTTTATATTTGCTATATTACTGACTAATATTTAATTATTACCCGAACAAAAAGCCGGATAATGCGAAAATTTCTTACTTTTTTAGGTTCATTTACTCACTTCTTCCTCTCCGAATATGGCAGATTGGGAATTATGCTTTTTCGAGCTTTTCTTGCAATTAAAAAAGCTCCTATTTATGTTAAACAAATAATTGACCAATTCCATTACATCGGAAGAAAATCATTCCCAATAGTATTAATTACATCAGCATTTATCGGTTTGGCTTTAGGAGTTCAAATTGGTACTCAGATGAATCCCTACACTCCGCATTGGATGGAAGGAGGTTTAATTCTCCGTTCTATGTTACTTGAGATGGGTCCTATTATCATCGGATTAATCCTATCCGGCAGAGTTGCAGCCGGAATTTCAGCGGAACTGGGAACTATGAAAGTAACCGAGCAACTTGACGCACTCCGGAGTTTTGCCATTGACCCGATTGAGTTTCTTGTAATGCCCCGTCTTGTTGCGGCAATGTTTGCCGTTCCGGTACTTTTAGTTTTTGCGGATTTTACAGGAATATTAGCAGGATTCTTTTCATCACACTTTGCAATCGGATTAAGCTGGGAAGGTTTTGTTAAAGGGATGCGTCATGATTTTTATGTTAGTGATGTAGTAACAAGTTTAATTAAATCTTACATCTTTGGTGTTGTTATTGTTATTTTCGGTTCATATTTCGGAATAAATTCAAAGCGTGGCGCAAAAGGCGTCGGGCAAGCTACTACGTTAGCCGTAGTTTGGGCATCGGTGGATATTTTAATGCTGGATTATTTAATTTCTGCAACTTTATATTTTATTATATGATTTCTATCAAAAACTTACATAAAACCTTCGGCAGCAAAGTTGTTCTCAATGATGTTAATCTTAATGTTAACGAAGGGGAAATTTTAAGTGTTATCGGGAAAAGCGGTACAGGAAAATCAGTTCTTCTGAAAACTATTATCGGGTTGCTTACGCAAGACAAAGGCGAAATTGAGATAGACGGAATTAATACTACCGGCTTTTCCGAAGCAGATTTCAATAAAAAAATCAGATTTAAAACTGCAATGGTTTTTCAGGAAGGCGCTTTATGGGATTCGATGAACATTGAAGAAAATATTGATCTGGCACTGCAAATTCAAAAACATCTCGCTGAAAAAGAGAGAAAGAGATTAATCGATGAATCGCTTGAAATGGTTGATCTGAAAGGGATTAATAATGTTTATCCCGAGGAACTCAGCGGCGGGATGATGAAGCGTGTAGCAATTGCACGAGCAATAGCAATGAAACCAAAATATCTGTTGTATGATGAACCCACTACCGGACTTGACCCTGTACTTTCAAACGTAATAAATTCGTTGATTAAAAAGCTTAATACAGAACTGAATATCACAAGTTTGATAATCAGCCACGACATCAGCGGAGTTGAAGCAATTTCAGATAAGGTCGCTATGTTGTATAAAGGAAATATAATTACTGTTTGTGATGCGGATAAAATTTGGGAACAGGATAATATTATTTTTAATGATTTCATAAGAGGTAAAATTGAACTCGGACAAGATTAAACGAA
>CAZMZM010000009.1:52113-58596 GCA_964570865.1 uncultured Melioribacter sp.
AAAATTCTTGAGATTGAACCGGGTAAATCTAAAAAATTCATTCGATCCGGTGATTTGGTTAAAGGCAGCGTAAGTCCCGGATTGGGAGACGCAATAACAAACTTGACTGACTTATCCCCAAAGATTGATAAACTACTTGATAACTTAATTA
Organism: uncultured Melioribacter sp.; assembly: GCA_964570865.1. Lineage (GTDB taxonomy): Bacteria > Bacteroidota > Ignavibacteria > Ignavibacteriales > Melioribacteraceae > WGAL01. The sequence continues at coordinate 52,265 of CAZMZM010000009.1, forward strand.
ATCTTTCAGGGGAAAAAACGCTTAGCAATCTCAACTCCACATTCACGGATATAGGAAAATCGATAAAAGAAATTCGTGGAATTATTAACGGAGATTTAAAATCAACAATGAAAAACTTGAGTAACTTTACGATACAAAACAAGGATAAACTTTCTCTCTTAATTGATTCTCTCGATAAAAATTCAGTACAGCTGCAACAGTTCTTAAAAAAATCCACATCGGCAAGTTCAAAATTGGATGAGCTTCTTAACCGTATAAATAAAGGAGAAGGAAGTTTAGGGAAACTGGCGCAAAACGATTCGCTTTATTTCAACTTGAATAAAACCATCATTTCAATCGATTCGTTGATTACCGATATTAAGAAAAATCCTAAGAAATATCTTGAGATAAAAGTTTTGTGAAATTAGCCATCAATATAAAAGTTGTTCGATATAGCGGATTTTTTCACACTAAACATCAACTTTTTTAGGTATGAATTTTCTGCCAATAATAAAATGCCGAGTTTCTCAACTTAAGCTCAATAGTTTCCGATACTGTTCCTATTTAACTAAATGCCGAATTAATCGTACTTTCTTTTATGCTGTATTCATTAAATTTTGTTTTTGTTACAATTATATCATTTCTCATTACTTCAATCTTCTCTCTTAATTTAAAAGTGAATTTTTTGAAACCGCTCCAATCCTCTTACGCAAGCAGATATTTGACAATTATATCTTCAGCTATTTCAGATTTGGAACTTTGTTGTCCAACATTTTCATATCTCTCTTATTACAACTAAGGATGTTTATTTTAATATATTGTTCCAAATTCCTGTTCCACATTATTTTGAGGAAGCCCGAATAAAAGACGCTAAGTATTTTTATGAAAAAATACTTTTAAAACATTATCTTTCTATTGAAGAATATATAATTTTTCAAAAAGTTTTGAAATAGATTTTATTAATAAAAAAAGGAGATCCAAAATGAACATTAATCGCTATCAAGATATTTCTGAGATTGACAAAGAAGCTAAAAAAGATTATATCGACCGCCACTCAGCATTTATATATTGTGAATCAAATGCAAAAATGGGAGAAAAATTTAAAGTAAAAGTAAAAGTCGGCGACGAATACAAACATCCTGACGATTTCGATCATTACATTGCTTACGTTCAGCTTTGGGACGGAGAGACATTTTTAGCTCAAGCTAATTTTGTAGCCGGAACTTTAGGTAACCAAGCCGACCAAGTTGAAGTTGATTTTTATATTGTTCCTACAAAGAAGAAAATGAAATTAACCGCAATGGCATATTGCACAAAACACGGTTTATGGCAAAGCGACGAAGTTGTTGTTAATGTTGCAGAATAATAACTGTAAAAAAAAGGCGAACTAATTGTTCGCCCTTTTTATTTTAAATAGTTTAAACCTTCCACGATTCATCTTTAATAAGAAGAACGGCAATCAATCCGTAAAGACCTGTAAAAGCAATTAGAACGAAATCAAAGAAGCAATTACTTTTCTCTTCCTTTCTTCGTATGTTGTAGAAAAAATAAAATATTAGAGAACCGATAATTCCGATTAGTGTAATCCATCCGGCATAAGTAAAATAGAAATTCACAAAAGTACTGTCTTGACTGGTTAGGGAAATTGTAAACGGGAACAATGCGTTAAATACTTTACCGCTGTTTGTATCCCATTTATTAATCCAACGATATTTTTTTTCAGCAATTTGTTCATAATTTCTGTTAGTAACAATTATGCTTTCACTGCTGTTATCAATTAAAGTAAATGTTCTTGTGAAAATATTTCCATTCATTCTAAACTGCATTGTTTTATAATTATACTCCTCTAACGGCAGTTTAATAAATTTGTAATGATCAAATGAAATCAAGTAAACTTCGCTTTTTTCTGTTACTACAATGGCATGAAATTCCCGCAATCGTATTTCCGTAATACTAATAAATACCGGTTTCACTCCTTCCGGCATATTTATTTTATTAATTACCGGTTTTCCGTGAACTTTAAGTAAATGAAATAAATTACCAGCCGAATCTAAAATAAAGTATCCGTCATCGTAAGGTTTCATTGTTGACGGATTTCCCCAGAAATTTTTAGCGGGGAAAGTGAACCCGGCATCAACTAATGCTTTAGTGAACAATTTTGACGGAACTTCTTCAATACTGTTAGATTCGCAATTAATAAATTCCATTCTTTCGGTAATTCTAAAAAAGTCCTTAGGCATATTTAACTTAGGCCCATCCGGTTTTGATTCGATAAGCGGTGCCAGTTGGATCACTGACGTTTGTATATCTGCGGGTTTAATATTAGTAAAAATCGTATTGAGTTTTATCTTTTCAATATCAACTTTTTCCCCGTTAATTGAATCAGGCATCAAGCTGTGATACATTAAAGTACGATAATAATAAAGCGGCGCCAGTTGCTCAAATTCGCGACGAATTATCTTTTTCCCATTATTATCAAGCCAGTGGATTGATTTATTAATAACATTCATCGAAATAAAATCGTGAACTGTTGATGAATAAATATAAGTGGGAACTTTAGGTTTTTTTTCAAACATCTTCCAATAATATTTTGGAATTACAACCGACAATACCAGAACAATAGATAACAGTAAAATTATTCTTGAGGTTTTAATTAGTTTCATCTTGCACCTCTCTTAAATCTAAAACCCGAAAGAAATATTAGGAAAAACTCAAGAACACCTATAATCACAAACCATTGTATTGAGTGCATATAACTATTATAGCCATTAGAAATTAGATAAAACGAAATTATTTCATATCCGGTTAGAAGTAAGATTACTCTTCTAGGCCAAAGTGTGTCAACCATAATAGCCGAAACAAAAAAATATGTAACAAAACCCGAAAAAATCCAGGGCAGCACAGTGTAGAACTGACTGACAACAATTTCGGAGGGGAAAAAGAGTGATGTAACAAATGAAAGTAACAAAATAAAAATAATATGTAAAACAAACTGTATCAATGTTCCGTAACCAAGCATGTAAAACAAAAGTTTATTCTCATTCAACGGAAGATGGAGCGTAAGTTTTAATCTCAAATTATTTGCTTCGGAATAAAACTGTGCAACGGCAATAATAAATCCGATAATTGCCGGTACAAATTTAAAATCACCGTAAAAAAGGTATTTCTTATAAACTATGTAGTTCCAAACGGCATTAGCATCATTAAACTCTGCGATAGCGCCAAGATTTAGGAATATCGTTAAAATGGATGTTATTCCTAAAATAATAGCGGCAAGTAAAACCCATCTCGTTTTAAGCCACTCTTTATATGATAAAGCAATAAACATTTTTACTCCTAATATTTTCCTGTAATTCCAACAAATGCGTCTTCCAAATCCATTGGTTCTTCACGTAAATTTTCGTATGAAATATTTTTATCCTTAAGATATTTGGTTACTTCGTCTAATGTCTTGAATGAATAGAGAGAAACTGCATCTTTAATCTGTTCAAAATTAGAAACTACTTCGTCTTTCTCTAAAAATAGCTCCTTAGTTGAATCAAAACGAAAATGCTTGAAGTTTTTCTTAAATTCTCTAATCGGCATTGTTAATACTACGCCGGAATAATCAAGAATAACGCAATCCTCGAGAAAGTTTTCCAAATCTTGAATAATGTGGGATGTAATAAAAATTGTCTTCTCCTCTGCCTTTGCATATTCGGCAAGGTAATCGAGAAAAAGCCTCCGATAACCGGCATCCAATCCCATAGAGTAATCGTCAAGTATCAGCAAATCGGGATCTTGCGCAAGGAGTAAGCCAAGTGCCACTTGTGATTGCTGCCCGCATGACATTTTAGATAAAGGCTGATTAGGCAATACTTTTAATTTCGACATTAATTCCCAGTAAGGTTCCTTTTTCCATTTTGGGTAAAACTTTGAATAAAATTTTTCGATTTGGGAAATATTCATAAATGAATACTGTATGTGCCCCTCAATCAAAAAACCTACACGTGCTTTGGTTTCAGGAGAAAGCTTATATGAATCTTCCCCGAAAATTAAGCACCTTCCCGATTTCGGTTTAAGGAACCCATTGAGAATATTAATTGTTGTGGTTTTTCCCGTTCCGTTTTTCCCGAGCAAACCGAAAACGCTTCCCTTCTTAATCTTAAAATTAAGATTCTCGTAAACTCTCTTTTTCCCGTAGTAATGAGTTAAATCATTAACTTCAACAACATATTCCATTAATTTTCCGTTATATTTTTTTATTGATAAATTTTGTCGCCGGAAAAACTTTTCCATCCGGTTTTGATTTATATGGATTTTTTACTTCTTTAACTTCACCACCTCTGAAATGTACTTTCATAATCGGAGATGAAATTGCAGCTTTAACTCTTTCAATCGTAATTAATTTAGGATTAAAATATACTAACGCCTTAGGCCCGTTAATGAAACGGGTAGAGAAACGTACTATCCCTTTTTCATTTGATAAATGACTGACAAGATAGCTTAATCGTTTGGCTAAAGTTGAATTGGCAGCTTCAGGCATAGGATAAATTAAAACGTTAAGTTCATCAAGTTTGTATTTACTATAGTGGTTAAACTTTCTGTCGAATCCGCTAAACATAATAGCATTGTATTCGGCAACCGGAATTTTACCTTTAATTTGCCAATCATCATAAACATCGAAATCAATTTCATTATTTACTATCTTCCCGTTCGAATATTTAATTGAAACTTCGTCAGCTTTCATAACTTTCTTAATCTCTTCGGGAGTGGTTTTTGAGGCATCATAATAAACATCAACTAATATTGGTTCGCCGAAATGAGTTGCCATTCCGAAAACCGCTTTATCTTTTCGTAAGGCATAAACCAAATTAGTATGGTCAACTCTATCAAAAAGTTTTTCTATCTTAAATTCGGCAACGGTAATAGAGTCAAGCACTTCCCCTTTTATGCGACGAACTCTCATCTTCATCGGACTGAAAACTTCGCTCTTAATTTTCTCGGCATTTGTAACTTCAGGGTCATAATATATTTTGACGGTATGAGAACCGGCATAAGCATCAAGCCCTTTTATTCCTTTAAAACGTGAAATCTGATTCTTAAATGAAGTTGCGCTTCCGAAACATTTAACTGTTTTTAATCCCTGTATTTCGAGAACTTTCGCATGCTTAACATTTTCAAATCCGCCCCATCTTTCAGATAAAGTTGCTATTTCATAATTATCGGCAAAAATAAAACCGAGTGCAATAAAAATGATTACTGCCGCAGGTGCCAAATATTTTGATGATTTTTTACCGCTAATAGTCAGTGTATTATTTACGGGACACGAATAAACACAATCTGTGCAGAGATTACAATCAACGTGATTTACAGTTTCATACTCGCTGACTTTAATTCCTTCCGGACAACTATCGTCGCAAAGTCCGCACATGGTACATGTAGAAGGTTCACGTTTAATTTTAGTTAAAGAGAGACTAAAGCTGCGCATAAACCCAACTTCAGTAATCATACCAACCAATACAAGACCCCCTAAGAGCCAAACTAAACCTAAGTCTGCACCAAACAAATTAGCTGCAACGTAAATTGCAATTACAACAATCGTAGGAATAATATTATTGAAAATATTTGTAACCGCTCCAAGCGGACAAAGATATTTGCACCAAAAAAGTCTGAAAAATATTGCGCCTAAGATTGTAATAAGCAATGCAGGAAGTGCAAAATACAAAACTATATCACGACTCGCAAATCCTGTAACCACTGCGTAATAAGGGTCAAACTCTTTACAAAAAAGTTCGCTTGATACCATTGTAAAATAAACAGATACAAAAAGCAAAGCATACTTAAAAATTCGAAAACCTCTATCCAACAGGTTAGGCATCTTAATTCTAAGATGAAACTTATCCCCTATCTTTCCTAACCACTCGGATACGGAACCAATAGGACAAATGTAACTGCAAAACAATTTGCCGACCAAAAATGCGGCGGCTAATAATGCAAGTCCCAACATTATTTGTGTTCCTCCCATTTGACACGAGAGCGAACCCAGGTTCCATTTGCTCATTAATGCGGATAAACCTCCGAAGGGACAATATGCCTCAAAGTCTGCGACATAACCTGCATCAAAAAAAGGACGAACCGCCACGTAAACTAAAAGTAATAAAATAATTGATTGAAAAAGGATTCGAATTGTGTTTGTATATCTGTATTTTGTTTTCAGTTTTTTTACTTTAATCATAGAACTCTCAATAAAAAAAGCTACCCCGAGATTTAACTCGGGGCAACTTATGAATTGTGTATTAGTTTATTTAATATTTCTAATTATTTCATCAGAATCATTTTCTTTGTATCCGAATATTTACCGGCTTTGATTG
>CAZMZM010000010.1:0-43702 GCA_964570865.1 uncultured Melioribacter sp.
CATCATTTCAAGCACAGAGAGCAAATTATCCTCGACAGACAAGCCGCGAAACACCGATGCTTCTTGAGGAAGATAACCCACACCCAATCTTGCGCGTTTATACATAGGCAGATTAGTGATTTCGGAATTATCAAGAAAAACCTTCCCCTCTTCAGGTTTTATCATTCCGACAATCATGTAAAAAGTGGTAGTTTTACCTGCACCGTTTGGCCCAAGCAGTCCAACTATTTCCCCCTGCTCCACACCAACGGAAACCTTATTTACAACTCTTCTTTTTTTATAAATTTTTACTAAATCTTTACTCTCTAATTTCATAAAAAACATTTATCTCTTTTTAGTAGATTAAAATATAAAGTTTTTATTTCTTTTTATTCTGTTAATAAACAATCTTCTTTTCGGTTTATTCTGAAATAACTTAAAACCGGGAAGCAAAAAATCCGATTCATTTCCATCAATTAAATTCTCGGGATGATACTCACTTTTCGGAGTTCCGAACAATTTCACTTTTGCAACTCCATTACTATCAAACTCAACTAATGTAGAACGTGCCGAGGATTTAATCAATCCGTTTGAAATCCCTTTATCTAACATATAATAAATACTTAGAACATTTCCGTCAACAAATATTGACTTTAATTTCCCGCCTGCAAAATCCATTACGATGCTGTTTCCCGTTATTTGATTATATCTAAATCTCAGTGAATCCTCAGTGGAAATAAGTTGTGCATTTTTCTTAATAATTACCTTCCGAAGAGTATTGTTATCAAGCAAAACAAATACGGAATCTCCGGTTACTTGTGTTTTGTTATACCAAAGTTTTACCGGTTCGCCGTATTCCCTTGTTTTTATTGCGGTAAAACGATTTGAATCGATTTTAAATATTGATGAATCGGCAACTATTGAAAGATTCTTCCGTAAGATTCTCACATTACCATTTGCTGTTACTATTCTATCCGAATCATTTTTCATTGTCATCCGATTTGAAAGAACATAAAGAGAATCTTGTTCCCCGCCATCTAAACTATCCACCTTAAATAGCAACGGACTTCCAATCACTTCCGTATATTTTATTTTTCCGGAATCAACTAACTCATCCCCGAACAAAATAAAAGATTCTTTTTTATTATAAAGAGAAACTCCCTTAAAGGAGAGAGTTATGTTATCATCCGTAAAATAAATTAATGAATCCGAATTCAAAATAGAAGTGGAATTTAAAACCTTCACATTAGTAGTTGCAATAATTTTATTTGTATTCCTATAAAATAAAAGTTTTTCCGATAAGAGATTTAAACTGTCTCTTTTAAGATGAACATTACCGAACAATTGCGCAAGATCTCCCCTTCCTGAATACGTTCCCTTTTGTGCCGTTAACGAGTCACTGTTGACGATAATTGTAAAATTTGTGTCTAAGATAAGGGAATCTTGCTTACTAAGATAATGTGCCCTTGAAGTTATTAGCGTTAAAGTATCTTGAACAAAATAAACATTCCCGAATAAATCTATTTTCGAAGATTCCAAATGTTGAACAGACTTGTCGCAATTGATTGTGGCATTGCCGCTCTTTATTATAACGTTTCCGATTACTTCTCTAATCTTTTCTCCGTTTATTGTTTTACCAATCAGACTATCACCGACAATAGTAACGGAGTTACTCTGCTGTCCGTAAATCAGCACACTCAAGAGAACCACAAGCAACATTACTTTAATTGAATCTGCATTCATTATTTTACCTTGCCGGTAATTACTGTAATTTTTCTTATAACATAATTGTTCAAATCTTTATCCGATTCAAAACCGATTCCCTCAATTATTTCTCCGTTATCTGAAATCCAAACCTCTTTATCGCTGTAAATTTTATTCTTTTTGTTTAACCAAATTAATTCCGGAGTTTTCAATATACGTCCGTTAGCTCCGGTAACCACTACATTTCCGTCTGCCTGCATTTTATGAAGTTTATCGTTAACAATCCCTTTTTCAGCTGTCAAAACAGATGACGGGGTTTTGGAGTTTTTAAAGAAGAAGATTTTAATTGAATCCAGATACTTGATTTTGACATCGGAAAATTCCTTCAAATGTGCGCTTATTAATTTTGCTTGAAGTTGGCCGTTATCGGTAAAAAAAATTGTGTCTCCCCAACTTTCCTGAGATGGAATTGAATCTCCCTCGGTCAAATCAACTTGGGGTTCGATTTTTTTTTCGCCACAAGAGACAACAAAAAAAATCATCAGAATGGCTGTTATCAAACTACTTTTCATTTGGTTGAAAGCCCAGGTTAACTAAATCGTGTAAATGAATAATCCCGACAGGAATTTTATTTTCGTTAATTACAACTAAAGAAGTAATCTTAAAATTCTCCATCTTTGTAATCGCATAAGAAGCCAACATTTCCTTGTCAATTGTTTTAGGGTTTGGAGTCATCAAATCTGCTGCTGTCATTCCTTCCAGATTTGTTTCCCGTTCCAACAATCTACGCAAGTCACCGTCTGTAACGATTCCCGCTAATTTGCCTTCATCATCGACAACGGCGGTAGTTCCCAGCCTCTTCGAAGTGATTTCAATTATTGTTTCCTTAAAAGGTGTTGACAATTTCACAATCGGAATATCATTTCCGGTAATCATAATCTCCTTTATTTTAAGGGTCAAACGCTTACCGAGCATTCCGGCCGGATGAAGAAGTGCGAAATCGTCCGGAGTAAAATTACGATATTGCAAGAGAGCTATTGAAAGCGCATCACCCATTGCAAGAGTTGTTGTTGTTGAAGAAGTAGGCGCCAAATCAAACGGGCAAGCTTCTTCCGAAACACTAACATCCAGGAAATAATCTGAATGCTTCCCAAGGAATGATTCATCGCTGCTTGTCATTGCAATAATCGGTACTCCAATTCTCTGAAACATAATAATCAAATCGTGCAGCTCTTCCGTATTGCCGCTTTTGGAAATAAGAATAACCACATCTTCTTTTCTAACAATACCAAGGTCTCCGTGCATTGCATCAACCGGATGCAGAAAGATAGCCGGTGTTCCGGTTGAATTCATTGTGGCAACTATTTTCCGTGCAATCAATCCGGACTTTCCGACACCGCTAACAATTACACGTCCTTCCGCTTTATATATTGTTTCAACAGCATTGGCAAAGTCTTCGTCAAGCCTGTCAATCAACTTTGCTACAGCTTCCGATTCAAGTTGAATTACTCTTTTTCCATTCTCAATAATTTCTTTTTTAGTCAAATCAAAATTCCTTAAATGTTTTTTGCAATTGAATCAATCTGTTTTATTACGGAGAGCAGATCTCTTAATTTCTCAAGCGGAAGTTGACTTCCGGCATCACTTAGCGCTTCTTTGGGATTGGGATGCACTTCGAGGAAAAGCGCATCAACACCAACAGCGGCGGCAGCTCGGGCAAGAGGAAAAATAAATTCAGGATTACCGCCCGTAACATTCGAGCTTGAAGGCATCTGCACGGAATGAGTCGCATCCATCACGACGGGATATCCTAAGTTTTTCATAACCTCAAGCGAGCGCATATCAACAACCAAATTGTGATAACCGAATGTAGTTCCTCTTTCGGTAAACATTATCTTTTTATTTCCGGTTGATAAAACTTTTGCGGCGGCGTGCCTCATATCTTCAGGAGCAAGAAATTGTCCTTTTTTGATATTAACTACTTTGCCGGTCTTACCTGCTGCAATTAATAAATCCGTTTGCCTGCAAAGGAACGCCGGAATTTGCAATATATCGGCAACTTCAGCAACACTTTCGGCTTCCGATTCTTTATGAATATCGGTAATTATCGGAAGATTAAATTCAGCTTTTACATCGGATAAAATTTTCAGTGCTTTCTCTTCTCCGATTGTTACAAAGGAATCCGGACTTGTACGGTTAGCCTTTTTGTAACTCGATTTAAAAACAAACGGCATTTCAAGCTCTTCACAAACTCGCTTTATTTTTTCCGCAGTGTAGAAAATCATATCTCGGTTTTCCACAACACAAGGTCCGGCTATCACAGTCAGCGGATTATTTCCGCCGATTTTTATATTTCCAACTTCAATCATTATTCAAATAATCCTTTTTCTTCGGAATGATTTTTTCTTTTAGTCCGATTAAATCTTTTGTAGGCTAACTCGGTAGCCTCTCGTCCACGCGGAGTTCTCTGCAAAAAACCTTGCTGAATCAAAAACGGCTCATAAACTTCCTCAATAGTTCCCGCATCTTCATTAACGGAAACGGCAATTGTATTAAGTCCGACAGGACCGCCGGCAAACTTATCTATAATAGAGAGGAGAATATCTTTATCCATTTCGTCCAGCCCGTCATCGTCAACCTCCAAAGCTTCGAGGGCTATTTTGGCAACTTCCAAATCTATTTTATCTTTAGCCTGAAAGTCTGAAAAATCGCGTGTGCGTCTTAAAAGTCTGTTTGCAATTCGAGGTGTTCCCCGTGAACGCTTTGCAATTTCGACTGCGGCATTTTCATCAATCTCAACATTCAATATTCCCGCAGAACGTTTTACAATCATCGAAAGAAGTGTGCTGTCATAATATGACAATCTCGATTTAATGCCGAAACGGTCGCGTAAAGGCGCCGTCAACAATCCGGCACGAGTTGTAGCTCCGACCAAAGTAAACGGCGGAAGTTTTATTTGAACAGTCCGGGCACTTGGACCGGTATCAATCATAATATCCAAAGTGAAATCTTCCATTGCAGAATAAAGGTATTCCTCAACGACCGGACTTAATCTGTGAATTTCATCAATAAACAGAACTGATTTTTCTTCGAGGTTAGTTAAAATTCCGGCCAAATCGCCAGGCTTTTCCAGAACGGGGCCTGAAGAAGATTTTATCGGGACTTCCATTTCGTTAGCGATAATATTGGCGAGGGTTGTTTTCCCTAATCCGGGAGGGCCGGTTAGCAAAACGTGATCAAGCCCTTCTCCTCTTTTTTTTGCCGCCGATATAAAAACACGAAGATTGTTTACAATCTTATCCTGTCCGAAAAACTGTTCGAAACTTACAGGCCGAATTGTTTGTTCGAACTGAACTTCATCGGAACTAAGATTCGGATTTGTATTAAGTGATCTTTCCATAAACTTTTATTAATCCATATATATTTTTCTTGATAGATTGTTTCTCTTTCAACCGAGCCATAAAAATCATTAGCATTTCCATTATCAGAACAAATACTATCGTTAAGAGAAGCGAAAACCTTTCCGGCACTATCTGATAAAACCCCAATGAAATGGGGGAACCGTAAAGAATGACCAAATGCACAACGTAAATTAATAACGAGTTTCTTCCTAACAAAAGCAATATTTCAGGCAAGCGGTTTATTTTATCCGTAAAAATATCAATGAAAATAAAAAGTAATACTACGCCGGACATTTTTACTATTATTGATGTTGCTTGCACAACTAACCAATCATCGGAAGTTAAGTTGTTAAATAATCCAACAATAAAAATAAGAAACGAAAGCGAGAGAACGAAAAGATTCTCGGTTTTAGTTAATATTTTCTTTTTCGTCAAGTAACCGAATAATCCGCCCAGAAAAATATAACCGAGCCATGGAAATAAAGGAAAGATACTCCCGAAACTATTAGTAAAATAGGCTTTTACAAAAAGCGGGAAACCTAAGATTAATGAGGAATCATTCAATAAAAATTTCAGTAATCCTGAGATAGACAAAGATAAAACAAATATTACTATCAAATTAAGTTTAAATCTTGCCGAAATTAAAACGATTAAGGATAATAGAATCAGCCCGATCCCGATTATATGGAGAGCGTCAACCGAAGCGAATGTCTTCATCTGTCCATCGGTAACGTGCAAAAGCCGAACTAAATTAAACGAAGGGAAACGGAGCAAGTACCCTAAAAATATAAGCAAAACTCCTCTACTCAACCCTTTCCGCAACCTTTCGGGCTTATAACCGGTTTCATCATCGGCAAGGAGAAGATAGATAAAAACCGCTCCTGCAATAAACATAAAAAGGGGCGCAGTAAATCCGCGTAAATACTTCCAAATTTCAAATCCGATTGAGGAACCGTTACGAAGCGATGACGACAAAAAAACATGGACCGTATGTCCTTCCACCATAAGCAGTACGGCTAATGCACGCAAAATATCGAAAGCCGCTATTCTATGCTTGTTTTGATAATTCAAAAATAAAACCTATTTAAAATTAAAAGGTTGCCTAAAAAGCAAAAGCTTTAAAGACAACCTAAAGAAATAATTCGAGATTAATTATTAAAGATTTTTAATTTTAGTGTACCACTCGCTTGATTTTTCAAGGAAACTGTTTATATCCTTAACTAACTTGTGCGGATCTTTCAAATAACCGTCCAGCAACAATGCCGATTCGTAAAGATGTTCTGTAACTTCCTTGATATATTCGTCATGAGAATCATGTTTAAATACTTTCAGCAAGTTTCTTATCAATTGATGATTTCCGTTAACTTCCATTATTCTTTTCGGGATTGAGTCATCGTTGTTAGTTATCTGTAGAATTTTTTGCATTGAAGATGAGAGTGAATCATCCGGATTTACAAGTACGGAAGGACTGTCACTTAACCTTTTACTTTCGCGTACTTGAGTAACTTTATCGCCGAGAATTTCCTTCATCTTTGCCAAAAGACTTGCTAACTGCAGCCTATCTTCTTTGTCCAATTCTTCAGGTTTTTCATTTTCATCTTTTACAACATCCGCCAATTTTTCGATTTTTGAAAGGTCTGCCTGGTCAACAGATTTAATTTCGTAATCTTTGTATTTTCTTACCGAGTTTAACGCAAATTCGTCAACCGGATCATAAAGATAAATTACTTCAATGCCCTTTTTCTTAAAGATTTCGGTATGCGGGTCATTTTGCACTGCCGAACGAGTCGGACCAAAAATATAATAAATTTCCTTTTGACCATCTTTCATACGTTCGACATACTCTGCAAAAGAAGTCAATTTCTTCTCATCTTCCATTTCAGAGGAATTAAAACGATAAAGTTCAATCCATTTTTCCGTATTTACAAAATCGCCGTAACCGAGGGCAAAAACTCTTCCGTGTTCATTCCAAAATTTCACATAATCTTCAGGACGCTCTTCAGCCATCTTCTTAAGATAGTTAAGCACGCTTGATGTTACGCTGGTTGAAATTTTCGAGAAGATAATATTCTGCTGTAAAGTTTCGCGCGAAATATTAAGAGGCAAATCTTCAGATTCCACGACACCTTTTACAAAACCGAGATACTCAGGCAACAAATCTTTATTTTTATGCTGAATCAAAACCCTTCGTACGTAAAGGTCCAATCCGTAGTCATCTTTAGAAAGTCCGAAGAAATCGAACCGTTTTCGGGGAATGAAAAGAAGACTTGTGAACTGAATCGGGGCATCAACAGAGTTATGAATAATCTCCATCGGTTCTTCAGTATCGTAGGTTAAAAATTTATAAAACTCAACATAATCCTCTTTCTTTATTGAGGATTTCGGTTCCCGCCAAATTGCCGAAACAGTGTTAATTTGTTTTCCGTTTAGCTTTATCGGGAAGGAAATAAAATTAGAATGAGTTTTAATGATATTTTCAATTCTGTATTCTTCGGCAAACTCTTTTTCATCTTCTTTCAGATGAATTTCAATCTCGGTGCCTCTCTTTATATCCTCATCCAACTCTTCAATTTCATAACTGCCTGAGCCGTCAGAAACCCATTTAATCGCTACAGCATCTTTATCGAAAGAACGAGATTTTATTACCACCTTTTCGGCAACCATAAATACGGAATAAAACCCAACACCGAATTTTCCAATCAATGTTGACGCATCTTCCTTGCTTTCCGAAAGTTTTTTCAAAAACTCGCCGGTTCCCGATTTTGCAATCGTACCGATATTATTTACAAGTTCTTCTTCTGTCATTCCTATTCCGGAATCGGAAATTGTAAGCAAGTTTTTCTTTGAATCGGTTTTAATGTTAATCTCTAAAGGCAAGTCCGAATCTTTAACATCAGTACCTTTGGTTACTTCAAAACGAAGCTTGTCCAAAGCGTCGGAAGCATTTGAGACCAACTCGCGAACGAAAATTTCTTTGTTAGTGTAAAGGGAGTGAACTAAGATATTTAGTAGTTGTTTAATTTCAGCCTTAAATTCATAGCTCTTTTTGTTAGTCATTTTTTCCTCCTGATATTTTCATCAAATCTATAAAAAATTTTTTCTAAGTTCAAAAAAGGTCAATAAATATTAATCTCTTACTTAATAATAAACATTTTCAAAATCACCTTAACAATGTAAGCTACTATTAAAGCAACAAAAAGATACCCTGCAAGATTTTTAAATGAAGTCTTTGTTAATTTATAAGTAAATACAGTACCTCTCCACCCGCATTTTTTACATCTGTAATATTTAAATGGTGTAAACTTTCTAACAAATTGTTCCCATGGAGAACGAGACTTAGACTTATGCAAGGTGGCAAATTCCCCGCACGAGGGACATTTAGCAAATTGCGGATTTTTCTTAAATACAATTTTAGGCGATTTCATTTTAACTCTGAATTTTTAGTTTATTTCTTATTAAATAATATAAATAGATATACATATAAATTTTAAAAATACGATTTAATGAACAATTAAGAAATGAAAAAGTTTCCCATTCCTTTCTAGTTAAGTTTTAACATCTTAAAATAAACTGAATCGTTTTGCAAGAAGGAATATGCTGCTTTTGCCTGCAAATCTTCCTTCAGCATCTCTTCAACTCTGCCGCGAATCCCATTTACTCTCGCTGCTAATTCCCACCTTATCAAATTTACAATTTCAGATTTGTTCTTCTCAAGCTCAGCATTTTCAGCCTTATCCAAAATCGACTGAAGTTCATCCATTTTATTTTTCAATGTTTTATTTTCCGCACATAATTCCGATTTACGTAACTGAGTCAATAACTTATCTTCTTCGGTTTGAAAACTAAATTTATTGTTTTTCAGGTAACTATTAAATTTGTCAAAAAGTTTATTATCATCAACTCTATTTTGTATAACACTATCTTCGTTTTTGTTATAAAAATAAGATGCAAACTTAAAAAACATTCCTTTTGACAGAAGGCTACCTACAACTTCGTGTAACTTTTTCTGCTTGATTGTTGAATCAGGCAATATTCCTCCGGCCGAAAAAACGGCACGGCGATTATCGGTAAAAAATTCTTTTTTAAGATTATGTGCAGGTTTATCCAAAACTTTTTTAGAGTAATCCAGTTTCTGAATACATCTGCCGCTCGGAGTGTAATACCGCGCTGTAGTAATCTTCATAGTGTTATCGTAAGGAAGCGGTATCACTGTTTGTACCAAACCTTTTCCGAAAGAGCGGGTTCCCATCACAACTGCACGATCGTGGTCTTGTAAAGCGCCGGTAACAATCTCAGATGCAGATGCAGAGCCGCCGTTGATCAGCACAACCATTTTCACTTTGCCGGCAATCGGGTTTTCACGAGAATAAAAACTTTTTGTTTTAATCGAATCGCGGCCCATAATCGACACAATCAAACTTTTTGTCGGCAAAAACTTTTCGGAAACATCAATCGCTGCATCAAGCAAACCTCCGGGATTGCCGCGCAAATCCAAAATTACCGATTTAATTTCTTTTTTCTTTTTCAATCGAAGAAGCGCAGTTCCAACTTCGTCTCCTGCTGTCCGGGAAAATCCTGTTAATTTCAAGAGTATATTGTTACTGTTTTCCGGCCAAAAATCAGCAAAGACCAAATTTTTAATTTCAATTTCCTCACGAACCAAACTAAAATTTAATGTATCCGAAATACCTTCACGATAAATTTTAAGATTAACTATTGAACCCGGTTTCCCTTTTAGATTTGCACCAAGTAATTCATAATTTTCGGGACCCATTTTAATCGAGTCAATCTGAAGAATAACATCTCCTATTCTCAATCCTTGCCTCTGAGCCGAGTGTCCGTCCATCAAACTGATAATTGTAATCCTATCATCTCGTAATCCGATTGTCGCTCCTATTCCGCCGTATCTTCCACGAGTTAAAACTTCTACATCTTTCTGTAAATCCTTATTATAAAAAACAGTGTACGGGTCAAGCGAGCCCAACATCCCCTTTATTCCGGATTCGACAAACTTTTCGGGATTAATCGGGTCAACGTAATTTAATGTGGCTTGTCTGAAAACTTCCCCAAAAATATCAACACTTTTAGATATACGATAATAAATATCCCCGTCGCTCCGCATCATGCCGGCAAAGACAAAAAGCAATAGTACGGGAATTATCAATTTATGTTTGTTATTCATCTTTTCCTCTGAACTTTGGATGAGCAACTAAGATTGAACGAATTTCCTCAAAAATTATTTCAATATTCCTACTTCCGTCAATAATTTTAAACCTATCCTCTTTTTCCGATATCTGATAATACCCTTCCCTTACTCTGGTATAAAAATCATCATCCGACGATTCAATTCTATCGAGCACCAAACCATTTTTCAGCTCTTTTCGCTTTTGAATTACGTCAAGAGGAACATCAATAAAAAATGTAATGTCCGGTACGGTTTCGCCCAGTACAAATTCATTCAGTTTTTCAATAAAATCCAAATTAAGTCCGCGTCCGTAACCTTGATAGGCTGTTGAAGAATCATGAAATCGGTCGGAAAGAACAAAATACCCTTCTTTGAGTTTTGGACGGATTACTTCTCGAATCAATTGCGAACGACTTGAGTAAAAAAGCAAAAGTTCGGTTTTATCGTTCATTTCCGAATTCTCTTTATCAAGGAGTAAATCCCTAATTTTTTCAGAGATTTCTGTTCCGCCCGGTTCTCGGATTAAAAGGATTTTCCTCCCCAAATCTTCTAAATATTTTTTTAATATTGCAACTTGAGTGGATTTACCAGAAAAATCGAGACCTTCAAATGTAATAAACATAAGCTATTTCTTTATTATGTAATCAATTTTATCAGGAGTAAAAGTAACCAATTCAACTCCTTTGGGTAAACGAATATGAGGGATTAAGGATGCAGTTGTATCGGCAAGAGCTTCTTTAAAAGAAATAAACGCCGTAATATCGGAAGCATTTATTCTTCCTACAATATCAATTCCGCCTCTTATCGAAACATTAATTTTATCCGGAAAAATTAAAAGTTTTTTATTTTTATCCGACATTCCTATTATTTTGATCGGAACATCTACAACTTGCTTATCCACAATTTTCTGAATATCAAACTCAACAATTACGTCACTGATATTTGATGAGACATATTTAGGCAAATTAACTTTTGAATTGATTTGCACACTATCAGTAGCATGATTTACAGATATTTTCCGTGTGAAAACGGTATCGATTTTTTTTACAATTGAAGCCGGTCCGGAGATTGTAATCTTTATCGGTTCAATTTTAGGTTCATCTATTAATCCGTAATTATTATCCAATGATATTTGAAACTTAGGCTTAACAAACACTTCTTTTATTAATTTTTTATCTAATGTAATTTTCAACAACTCCGGCGTAATATTCACAATATTTACTGATGAAGTAAAAATATGTTCCTGCTTTATTAATTCCCTTGTTGAAACCAATATTTCACTTTTATCCTCTTTTACTGTATAATCAAAATATTTGTTGGCGCCCCAATAATAAGAAGATAATACCCAACCTTCTCCTTGTAGTCCTACAATTACAAATTTCTCCGAAACTGAATTGATAGCATAATCAGGATTTTGTACATGGATTCGAACCGGAAGATAAACGTTAGTATAAAAATTATCGGAAAAAGTTACAATCGTCCAAACGACGATTGAGGAAAAAACAATTAACGATATGTGTAACCAGTTTTTTTTCATATAAAAAAGACTGTCTCTAAGGTTTATTATTATGTAAAAATTTCAAATAAAGAATATCCGAAATTTAATACAATTACAAATCTTAAAGCAGTCTTATTGAAAGTTATTTTCTTATGTTTTCAAAAAGATCTATTAACGCCTGACGATTAGCGCGCGAAATTTCACGTCCTTTAATCGGGAAATCCGGAAATTGCCGTGCTAAATGGCGTAGTTGATGAACATTCATTTGTTGAAGTTCTTCAACCGGAGGAATATAACTTCCACCTTTTTCATTAACGTCATTATCGGAACTTTCTTCAGCAGATTTGGTTACGCTTGGAGAATCGGTAATTTCTTCACCGATAAGCGATGAATTATCTTCAGAATCAGTTTGATTTTCCTCAGAGAGTGATTCTTCTTCCACTAAATGCCGTTCATCATCAGAATCCGTAACAACTTTATCATTAAGTTCTAAATCTTCAGCCGTATCTGTTTCTTTGTTATCCGATTCCGTGGAAGCAGATGAAAACAAGTCATCAACTTTTTCGGTTTTTTGATTTCGCAGTTTTTTCTTACGTCGTGGTTTGGAAGACTTAGAATCAGAATATAGAATTGATTCCAATTGATCATCCGGACGAGGGATAACATGAATTGAAACAAGCTCGCCAACTCTTTGAGCGGCAGCTGCTCCGGCATCTACGGAAGATTTAACGGCAGCAACATCACCAACTATTTTTATGGCAACCATACCGCCGGTAACAATTTCTTTTCCGATTAATTTAACATTAGCGGCTTTTAACATAGCATCAGCGGCTTCAATTGAGCCGACAAGACCTTTTGTTTCAACTAAGCCTAAGGCTAATTGCATAAAGCTCTCTTATCCTCTTTTGGGAAGAATTAATTCAACATCGTTGTGCGGACGAGGAATGACGTGAACTGAAACTAATTCTCCAACTCTCTGTGCAGCGGCTGCTCCGGCATCAGTTGCAGCTTTAACGGCTCCTACATCACCTCTAACCATTACGGTTACATATCCACCACCGATAGTCTCTTTTCCGATCAATTCAACTTTTGCAGCTTTTACCATCGCATCGGCAGCTTCAATTGAACCAACAAGACCTTTTGTTTCCACCATTCCTAAAGCATCAAGTGCCATTATGTCGCTCCTATTTTTTAGTTAATTTATTACAAAAAATAATTTTTAATCATTACAAAGTCAAATTATTATTTTATTTAGTGTGCTCCGTTTTCATCAAGAAAATCCTGCAGAAAAACCGCGGCAGCTTTTCTATCTATTAATCCTTTATCTCTCCTTTTTTTTCTCGACGTTACACTCTCCAAAATTTGCTGTTCGGCTATTGACGAAGAATATCTTTCATCCACTTTAATTATCGGGAGCCGGAACTTCTTTTCCAATCTCTCAATAAACTTCTCTACTTCCGGAATTAATACGGAATTCTCACCGTTTTCTTTAAGAGGATACCCGACAACAAAAGCTTTTATTTTATAATCTTTTAAAATATCAAAAAATTTCTTCCAAAAAGCGGGGTTATTTTCGATTGTGGCAAGAGGTGTGGCAAACATGTTCAGCGGATCGCTGATTGCTATTCCAATACGTTTTGTTCCAAAATCTATACCCACAAAACGCAAATCATCTATCATGCTTTTGTCCTGTGATTAAACGCTCTGCCGTGAACACACCTTTAACCTTTTTTAACCTTGTAAGCAGATGTTGCAAATGCTGCAAATCTGTTACATATACAGTAACAACGCCGTGGAAAAATCCCTCTTTTGTAGAAATATTTACCGAATGGATATTTGTGTCCTTATAATTGGTGATACTGTTTGACACATCTTTCAATATTCCGGGATTATCTTCCCCTTTTATTGAAATAGCTGCAACAAATTCCTTTCCTTTTAGATTTTGCCAATCAACGGGAACAAGTCTGTCACTGCTGTTTTTTGCTAAAGCAATTAAATTTTTACAATCTTTTCTGTGAATAGTAATTCCTTTTCCGATTGTTACAAACCCAACCACAGGATCTCCGGGAATTGGATTACAACATTTTGCATAATGAATATCAAATCCTTTATGCTCCCCTTCAACAAGAACTCCCCCTGCTCCCTGTCTGGCATGAGAAACAAATTTATCAATTTTTAATTCATTTTCTTCCTCACGTTTTTTATCTCTTGGAGCAACTATTTCATCAGGGTTTATTTCACCCTCACCAATTGCTTTGAAGAACTGGCGCGGATTCTCAAATCTTAATTTATTGGATAACTTCTGAACATCATCATCCGTGAAAATCAGTTTTAATTTTTTCAGCCTCTTTTCCCAGATCTGTTTTCCTTCCTCAACTATTGCATCATCCTGACGGTTTAAGTATTTACGAATATGGTTCTTAGCCTTGTGAGTTTTAACAAATTGCAACCAGTTTTCATTCGGATGCTGGTTTTTGGAAGTAATAATTTCAACCTGGTCTCCGCTTC
Source organism: uncultured Melioribacter sp. (assembly GCA_964570865.1). GTDB lineage: Bacteria > Bacteroidota > Ignavibacteria > Ignavibacteriales > Melioribacteraceae > WGAL01. The sequence goes on from CAZMZM010000010.1 coordinate 14,276, forward strand.
GGATTGGAGTATTAAGCGGAACGATCTTTCCGTTAACCTTTGCTCCGATACAATGCTCCCCGATATTGGAATGAATCATGTAAGCAAAATCTACAGGGGTAGAGCCTACAGGCAACCGGAGTAAATCACCTCTCGGTGTAAAAATATAAATTTCCTCCTGATAAAGATTCATTTTAAAACTTGCTAAAATCTCTTTTGTAGCTTCATCCTTGCTGGCATTTTCAAAAACATCTCTAATCCAGTTAACCCATTCTTCCATTTCTTTATCGGAAGTAAATGAAGCTTCTTTATATTTCCAGTGAGCCGCTACTCCACGCTCCGCAATCTCGTGCATTTTTCTTGTACGGATTTGAATTTCGACCAATTTACCGTCGTGCCCCAGAACAGTATTGTGCAAAGATTGATAGTTATTTTTTTTCGGAATTGATATATAATCTTTGAATCTGTCTATCGGACGATACATCTGATTGATAATTCCTAACACGGTGTAGCATGAGTTCGGATTATCATCTTCAATAATAATTCTGATTGCAAGTAAATCGTAAATATTATCGAACGTAGTATTCAACTTAATCATTTTCCGATAAATACTGTAAAGGTGCTTTGCTCTTCCTGCTATCTCAAATTTAAACCCTTCTTTTATTAAATTTTTCTTAATCGGTCCAATAAAAGCTTTTATATATTTTTCTCTTTCATTCCTTTTTTCATTAACTTTTGCCGCTAATTCAGCATAGGCTTCCTTATTAAGATACTTAAAAGACAAATCTTCAAGTTCCCATTTAACCTTTCCTAATCCGAATCGATTAGCAAAGGGAGCATAAATTTCCAAGGTTTCCCTTGCGATTCTTCTCTGTTTTTCTGGACGAACGTAATGAAGAGTTCGCATGTTGTGTAGTCTATCGGCAAATTTAACTAATATTACGCGTAAATCCCTAACCATTGAAAGTAGTAATTTCCGGTAATTCTCTGCCTGATTTATCTCGTGCCCTTTAAATACACCGCCAATCTTGGTAACACCGTCAACTATTTCGGCAACCGTTTCACCAAATTCCTTTTTAATAAAGTCTAAACTTACTTCGGTATCCTCCACAACATCATGGAGCAAGGCAGCCGCGACCGAATAATCATCAAGACTAATTTCTTCGGCAACAATTTTAGCAACAGCAAAAGGATGAAGAAAATAAGGTTCACCCGATGCTCTATAATCATTACGATGAGCCTCAAAACTTGTTTTAAAGCTTCTTATAATTAAATCTTCATCTACGGAACGAAGATGTTTTCTACAACTGTTTAGAAGCTCTTCTAAAAGTTTATTGTACTCTATTTCAGTAATTTGATTTTGCATACCGTTAAATAGACAAAAGGAGGATAAAAATCAATTCTTTTTCCCTTTTAATCTTAAAGTTTCCCTAAGTTCCCGAATTTTGTCCAATCTGCCGGAAAGATTCTTTAATTCCCAACTGCTCCAATCTTTGATAGATAAAATATTATCACAAATTTCGAGCGACTCTTTTCTTTCATTAAGTGATAACCTAACCATGGCAATTTTGTGTAATAATACAATTTTGTAAATTCTGTTATAGAATGGCATTTGTTCTGTTAGAAATAACACCTTTTGATACAATGAAAGTGAGTGATTTAAATCGAACTTCCGTTCAACATTAGCATAAGCTTGCAATAAATATCTGTTCCGAGGATATTTATCCGATTCGGAAGCGATTAAGTTTCTGGCTTCGGGAAAATTTTTTTCGTTCATCAATATCCAAAACAATTGAGAAATTCCAAGATTTTGGTGATAAGAACTTTTTACGACCGCATACTTAAGAGTTTTAATTGCTTGCTCCCGTTTATCCGAAATAAGAGGAAACCAAGATAATTTATCACTAATCCAATAATCAAAGATACCGTTTGCAATCAAAGCATCTGAAAAAGTGGAATCAATCTCTAAACATTTATCAAAATAGGACAAAGATTTTCGGCCGTAATCGTATGCAGAAAAGTAATTTTCTTTCAGCCCTTCAAAATAAGCCCAATAACCCAGAACCAACGCTTTTTGATATAAATTCCATACTGTCGAATCATGAAGTTCAAGCAAGGAGTCCGCAATATTTTCCGCTTTGGATAATGCGGCATAAACCTTTATGTTATTTAGCTTTACTTTATTGTTATAATCTCTTGCAATTTCATTTGCAGCTTCGTAAATATAAGGAAATGCCATAGCCGGAAAATCATATTTAAAAGCAGTAATTATACTATCGGCAGAGAAATATTTTTCATTTAATATCTTGATGTTGATACTTTTTAAATAATTATCCACTTTAGAATTCGGGTAACTTTGCCCCAAAATTGAATACGAAATAAAAAATAGAAAAAAGAATTTATAGCGTACCAAATGTTCTGTCTCCAGCATCCCCTAAGCCGGGAATAATATAACCGTTTTCGTTTAACTTTTCATCCAATGAGGCGGTAATAATTTTTATCTCGGGATGCTCCCGTGTAACAGTCTGAACTCCTTCGGGAGCCGCAATCAGGCAGGCTAATGTTATATCGTCAGCCCCACGATTTTTCAAGAACCTAAATGCGGCAGAAGCACTTCCGCCGGTGGCTAACATCGGATCTAAAACAATAACTTTTGAAATAGATAAAGTTCCGGGAGTTTTGTAATAATATTCGACAGGCTGCAAAGTTTCTTCATTCCGCTGAAGTCCGATATGCCCGACTTTTGCATTTGGGAGCAACTCTATAAATGAATTGACCATACTCAATCCTGCACGGAGCACAGGGACTAAAATTATATCTTTGGCAAACTCAATTCCCTTTGTTTCGGTTAACGGTGTCTCTACCATAACTTCCTTAATCGGAAATAATTTACTGACTTCGATAGCCAATGAATAAGAAACCCTTCTTAATGCATTTCTAAATTCTCTTACATCCGTATTTTTATTTCTGAGTATAGTTAAGTCCCTTTTTACTAAAGGGTTAGCTACAACAGTTAAATTATCACTTATCATTTGTTTTTTTTCCTAATATGGATAAAATATTGATAAACGGTGCAATCGGTGGAGTATAGTTAAAGTTAATTTCATCAAGAATTGTGTAAGGAGCTTTAGCTCTAATTAACGAAGAAATTACATCGGCATAGTAAGCAGACTGGCTTGCTCCCCAGAAAGATGCTCCCAATATTAGTTTTGATTCCGAATCAAATATTAACTTTCCGAAAACTTTTTCACTTTCAGGCATTACATTTATTAAACTATAACCAACAGCTGAAACAGACTTGCTCCCATAAAAATACTCCTTAGATTGAAGTTCGGAAAGTCCGACACTTGCATAAGCTTTATCGAAAATTTTAACTGCAACATTCTTAATTACAGGCAATGAAAAACTATTACCTCCGGCAGCGTTTACACCTGCAATATGACTTTGTTTGTAAGCTGTTGTGGCAAGAGGAAAATAGTCGGATTTTCCGGTAACGGCATTAATAATTTCCGTATTATCACCTGCCGCGAATATGTTTGAATCGGAAGTTTTTTGTTTTTTATCTACCTTAATTCCTCCGAACCTTCCAAGCTCTAATCCGGCTGTTTCAGCAAGAATACTATTTGGAGCAAAACCAATTGATGAAATAACCATATCAAAATCCAGTATTCTTCCCTCTGCTTTAATTCCTTTTATTCTGCTCCTTTCAAAAATCATTTCATACTTAACTCCTCCCAGAAATTCCACTCCTTGCTTCTTTATTTCTTCCAAAGCAAGTTGTCTAATCTCGGGCTCGGCACCGGGGAGCGGAAAAGATTCGAGTTCGACAATTGTAACATTTTTTCCAATTTTATTTAAGGCATCAGCCACTTCCAACCCGATATATCCGGCTCCGATAATTAAAACTCTATCGACTTGATTCTCTGCAAGATATTCTTTTACCGAAATTAAATCAGGAATGTTTTTGTGGTAGAATAAGTTATCATAGCCTCCCGCCAAAAAAGGCAATTTTTTAACTCGGGCGCCTGTAGTCAAGATTAACTTGTCATACTGAAAATCAATTGTCTGATTTGTTCTCAGATTCCTAACTGTTACAACTCTTTCCTTTCGGTTGATATTTTCAGCCAAATGTTTTGTATAAACTTTTACACCCTTTTTTTCGTAAAACGTATCTTCGTCAAAAAATACTATCTTTCTGAAATCCTCAATTTTACCACTCAAAACAAAAGGCATTTCACAAGTTCCGGTTGAAATAAAATCTGTTGCTTCAAATAGAATTACATTCGCATTCTTATCGGTTCTCTTTGCTTTAGCGGCGGCTGCCGGTCCTGCCGCATTACCACCAATTACCAATATATTCTTCATAGTCATAGTCGTCTGTGATTAGATTATTAAATATAAGAAATTAGAGGAAATAAAATGTAATTCCGTGTACTTTACGAATAATAGGCTCAGTAAGATAAACGGAAACAAAAATAACGATTAATGAACTTAGAAGAAAAACTTATCTTATTTCGTCCAAATCAATTTTTATAATATTGTTTATCTTTCTTCCGAGAAACCGTTCTGCAACATATCTGAATTTGTTAGGTAAGTCCGTTACGTAAAAAAAGTCCGCACCTTTCTCCGCATTATCATTCAGCAAATTCCGTCCTTTAAGGTAATCTTCCACAACGGTCGCGGCAGCACTTCCGGAATCAATTAACTTAACAGAATTACCGACGGCATCCTGAATAATATTTTTCAAAAGCGGATAATGAGTACACCCGAGTATTAAAGTGTCTATATCTTCTTCACGTAAGGGATAAAGATATTCCTTGGCGACAAGTCTTGTCGCTTCGTGTTCAGTCCAGCCTTCTTCTGCAAGAGGAACGAACAACGGGCATGCCTTTTCAAAAACTTTAGCCGAATCAACTTTTTTAAGAATTTCCTTGGAATAAGCCGCATTGGAAATAGTAGCCTCAGTACCTATTACTCCAATCCGTTTTTTTTCACTTTCGGATAAAGCCAATTTAGCTCCCGGCTCTATCATTCCGACTATCGGTACATCAAACTTTGAGCGAAGCACATCCAATGCAACCGAAGAGACCGTATTGCAAGCAACAACAATCATCTTCACATTTTTTTTAATTAAAAAATTTGCATCCTGAATAGCATATTCAATTACGGTACTGTTCGATTTACTTCCGTAAGGCACACGGGCAGTATCCCCAAAATAGACAAAACTTTCACGGGGCAAAAAGTTATTCAATTGCTTAACAACAGTTAAGCCGCCAATACCGGAATCAAAAACTCCTATTGGATTCGATTTGTTCATAAAATGCATTTAATTCTCTAAAAATTTATCGATTGTTGTCGTAAGTTCTTCTCTTATCAGTTCGTACATATCTTTTCTGATTAATCTTCCTGTACGATGAAGTGTATAAAATGTATCTACAACGTCTTCTCCCATAGTTGCAATTTTAGCAAAATAAACATCGAGATCGAGCTTGTTTAATACATCTGTAATTTTATATAACAAACCAAGTCTGTCGGTAGTTGAAATTTCAATAATCGTATAACTATCGTGCGGAATAAATCTAACCTCAACCGACTTTTTGCGCTTAAAAAGCCTCTTTTCCAAACGTTTCCATCTGGAACGAATCAGCTTAAACTCCTTTGAAATAAGAAGTTCACTCTTAACCGCAGATAGAATGCTATTACTTATCGCCGGAAATCTTTCATCGTCAACTTTCCCTTTTGTTCTAAAATCAGATACGGTAAACGAATCAATAACTATTCTATCCTTGCGTGTAAAAATTTTAGCGTCGTGTATATTTACATCGTTGATTGCAAACGCTCCGCAAAGGCGGGCAAGTAACGAATTAAAATCTTTTGTGATTACTGTAACATTAGTAAACGAATCTTCCTGCTTAAAAAGCGTGGAAACATAATCCCCTTTCTGAATGGCATCAACATGTGATTCGATTTCCTCTTTCGAAAATGTAGTTAAATAGTTAAGATCATCAATAGAATCAATATGTTCAACCACTAATTTTTCGCCTGACTTAATGATATTATCCTGCAGTTTAATTTTATCTTCTTCTAAAATATCTTCAGCGGCTAATCTTCGTTCAAGCATTAGTTTAGCTTTTTTATACAGCTCAAAAAGAAGGTCGCTTTTCCACTGAGTCCAAACGGTGGGATTAACCGCAGATAAATCGGCATAAGTTAAAAGATAAAGATAATCTAACGCTTCTCTATTAGGAAAGATTGAGACAAATTCGTTTAGGATAAATGGATCATTCAAATCTCGCCGTAGCGCTGTTTGTTCCATCGTTAGATGATGCCTTACCAAAAACTTGACCAGATTTATTTTTTTCTGTTCAAAGCCAAAATATGTCATGATTGTTTCAGCAATTTCAGCACCGATTATTTCATGCCCTGCTACGTTAACAGGTTTACCGATATCATGAAGAAGAATAGCGACAAAAAGAATATCCTTATCTTCGAGTGAGTGAAAAATTCCGGATAATTCATTCTGCTGATTAGCGAGGCGTTCAACATTTTCAATTGCGATAATTGTATGTTCGTCAGCCGTATATGCGTGATAAACTCCGGGTTGGATAAATCCGATTAAATCATTGAATTCCGGCACTACCGCTCCGAGTATTCCCATCTCATTCATAACCCGAAGTGTTTTTCCAACATTCCCTTCCAATTCTTTAAAAATATTGCGGATTAATCCGGCAATTTGCTTTCTGCTTACCTCATTCCACTCCAAATCAGAGAGAACTTCAATTAATCCGGAACGTACTTCGGGGGAAAATCTGGCGTTAAACTTTCCTCTGTAATAAGCGGCTTTAACAATCGATTCATAATTTAATCTGCAACTGTTATTACAAAAAAGCATTCCATCCTTCAGCTTAAATACGTCATCCAATTCAACTGAAAGCATATCCGGAAGCTGTTCTTTTTCTTTACTTTCATACTTTTTAACAGATGATCTCACAAATCGGGAAAGAGCAACAGACGCTAAAAAGTAATTGTGCATCAACTTTTGCCAATCTCCTTTGTAGTTGTCTGACATTTTGCTGATTTTCTCTTGCAGTTCAAAACCGAATCTATCGGAATTACTTTCGGTTACTATATGGATTGCATTACGAATTCCCAAAATAAACAAATATCCGGCAAGCACTTTGTCCAATTCCTTCAGACTGTAAAATCCATCCGCTTTTAGCTTTTCAATAAATAATTCCGACTGAATTTTTCCATCCTCAGGCTCGATCAGAATACCGTTTTCAATCATGTAAATCCATTGGGCAAAATGTAAATCTCTTAAAGCACCGGAGGAATGCTTAACATTCGGTTCTAACGTTTTGGGAGAAGAACCATATTTGCTCTCACGCAATTTAAAATCTTCCAAAAGTTTACGAGTAAGAAAATCACGATTTTCATCTGTTAAAATTTCCTTAAACTCCTTCAACCAACTTCGGTAGATTTCATGAGAACCGATTAAATAACGAGTTTCAAAAAATTGTGTAAAGGATAAAATATCGTTATCGAGAAGTCCGGAAATATCGGAAAGAGTTCGAACCGTGTGGCTTACCTCAATCCCATTATCCCAAAGATCTGTAATAATTCCGTTAAGGTTAGTCTCAATCTCACTATTCCCTTCCTCTATGACAAACATAATATCTATATCGGAAAAAGGGGAAAGCTCTTTGCGGCTAAAACTGCCGGTAGCCAAAAGCAGAAAATCACCTGAATATTTATCAAAACTTTTTTTAACAAATTCCTCAACAAGAGCAGTGTATGATAAACAAAATTTTCCGGGAAATTCAAGTCCGGTTTTGAAATCAAGCAAAAGTTTTTTCTTTTCTAAAAATTCACTCATCGGTATTTTGTCGTTTTTTTTATCCACTATTTTCCCGAGCATTAAAAAACCTCCGGCTAAAATAACCGGAGGTTATAAATATATTAATCTATTTTAACCTTGCAAATCTTCCTTGGAAGAATCTTAAATATTTAGGTTCGTAAATCATCTTCAGACCTTTAATCGATTTGCGTTTATCCCAGACTTCCGCAATCGACTCAACCGCAACATCAATGTGTGACTGAGTATAAACACGACGCGGCAATGTTAAACGTACAAGCTCTAATTTCGGATAACGATGCTTGCCCGTTTTAGGATCTCTGCCGGCTGAAACTATTCCACGCTCCATACCGCGAACACCAGAATCGATATAAATCTCGGAAGCCAATGTCTGTGCGGGGAATTGATCTTGAGAAAGATGAGAGAGGAATTTTTTAGCATCGAGAAAAACAGCATGACCACCAACGGGACGAACAATCGGGATACCCAAATCAATAAGTTTTTTGCCGAAGTATTCTACCTGTCCTACCCTGGCACGAATAGTGTCGAACTGTATCATCTCGTCCATTCCGCGAGCCATTGCTTCAAGGTCTCTGCCTGCAAGTCCGCCGTAAGTATGAAGTCCTTCATAAACCACAACCATATTCCGTGCTTCTTCGAAAACATGCTCATCTTTAGTTGCTAAAATTCCGCCTATATTAACCATCAAATCCTTCTTAGCGCTGACCCAAATTCCTTCGAAATAATCCATCATTTCAAGAAGGATTTCTCCGATGGTTTTCTTGGAATATCCTCTTTCACGAAGCTTTATGAAATAAGCATTTTCAACGGCGCGAGTTGCATCCATCCATAATCTGATTTTATGTTTCTTAGCAAATTCATAAACTTTTTTAAGATTGTTCATCGAAAACGGTTGACCGCCTGCCATATTTACGGGACCTGCCATACTGATATAAGCAATTTTTTCAGCCCCGACTTCTTTAACCAACTTTGTTAGTTTCTTTAAGTCGATATTTCCTTTGAAAGGATGATCGGCTTCAGGAATATGAGCTTCATCAATAATCACATCTACAAAAGTTGCTCCTGCCATTTCTTGATGAAGTCGAGTTGTTGTAAAATACATGTTACCGGGCACATAGTCGCCAGGCTTAATTAATATTTTTGAAATCATATGCTCGGCTGCCCTGCCTTGATGAACAGGCACTAAATAAGGCATACCGTAAATTTTGTTGACATTGTCCCACAAGTGATAAAAGTTTCTACTACCGGCATAAGCTTCGTCACCCAGCATCATTCCCGCCCACTGATTATCACTCATTGCATTAGTACCCGAATCGGTAAGCAAATCGATATAAACGTCTTCGGATCTAAGAAGAAACGTATTGTAGCCTGCTTCCTTAGCGGCTTTTTCACGTTCCTTTGTTGTGAGCATTTTAATAGGTTCAACAACTTTAATTTTGAAAGGTTCAGCCCAACTTCTTTGTTTAATTTTCTTCGCCATTTTTACTACTCCATTTTATTCGTTAGTTTCGGTATTGTCCTGCTCATACTCGGCTACAACAACCGATGTAATTCCGCCACGAACATTAAACTCTGCCGTCAGCTTCATATATCGCGGTTTGGTAACCGCAACCAAGTCATCTAAAATTCTGTTTGTTACGGCTTCAAAAAATATTCCGTCGTTTCTGAATGAATTGAGATATAGCTTATACGATTTTAATTCAACACAAAGTTCATCCGGAACATATTCCAAAATCATAGTTGCAAAATCCGGCTGCCCCGTTTTAGGACAAAGGGAAGTAAATTCCGGAGCTGTATGTTCGATAAGATAATCTCTATCTTTATACGGGTTTTCAAATGTTTCTAATATTTTTCTTTTCTCTTCCATTGTTTTCCTCAGTTATAAATAATTAGGTCTAACTTTATATGGTATCGGATCTTCAACACCCAGCTGCTGAAAACCTCTGAGCCTTAATGCACAGCTGTCGCAAACACCGCAGGCTTCATCCTCATTCTGATAGCACGACCAAGTAAGCTCGAGAGGCGCCCCGAGTTCCAAACCTGTCTTAATAATTTCGGATTTGGTCATGTGTATAATCGGGGTTTCAATTTTTATTTTTGTCTCCGGCTTTGTCCCCAAATCCATTGCGTATTCAAAAGCCTTAAAAAAGTCGGGGCGGCAATCAGGATAACCGGATGAATCTTCAAAAACGGCACCTACAAAAATAGCCTTGGCTCCAAGCACTTCCGCCCAACTTCCGGCAGCAGTAAGCAAGTTCGCATTTCGGAAAGGAACATAAGAATCTGGAATATCTTTATTTTGCAAATCCGCTTTTGTAACTGCGATGCTCTTATCGGTAAGCGAAGAACCTCCTATTTCAGCCAAATGACTAAAGTCAATAACCAAGCGCTTTTCAACGTTGTAAAAATCGGCAATGTCATTAAATGCTTTAAGTTCACGAGCTTCGGTTCGTTGTCCGTAATTAACATGCATCAAAGCAAGGTTATATTTTTCTCTTGCAATTGCGGCGGTTACACAACTGTCAAGTCCGCCGCTTACACTAATGACCGCTGTCGGTTTACTATCCATAAATCTCCTTTAATACAATTAAGAAAAATAGTAAATTCATCTTTCATCTGATACTATTTTCTTCACTGCTTAATTAATTTTAAATCATATGATGAAATTCCCACCTAATTAAAACCGAACCGGTTTTTTTTTTAATAATATTACAACAACAACTTATTTATTATTAAAAGTAGATTCTATTTTCCCTATTCAGCTTTGACCGAGGTAGGAAAATTTTCAATCGGTTTGCTAATGAATTAAAATATATTATTTTTGCCTTAGTTCTATGAAATGATTACGGTGATATTTCAATCAATGCCGAAACTATTTATTCGGAGTTGTCTGCATTGTTATTCTTAATAGGGAAGCCGGTGTAAATCCGGCGCTGCCCCGCAACTGTAAAAGGATGAAAGATTCATAAGCAATATGCCACTGTTTTATTAATGGGAAGGCGCTTGTGAATATCCTAAGCCAGGAGACCTGCCGTAAATCAATTGATCAGCCTTCGCGGGAAAGGTAGGATTAAAAAATTGTAATTCATCTACATTTCTTTTATTCAATTCAATTGATTTACCGTAAACACCCTATTTCAGAATAAGATATATTTTTTATTATCAAAATCATTTCGACGTTTATCAATTAAACTAAAAATGAAATGAAAATAGTATTTGTAACATTCATATATCTACTTCTTATCTCTGTTCCCCTTTGGGGACAATCAGACCCGTTTGCCGATTCCGTAACCGTTTTTAATAAAGGTGTTGGCAGCTGGGCGAATCAGGAAACTCCGTATTTTCCGGATAACGTACTTGGTGCACCTTCGCTGAGCGCTACAAACGTTGTGCCGGCAACGTCTCCGAATGACATTTGTTCGTTGGGCCTCGGCGGAGAAATTATCTTAAAGTTTACTAACAATGCAATCATTAACGGAAGCGGAGATGACTTTACCGTATTTGAGAATCCTTTTCTAATACAATTTGGTCCGCGAGCCGGACAGATTTTTGCCGAACCGGGAAAAGTGGCAGTAAGCAAAGATGGAATAAATTTCTACGAGTTTCCGTTTGATTCACTTACACTGATTGGTTGTGCCGGTTTAACTCCTACTAACGGAAGCGCCGACCCGACTAATCCGGACTCATCCGGCGGGGACCATTTTGACCTTGCCGACGTCGGACTTGACACTGCTTATTACGTTAAGATTACTGATGTTACCGATATTATTCTATCTGATACTTCCCACCCGTATTACGACTTTACGGCAAACGGTTTTGATCTCGATGCAATTGTTGCAATACATAGCGCTGATGTTATAACAGGTTTTGAAAATTTTGAAAACTCAAATTCACAGATTGAAAATAAGGTTGCTATTTTCCCGAATCCGGCGAGTAAATCGAAAAACGGCATAATTACTTTTGAAATGCGGAATAAACAAAGCGGGAAAATTGTTCTCTCGGTTCATAACATTCTCGGACAAAAAGTAATTGAAAAAACATTTACAACGAATAATAATAACTATTCCCGAGTCAAACTAAGTATATCTCGTTTATCGGCCGGAGTTTATCTTTCTTCGCTTAGAATCGGGACTAAAATCTTCGTCAAAAAATTTATTGTGCTCCATTGAATAAATTCTATTCATTAAATATTATCCCTCTGGTTATTCTTATATTTTTGTCGCTTCATACAAGCATATCAGGCCAATCCATAAAAGTGGTCAATCAACAAGACGAACCTATTGAAGGTGCTGTTATTATTAGTGCGAATAGTCGTGCCGTTACTAATAAGGATGGAGAGTTTAATCTTATCTCATTTATGAATGCAGATTCAATAAAAGTACAACACTTGGCTTACCAAATAAAAACAGTAAGCATTAGGGAAATTAAACGAAAACGTAAAATCGTTTTAATCGGGAAAGAATTTACAACAAAAGAGGTAAAAGTAACCGGTGAAAACCATGTACCTACAAATCAATCGATTGAAATTTTGCCAACAGTAAAAGCTGAATTTTGCGGAACTGCCGAATTGTTACGAAAAAAGACAACACTTTTAATAAAGGACTATGGTAACGGAGCCTCGCTTAAAACCGTTTCTGCGCGGGGAATGAGCAGTAACAACACACTTATTTTATTTAACGAAGCAAAAGTAAACGATTTGCGAAGCGGTTCTTTTGACCTCTCACAGTTAGGATTGGGTTCAATCGATAAAATTGAATACTTCATGAATAACGTTGACGGTTTCTCGGCAGCAGGCGGAGTTGTAAAATTGACTGCGGGAAAAATTCAAAATAAAAGTTCTGTTCTCATCGGGACAAAAGTAGATAATCTGATGAGCAATAATTACTACGGGGAAATAAACATTGCTTCAGGAAAAACATCTTACTCGTTCAACTTAGATAGGGCTTATTCCCCCAATAATTACAAGTTTGTTTTTCAGAATAAATCATTAGAACGTTTAAATGCCGACTACTCAAAGTTTATTATTTCCAACAGTGTTAATCATCTTTATAATAAAGGGTTTATTAAGTTTTATATTCATTATTCAACTATTTCAAACGGACTTCCGGGATTTGTGGCAACCAATAATTACAACTCTTCTTCAGCCCGCTCAAGAAATAAATCGATTTTATCCGTTGTTAATTATTTCCATCAATTTACAAGCTCTACAACATACAAAAGTACTGTTGCGTTTAACTCCCAAAAAATAAATATGTTTGACCCCAATAACGAATTGTTTGTTGATAAAACCGAAACCAGGAACTCATTATCTGAAGCATCGTTTAATAACAATTTATCTTCTCGATACTTAAATACCGATCTAAAATTCGGTTTCGGCGTTACTTATTCACGAATGACTTCAACTCTTCCCCGTTTTGCAGAAACGACTACAAGCGACTTAACTTATCGATACAGCGAAAAAGTATTTGCAGGCATTACCGGGGAAATAAGTTTGCCCGATATTTTCAGTATGATGAGAATTAAAGCAAACGGCTCTCTAATCACAAACCAAAGCTCTACACCGATTGGGAAAACTAATAATGTATTTAGTAATTTTAAAATAGGAATAGATTTTTCTCCCGAATTTGATAAAAAATTAATTATCAATTTGTTCTATGCAAATAATTTTCGCGAACCGACTTTTACGGAAATTTATTATTCCGGGCTTTTTTCAAGTAAGAGTTTAAATGGTGAAAAATATTCTTCGATTAATTTAAGCGCCGGATATTCTTTTTCGCCCAATACTTCTGCAAACTTATCTATCTACTCAATTATCGGGAAAGATAAAATCGTCTGGCTACCGACCAGATTAGCTTTTCAAATACCACGAAATTTTAAGTCAATAAAATCAAGGGGTTTAGAGTTTTCATTAAATAGCAATCCTGTACCCGGTAAGTTATCCCTAAGTTTAATCTATGTTTATAACAACTCAATTAATTCCTACTACTCCGGAGACGGTGATAACTCATATAACAAACAGTTAATCTATTCGCCTAAAAACAGAATTAGCTTTAACGCAACCATAAATTTATCTTGGTTTGAAATTTCATCCGATTTCACTTTTGTTGACAAACGTTTTTACACTTCCGATAACAATCCGAGGTTTGCGCTTCCGGCTTATTATTTATTCGATATCTCATTTTCAAAATTGTTCGGTTTTTCGATTGCGAAAATTAGAACAACTATTAAAATTTATAATTTGACAAACCAAAACTATTTTATAATTCAGTCTTACCCTATGCCCTTACGAACGGTTATGTTCGACTTACAAACAGTAATTGAATAGCTTATAAATGAGAAAATTAAATTTAATATTGTTAATGTTCATCGCATCACTTTCCGTAATGATTGTGTCATGCCAAAAGGAGAATGGAATTTCAGATCCTCCTCCGGATATCTCGAACTCAGGCTATCTCGTAATAAACGAAGGACTTTACGGACAAAATAATTCGTCGGTTACATATTATGATATACAAACCGGTTTAGCTTCTCAAAATGTTTACGCTTCAGCCAATAACGGTAATAACTTGGGCGATACGGCAAACGATTTTGCAAGCTGTTGTAACAAAGGCTTTATTGTCGTTGATAAATCAAAAAAAATTGAGATTATTTCACTTGCTGATTTTTCCTCGATCGGAATTGTAGATTTCACACAATACGGAAATCCGAGACATATACTTATTCCCGATTCCCTGCATGCATATGTAACGACAACAAGTGATCTTGTAGTTCAGTTTAATCCAACTACCAACCATGTTGATAGAACATACACCGTAGGGTCCAAGCCGGAAGGAATTACCATAAACGGACACTATTTGTTTATTGCCAATTCGGGATTTGGCAGCGGCAATACCGTAAGCGTTATTGACACTTTAACTCACGCATCAATAAAAGAGATAGAGGTTTGGCAAAATCCGACTACGTTAATCAGTAACGGAGAAAACGTTTATCTAATTTCAATCGGCAAATACGACAGAGAAGGATTAGGAGCTTTAACCGTAATAAATTCTTTAACCCTAACCCCTACCGATACTTTAACAATTCCCCAAAATCCGGGTAAAGCTATTATTGCAGATAATAATTTGTATGTTATTAACGGCAACGGTTTACTGAAGATTAATATCACCGATTCACCTCTTTCATATTCACTCTTTATTACCGGCGAAAAGGTAAATCCGATTTCAGGAGTAATTTATTCTCTGAATTTTGACTATCTGGACAATCACCTATTGCTTGGTAACTGTAAGGATTTTATGCAAAACGGGGATGTGAAAATATTTGACATGAACGGAAACAAAATTAACGAATTCGACTGCGGTCTTAATCCCGGAACTATTTCACTAATATTTAACAACTAACGGAGAAACCATGAAACAATTATTTACAATTCTTTTTTTCTTTTCCACCTTTGCTCTTGCTCAAATGCCGGGTGAAGCTCTTGTTTACGTAAACAACAACAGTCTCGCTTTTTACAATTTTGATACTCATACCGACTATCAAGATTTATACACCCTTGTGCCTTTGGCAAATCAAGTTTACCATTACAATAACAGAACGTTCATCGTCAGTTCAGGCAATTATAATACCGGCATAACAGCCGTACAAGTTTTTCCTGATATTCTCTTTTCCGAATATGTAGCAAATCCTGATACTATGATTTTCAAAAACGGTGTAATCGTAATTGAACTCGAAAGTTTCGGAAACGCCTTTACCGTTGTGGGATTAACAGATTCAACCGCACTTGTAACTCTCCCGGGAACCGGTCATGTGCAGGAAATAAATTATATAACCGGCTCTTCTTTCATTCCGGTTGCGGACGGAATAGTAGGCAATCCTCAAGGGAGCTGCGAATTTAATTCGGATTACGTTGCTCTTGCAATGGCTGACTGGTATGCAGGCGTAGGAAATTCCGTAAAACTTTTCAACAGAAATACAGGAAGTATTGACGTTACAATCCCAACAAGATTGAACACTGTAGATGTAAAACAATTATCCGACGGCGATTTGGTATCATCCTCGTGGGGAAGTTGGTCGGGTGCCGAAAACTATGGAACAGTTGATTTTATTGATGGAAATAATTTAACTCTAACTCATTCGATAATGTTTCCCGACTCTTCAAAACCTAACACAATGATACAAATATCCGACACTCTTCTATATGTTGAAGGCTACACCCCTTCATTTTCGATGAGCCGATATTTAATCAACTTATATGATTATTCTGTCTCAATGCAAACAAGCGGTTTTTTCTCCAAGTCAATTAAAATAAAACTACTGGATGGAAGTTATGTAGTTACGGGACTTTCCGGAACCGAAATATATTCCACACAACAAGCATTAATCGATTCAATTCCTTCCGCATACCCATTTGCTTTGGCTTCAATGATAATGCCTCCAATAAACGGTGTTGACGAAAACTCCGAGATTGCGGAAAGATTTTACTTAGCACAAAATTATCCAAATCCGTTTAATCCGACAACAACAATTTCATACTCGATTCCAAATTCCGCTGTAATTGCAACAAATAACGTTGCAAATGTAAATATGATTGTTTACGATGCTCTCGGACGCAAAGTTGAAACACTTGTCAATAAACAACAAACCCCGGGAAATTATTCCGCTAAATTCTACGCAAGTAATCTTCCAAGTGGAATATATTTTTACAGACTTACAGTCAACAATTTGACTGTAACAAAAAAAATGATGTTGCTCAAGTAAGTATTTCTGCAAAAAAAGGGATGAAGCAAAATTATTTGTTAAAAAAACTTCTTAAAATATAATTTTATGTTTCATCCCTCTCTATTTTTAAAATTCCTTATTTTTAAACTATACTCAAATATCTGTTTTAGTTATATTTAAATACCACATAAAAAAAATATATTATCGAGGATTAAATGGCAGAAATAAAATTATTAAATCAAATCAGAAAAGAAGCTGCGGCAAAGGGAAAAACCATTGTTCTTCCTGAAAGTCATGACGATAGAGTTTTACAAGCCGCGGAAATTATTCTTAATGAAAAACTCGCTTCGGTAATTACGATTGGTAATGAAGAAGTTATCAGAGCTAAAGCAGAGGAATTAGGATTACAATTAAAAGGCTTACGGATTTACGACCCGCAGAAATCCGAAAAACTAAACGATTTCGCCAATTTCTTCTACAATTTAAGAAAAAGTAAAGGCATTACTTACGAACAGGCGAAAGAGACAATGACTAAAGATTTATTCTTCGGAGCCATGCTGGTTCGTGAAAAAATTGCAGACGGTTCGGTTGCCGGCTCAACTGCTTCAACAGGCGACGTTTTAAGAGCTGCTTTTCAAGTTGTTGGAATGAAAGAAGGACTTTCGATTGTTTCAAGTTTCTTTTTGATGATTTTCCCCGAGCGGGTTTTCAGTTTTGCGGATTGTGCGGTTGTCCCTAATCCTGATGCCAATCAGCTTGCAGATATTGCAATTACTACGGCTGACAACCACAAAACCCTTACGGGAGAAGACCCATACGTTGCAATGTTATCCTTTTCAACTAAAGGAAGCGCCAAGCACGAACTGATTGACAAAGTGCTTGAAGCTACAAAAATTGCGAAGGGAAAACGTCCCGACCTAAAGATTGACGGCGAGTTGCAATTTGATGCTGCAATCATTGATGCAATCGGTAAAAGGAAAGCTCCGGAAAGCGAAGTGGCTGGACGCGCTAATGTTTTAGTATTTCCCGATTTGAATGCCGGAAATATCGGCTATAAAATCGCTCAACGCTTAGGCGGCGCTGAAGCAGTTGGTCCAATAGTACAAGGATTAAAGCAACCTCTGTTCGATTTAAGCCGTGGCTGCAGTGTGAACGATATTGTTAATACGGCTGCAATTGCCTGTCTGATGGCTCAATAAATTTACATCAACTTAAAAAGCCGGCACACTGTCGGCTTTTTAATATTTCTAATTGTTGCATTAACTTTGAATTTTATTAAATATTTAGTTGAAACTTTTTGAATAATCTATCATCACATACTGAAAAAGAACAAGAATTAATTGCAAAGGCACAGGCAGGCGATAGACAAGCCCTTGCCGAGCTTGTAAAAGAGTATGAAAATACAATTTACAACTTTGCTTTTAAAATTTGTCGAGATAGGGAAAAAGCCGAACACGTAATGCAGGAAACTTTTTTTAGCATGGTTAAATCCATTAGTCAGTTCAGCGGAAAATCCAAATTATCGACTTGGCTTTATACTGTTACTTCAAATCATTGTTTGATGCTCGCCCGAAGCGAGAAGAAAAACAGAGCAACTGAATTTGAAGAAGAAAACAATTTTACAAATTCAATTGCAAATAACGAATGGCAATATACTCCTTCGGATGCTATTGAAAATAATGAATTAAAAAAAATATTAGATAAAGCAATCAAGAAACTGCCTGAAGATTATAGGATAGTTTTTATGCTTAGAGACGTTGAAGGCTTATCGACAAAAGAGACTGCGGAAATAATGAAGCTCTCCGTACCTGCAGTAAAATCAAGGCTGCATCGAGCGAGAGCATTTTTAAGAAATGAATTAAATAAAACTTTTTCGGAAAATGGAAATTAAAAAAATTACATGTCAACAGGTTGCCGAATATATCTGCGATACGCTTGCAGAAGATATTGATGCGCCTCAGTGTGCCGAAATAAAAAACCATTTGGAACATTGTGATAATTGTTCAAAGTTCTTTAAGTCTGTGCAAAGCACTATTGCCATGTATAAGGAGTGGAAAATCGATCTTCCCGAAGATATTCATTCCCGTCTGATGAGCCACTTAAATCTTGAAAATTTTGAAACCGATTCCGAGTAATTTCATTTTCAGCAATTTGACAAAATTGATGTTTTAAACTATATTCATTAGTTGTAATCAAAATTATTTAAAACTTCATATGCTTAATACTTAAGGTAAAGTACGATGACAAAAATGGTAAACGTAGATAAAAAGAAAAAACACACTTCCTCCAACAAGCAGAAAAGAGGGAATGAAAAAGTACTATTTTCAGATTTTTGGACTAAAACTAATTCGCTACTGCTGATTACAGGATTTATTATTCTGATACTCGGATTTTTCCTTATGTCATTTGGTCCGTGGGATAATCCAATATCTCTTACTATTTCCCCGCTTATTTTGTTGGTTGCATATCTTGTTATTTTTCCAATTTCCATTTTATACAAAAGGAAAAATTAATGTTCCTTGCCAAAATAAAAGGGAATGTTGTTTCAACACATAAAAACCAATACTTGCACGGTCACAAGCTTATGATTGTTCAGCCGATTGATTTGGAGGGAGAATTTACGAAAGCAAAAGAATCAATAGCTCTTGATGTTACAGATGCGGGAATTGGCGACATTGTGCTGGTAGTGAAAGAAGGAGCTGCCGTTCAACAAATACTCGGGCATAAAAAGGCACCTGTTAACACTATGATTGTTGCCGTTGTTGACGATCTTGAAGTAACTGAATAAATTTGAATTTAAAACTTATCGCAATACTGAAATCTCTTCTAAGCGTGGAGGGAATCGGACCTCGACTGCTGATAAAACTTATTGCCTCATTCAATAATCCGGAAAACATACTATCAGCCGGAGTCAATGACCTAATTACTGTTTTCGGGATAAACGAGATAACCGCGAAAAAGATTTCATCAGCAAAATTAAATTATCGGGAACAATTAAAGTCAACTGAAATTGAATTGGAAAACTTAGCCAAAATCGGTGCAAAGATTATCACCTACTACGACGATGAATATCCCGAAATTCTAAAAAACATATATGCGCCTCCGATAATTCTTCATACACTTGGCGATACTTCGCTACTGAAAACCAAATCCATTGCAATAGTCGGGACAAGGAATCCGTCAAGATACGGCATTAAACAGGCTGAGAGATTTTCCGCACAATTATCAAAGAACGGATTAACAATTACAAGCGGTTTGGCACGCGGGATTGATTCTGCCGCCCACAAAGCATGTTTACAAAACGGAGGCAAAACAATAGCGGTTGTTGGTTCAGGGTTGGACCGGATTTATCCTCCGGAAAACAAAACGTTATTTCATAATATTGCACAAAATGGCTTAATAGTTTCGGAATATGGTTTGGGAGTAAAGCCTGACGGGAAACACTTTCCGCAGCGGAATAGAATAATTGCCGGACTTTCCTTGGGGACGCTTGTAGTTGAGACAAAATCAACCGGTGGTGCGTTAAATACCGCTGCAATTGCACTTACGGAAAATCGCGAAGTTTTTGCAATACCGGGTAACTTGGAAGTTTTGACCAGTGAAGGAACAAACAGATTAATTCAGAAAGGAGAATCAAAACTTGTAATAAAAGTAGAAGATATTCTTGAAGAGTTAAACTTAAGCGTTCAAACAAAATCGTCATCCATGACAAAAATTGATATTAGTTCGTTAAATTTGTTCGAACAAAAAATCTTTGAAGCTTTAACTGAAGAGCCGCAACATATTGATTTTATTGCGCGCAAAAGTGGAGTAAACTCCGCAGATTGTTCAATACATTTACTTAGTTTGGAATTTAAAGGATTAGTAGAGCAATTACCAGGCAAGTACTTTGTATTAGCTTAATCGTACTTTTTCTTTCCCTTCCAGAAAAAATTCAACCTTTCTTTAATTATCTTCTCTTGTCCGTTTTCAGTCGGATTGTAGAACTGTGTCCCCTTAACTTCGTCAGGCAAATAACTTTGCGGAATAAAATCATTGGGAAAATCATGAGGATATTTATAGCTTTTCCCATATCCGAGATTTTTCATAAATGAAGTAGGTGCATTTCTCAAATGTATCGGCACAGGAAAATCCGGATTGGATTTTACGTATTCTTGAGCTTTTTTTATTGCAAGATAAGATGCGTTACTCTTTGGGGCACCGGCAAGATAAGTTGTGCATTGTGCCAGAATAATTCGAGCTTCCGGCATTCCTATTTTCTCGACTGCGCTAAAAGCGGCTTCAGCTAATACAAGTCCGTTAGGTGAAGCATTTCCAATATCTTCGGCAGCCAGTACAACAAGCCTTCGAGCAATAAAAATAGGGTCTTCGCCGCCCTCAATCATTCTCGCCAGCCAATACAATGCTCCGTCCGGATCGCTGCCTCTTACGCTTTTTATAAATGCGGAAATTATATTGTAGTGCTCTTCGCCGTCTTTATCGTAATTTGCCATCCTGGTTTGAATTACATTTCGGATAACCTCTTCGGTAATAATAATTTCATCATTCTCAATTTGATTAACAACTACGGCTTCAAGTGTATTAAGCAATCGTCTCGCATCACCGCCGGAAACAAATATAAGGAAGTTTCTATCAATCTCTTTAATTTTAAGCTGACTTAAAAACTCGTCTTCGCTTAAAGCATAATCGACTATTGATTCCAAATCTTTCTCTGTTAATTCCTTTAGAACATAAATCTGCATTCTTGAACGAAGCGCAGGAATAACTTCAAAGGACGGATTTTCAGTTGTAGCACCGATCAGAATGATTTCTCCCGCTTCAACGGATGCAAGCAAAGCGTCTTGTTGCGCTTTGTTAAAACGATGAATTTCATCAATGAATAGAATTGTTTTTTTGAAGTAATCGAGATTTGTTTTCCCGATTTTTATTATTTCCCGAACATCTTTAACTCCGGCGGAAACAGCATTAAGCTTGAAGAAATCAGCATCGGTTTTTTCGGCAATAATTTTAGCTAATGTTGTTTTTCCTGTTCCCGGAGGTCCCCAAAGGATAAACGAGTTCAAGCGATTCGCTTCTATCATTTTTCTTAGAGGCTTACCGTTGCCAACAATATGTTGCTGCCCTACAAAATCATCCAGTGTTTTCGGTCTTATTCTTTCGGCCAATGGAATTTGTGGAATAGTCATCATTTTATTTTACTTCAATATCCAATACTTTTTCATTTGGTGAACGAAAATTATATTTCTCTCTTGCCACCTGTTCAATTCGGGACTTGCTCACCCTCAATGAATCTATTTCTGTTTTTAATTTTGCAATTTCTACTTTCGCTGAATCGATATTGTTATTTATTTTTTCGATTGCGGCTTCTTTCTCATATCGTTTATTGAATCCATATTCATTAATAAACAGATAAACAACAAGAGCAATAACAACTATACCAATTAAAGCAAAAGCCCATTTTTTTTTCATCTGTTAACCGCGAACTTAATCAACATATCAATTAGTTCATTGAACTCAATTCCTTCCGCCTTTGCCATTTTAGGGACTAAGGAATGCGAAGTCATTCCCGGCAAAGTATTAACTTCCAAGCAATAAATATCACCATCCTCTCGGACAATAAAATCAACACGAGCGTAATCCCTACAGCCGATTGCATTAAATGACTTTTCGGCAATTTCCTGCAAATGCTTAAAAGTAATACTATCAATATTTGCAGGAACAATAAACTCTGTTTCGTCAGATTTATATTTTGCATCATAATCATAAAGTTCGTTATGCGGGATTATTTCCAATACAGGCAAAGCCTTATCTCCGATAATTGCAACCGTAAATTCTCTACCCGAAATATACTTTTCAATCAAAATTCTATCGGAAACTTTTGCCGCTTTATTAATTGCGTCAACTAATTCATCTGTCGTATTGCATAATGTTAAACCGATTGTCGAGCCTTGATCACTCGGCTTTACAATAAAAGGAACGCTAAGAAATTTGTTAATCCAGTAATCCAATTTTTTCAAATCATAATTGTTCGGATTAATCAATTTACCGGAAGGTACTTTAACGCCATTATCCATAAGCGCTAATTTAGAAAGCCATTTATCCATACCGATTGTGCTGCCTAATGCACCTGTTCCCACAAAAGGGATTCCCATCATTTCCAAAAGTGTTTGAGTAACTCCGTCCTCGCCATATTTTCCGTGCATCGCATTGAACACAACGTCAATATCCGAAAAGACTTCATTTCCGAACGCTTCCAAAAATTCTTTTCTACCGGAAGAAACTTCCAACCCGGAAAAAATTTCACCGGCTGTTTCAGGTTGATTTTTTCCCAATGCGGGATCGATCACTTTTACAGAATAGCCCAACTCCAACAGTGCGGTGTAAACAGATTCTCCAGTCTGCAACGAGATTTTACGTTCTTCCGATATTCCTCCCGCTAGGAGAGCAACATTTAATTTATTTTTTCTCATCAAAGTAATTTATTCCTTTTATCAAGTTTTATTCCATATGTACTTTCGGCAATGGAATAAAGCTTTATAAGTTTATCTTGTGTAATTACTCTCTTTTGGCCGAGTAATTCCAAATTAAAGAGTAACCTGGAATAAGATTCCAACTTCTCCATCTTATAATATGCATCTTCTACCGAAGAAGAGATAGTCATAGCTCCATGATTTCCGAGTAAAAAAGCAAATGCGTAATCTATATACGGCATAAGGCTTTCAGGCACTTCGTCTGTTGAAGGAGTTCCATAATCGCACTTTGCTATTTTACCGAGTATTAAAAGTACTTCTGCAAACAAAGGTTGATTTACGTTAATATCGGTGGTAGCAATAGTTGTTGCATAAATCGGATGGGCATGAATAACGCCGTTAATTTCAGGGCGGTGCTTGTATGCCAACAAATGAATCTTAGCCTCGGTGCTGAACTTGCCTTCACCTTCAATAAGATTTCCTTCCAAGTCAATCATTAAAAAATCTTTCGGCTCAACCTCCCCTTTTGATTTACCTGACGGTGTAATAAGAATGTGATTATCATTCACTCGCGCAGAAACATTCCCATCATAAGCCGAGACAAATCCTTTGTCATAAACTCTGCGGCATACTTTTGCAAGTCGTTCTCTTAGCGACATTGTTTTTCAAACTCCTCGATTAATTTCATATTAACGTATCCGTCATAACCGGATGCCAGAGGAGTTTCACCTTTAATGAACGACTTTTGAACAGAGCGCATCATTCGTAAAAATTTATTCGCACGTTTGCGAAATACCCTTCTCGGTTCATCGTTAATTTT
Organism: uncultured Melioribacter sp.; assembly: GCA_964570865.1. Classification (GTDB taxonomy): domain Bacteria; phylum Bacteroidota; class Ignavibacteria; order Ignavibacteriales; family Melioribacteraceae; genus WGAL01. Next base: position 38,139 of record CAZMZM010000010.1, read on the forward strand.
AATTACAAGTTTAGCAGGTTTGTCGCATCCAATTACATTCTCAATACATATCGAACCTTTATGCCCGATAATTTCAATAGTGTTAGGCGCTTCTTTTGCATTAAATCCCACGGAAAACTTACCCAAAGCCCCACTTTCAAATTCTATTATTCCGGTTGATATATCATCGACAGGGGTTTTGTAAATCACATTTCCCATATAACCTTTAATACCCACCGGCTCGCCGATAAAAAAACGCTGCATATCAATTAAGTGTGAAGCTAAATCCCTAAAAGCACCTCCCCCTTTTTCCGCCAGATATCTGTAATTGTCCGTCGGAGGATAATCGATAAAAAAATCCGTATTAATTGAAACTACTCGTCCTATTAATTGTGAAGAAATTAACTCCTTTGCTTTTTTTACTAAAGGATGATAACGATAAGTAAAATTAACCCCATAGAGAACATTATTAGCTTTGCAGGTTTCGTACATTATCCTCGATTCTTCAGCGGTCATCGCTACAGGTTTTTCGCACAAAACATGTTTTCCCGCTTCGGCTGCTTTTATTACTTGAGAAAAATGAGTATCATTAGAACCGGCAATGTAAACAACATCGAAATCTCCCGAGATAAACTCATCGAAATTACTAAATGGGAGAGCTGTAGCCGACTCTGATGCTAAAAACTTTGCTCGTTCCGGAGATGAACTGTATATTGCCGCAAGCGAACTTCTTTTAAGTACTTTCATTGCAGGTAAAAATTTATTTTCCGTAATTTTACTTCCGCCCGCCACACCCCACTTTAGTTTAACTATTTTCGGTTGTTTTATTTTCATTTAAAATCCTAATTTTTTCATCAATTTTTTTATCGGAGTAGAACGCTGCATAACATAAAAATGAACAGCAGGAACTTCATTGTTAAGTAAATCAACTACTTGTTTGTAAGCCCATTCAATACCAATATCTACAGTATGTTTATCGTCAGCCTCCATAACCTCATCAATTAAATCTTCGGGTAAATCAATGTAGAAATTGCGTGGGACAGAACTAAGCTGTTTTTTTGATGTTAATATTTTAATACCCGGAATAATCGGGACATCAATTCCAATCTCTTTAGCCAATTTAGTATATTGATAAAATTTAGAATTATCGTAAAACATCTGAGTTACAATATAATCAGCTCCGGCATCAACTTTTTGTTTAGTAAATTTTAAGTCGGTGCTTAAGTTTGGAGCTTCAAAATGTTTTTCGGGATAACCGGCAATTCCGATAGAAAAATTAGTCGGCGATGCGTCAAGCAATTCTTTTTCCAGATATATTCCGTTATTCATTGCGTTTATTTGTTCAACCAAATCACTTGCGTAATTATTAATACTTCTACCGTATGCCACAGGCTTTTGGAATGCGCTGTTATCTCCTTTAATTGCCAACAAATTGCTAATACCGAGATAATGCAACTCAATCAAAAAATCTTCGGTTTCCTCCTTTGTAAAACCATTGCAAATTACGTGCGGGACAGCATCAATATTATACTTATGCTGAATCAAGGCGCAAATGCCAAGTGTGCCGGGGCGTTTCCGTTTAACTTTTACTCTAAAATCTCCGCTGTTTGTTTCCTCGTAAATTACCTCAGCCGCATGGCTTGTAATATCAATAAACGGCGGATTATATTTTGCCAAAACATCAAGCACCGATAAAAGCTGCTGCAAATCGCCGCCTCGCTTAGGCGGAATTATTTCAAAACTGATAATCGGGTCATTTGCTTTTTCCAAGTGTTCTATTACTTTCATATTTACTCCAATATTTTACGCCGCCGGCTTTAAAGTTAATAATTTATTTTCGCGTCTTGAACGACGTGTAAAATCTGTTCTTACTTTATAATAATTACCTTTTAGCCAATCGGGTATCATCTCCTTGTAATGCTTACTCATAAAGTTTCCGGATTCACCGCTGGGTAATACAATGTAAAATAAATCCGGCGTAGAAAAATCAAATATATAACGCATTGAAGGTCCTAATATATTTGCATAAGGTTTAGTGAACATATATTCGGTATTAAATATAGTAGTTCCGGAACCTCCTATCGGGAACGGGCCGGCATCAAAAAGTTTATCTGTTAATGCGCCCGCACCATGAAACGCATGCTTAAACAAAAGAGAATGCAACTTGCCCCATTGCCAGTCGGCAGGGTTTTTCCCGTATTTTTCCTCTAATTCCGAAACAGCTTCCACCAAACTTTTACGAATTACATCATCCCTTGTTTCAACCTGCTTGGTTGTAACATTATCAAAAAATTGATTGTGATTATCCTTAATTATCTCTTTGATTTTTCTGTAGGGAACATTTGCAATAAAAATATATTGTGAATAAAGCTCTTTGCCCAAATCATCCAAAAAAATATTCTTCATGAATTTATTAAAGAATACAGAATATATTGCCGGTGTTTGACTTTCCTTACTCATGTTAAAATCCCAATAGCGTAAAAGTCCTAAAGCAGTTGCCATATTTGGGGTTAACGAATCTGATGCATTGAAAGCCTTAACAATAAAGGGAGTAATGTCAGCAGCATATTTAGAAACTTGGTCTATCTGGTATTTCTGAAAATCTTTAACGGAATGTTCCTTTTTTGATTTCAGCAATTCCGTAATCCTATCAATTCTTGACGAAGGCTCCCAAACATTGGAAATATGGTATTTATAATTTTTTAATACTTTGTTATTTGCTGTTGCAATAAAGTTTTGACCGGGATTATAGAATTGCGGTAACTTTTCGAAAGGAACAAACCCCTTCCAATCACTACGACCGGTTGTTCCGTCAAAGAAAAAAGTAGGACTGTTCGTATTTCGGATTGGAAGTTTAACTCCGCAAATGTACCCAATATTTCCGAGTTTATCTGCATAAACAAAATTTTGCCCCGGCACCGAAAACATTTTAACTCCGTTTTTGAAGTCATTCCAATTTTTTGCCTTATTAATATTTATTAATGCAGCTACTTCATTGGTTTTATCCAATCCTGTCCAGCGCATGCTAATTGTCGGTGCATTATTTTCGCTATCCAAAAATGAATGGATTCCTGAAACAACAGGACCGCGGTGGGTGTAGTATTCAGTTAAAATTATATTCGGTTTGTCCTTAACTTTAATCGTATCGTGAAAAACTTTTAATTCCTTCCATTTTCCATCCAACTTGTATTTTGTTCCGGACGAATCAAGTTCTTCAATATAATAATCGGAATCATCAGCCATTACATTTGTCAGCACCCACGAAATATTTGAATTTTTACCGATTACCACTCCCGGTATTCCGGTTAATGTAACTCCTGCAGTTTCCCAAGTTGGCGAATTAATAACTACTAAATACCACAAACCCGGAAGTTGATGAGCAAGGTGAGGGTCATTGGCAATTATCGGTTTTCCCGTTACTGACATCTTGCCGTTCACAACCCAATTATTTGAACCGATATGCGTACCGGTGAACCCGATAAACTTTCTGAACTCCCTATCGGTCCGAACAAGTTCATCCGAAATAAGAGGAAGCTGTTTGAGTTTTTTCGGAATTATTGTCGGTGAATTTTCAGGAAAATCGGGTAATAGTTCCTTTACTTTTTTATAACCCAACTTTTGAACCAAACGACTAAAGGCTATGTCCGTCCACCAGCTATAATTTAACTGATAAGCAAGTAATTTCGCCACTAGAACGGATTCCTCAGGTTTCCATTGTTCCGGTGTATAGCCGAGCAGAGTAAACTCGATTGGGAGTCTTCCTTTATTATCATCGATAAAAGCATTTACACCTTTGGAATAAGCAATTAAATTTCGTTTAATATCGGCAGGCACATTGTTGTAGTAATCAAATCTGTTACGATAAAAACCGAATGTTCTGAACATCTTATCAAATTTAACAGTTTTATCGCCGAGCACTTCGCTAAGCCTCCCCTCAATAGCGCGTCTCATCAAATCCATCTGAAAAAGACGATCTTGCGCATGAACGTAACCGAGTGCAAAAGCCGCATCCTGCTCATCATTTGCTTTGATATATGGAATTGCAAGAGAATCGCGGAATACTTTAACGGAAGAGTTTAATCCTGCAACTTCAACAGTCCCGTCATATTTGGGCAAAGTCCTTTCCAGCATATAGTACGAAATGCCGGCCAAAATCATAATTATAATTACAATGGTCGTTAAAATACCGAATACTATTTTTGTCGCTTTTCCCATCTCAACCTCTTACTCCAAAATTTTGGAATTTACTCTTTATATTTTACGTATTCTTTTTCTTCACGAAGATTTGAATTTGTGTTGTTATTAATTAAACTCTTAATTTCAAATCTGACATCATTCTTAAAATATACCGAACGAGCAAGTTCAATAAATTCATCGTCAAACTCCTTTGCGGCTTCTTTTCTTCTAATCTTATCTTCTATCTCCCATAAATCACTATTTACATCAATTAATCTCTTGAAATTAGGGCTTTCTTCGTCCATACCTAAAATACGCATAGTTGCATAAAGCTCTTGGTACTCTTTTTTAATATTTGCTAATTTATTTTCATCTTTAATTTTTCTTAATTTAATCCACAATATCGAAACTTTATCAACCAATTCACCATTAGATACTTCAACTTTCATCTAAAATCCTGTTGTTTGTTAGTAAAAAAATTTTGATTTGTAATTTAATGACATTTCTTATGATTTGAAAGATATTTCATATAATTAATAAATAGTAGATCCGTTTACAAGAATTAAAACGTTTTATCCAAAATAATTTACGAAGTTTAAAGAATGATTTTATAATAATAATGGATTATATCACAATGGAAAAAGAAAAATTCGGTGAACTTTGGGAAGTGATGAAACGCCTTCGCAAGGAATGCCCATGGGATAAAGAACAAACACACGATTCAATTAAAGCTGCAACCCTCGAAGAATCGTACGAGGCTGTAGAGGCAATTGACGAAAAAAATTGGGATGAGCTAAAAGGTGAACTCGGCGATATGTTGCTTCACATTGTTTTCCATTCCGTTATTGCCGAAGGGAATAACGAGTTCACCTTAAACGAGGTAATTGACGGAATAACTCAAAAACTGATTCGCCGCCACCCGCATATTTTCGGAGAAGTAAAAGTAAAAGACAGCAAGGAAATTGAGCAAAATTGGGAAGCGATAAAAATGCAGGAAGGCCGCAAACACTTATTAGAAGGTGTTCCGAAGAGTATGTCTTCATTGCTGCGCGCATACCGCATTCAGGAAAAGGCTTCCAAAATTGGTTTCGATTGGAAAAACAAAAAAGATGTATGGGAAAAAGTGGAAGAAGAAATAAAAGAATTTAAAGAAGCGGAAACCACAGGGAACAAAGATAAAATTGAAGATGAACTTGGGGATTTACTTTTCTCACTTGTTAATTATTCTCGATTTCTAAAAATTAATCCCGAAAACGCCCTCCGCCGAAGTAACGAAAAATTTATCCGCCGTTTTGCATATATCGAAGACAAAATCAATTCTGCCGGAGGAAATATTGTAGATGCAACTTTCGAGGAAATGGATGCTCTTTGGGAAAAAGCAAAAGAAGCAGTTGAGAATTGAAAATGGA
>CAZMZM010000010.1:43802-54716 GCA_964570865.1 uncultured Melioribacter sp.
ATAAAGAAAATATTGTTTCAGATAGTTTCGCCCCTTTGTATCCCGAATGATAAACTTCAATAGGATTCCTTAAGTAAGTACTGGCTGATGCAAAAACACTTATTTAGAATAATAAACATCTCTCATATATTTTCATAAATAATCTGGATTATTTTTCTCACAAATAAAAAAATCCTTAAATTCATTTCGATAATTTTATGATTGATGTATTTCGTTTGCGAGACTGTGCAATCTGTTCATGGATAATCTGTTTCTTTTTAATAATCACTATTTTCTAAATCTAAAAAGAGGTTGAAATGAGTAACGAAGTTGCAAAATTTCTTGAAGCACGGGATTTCCTGCTGAACGCACAAAATTATGATGAGGCTTACAATGGATTCAAATGGCCGCGAGTAACAAAATTTAATTGGGCTTTGGATTACTTCGATCGGATGGCGCGCGGTAACAATAAAGATGCTCTAATCTACACTGACGAAGACGGTAACGAAAAAATTGTAAGTTTTGATACTATGAGCAAACGCTCGTCGCAAGTAGCGAATTTTCTCAGCGATTTGGGAATGCAGAAAGGCGACCGTGTTATGATAATGATGGAAACTTCGGTTGAAATATTCGAGATTATTCTGGGCATTATGAAAGCCGGCGGTTCTATTATACCTGCTGCCACTCTCCTATCCAGTACCGATATTAATGATAGAATTAAGCGCGGCAACGTAAAATTTATGATTGCTCATCGCCATTTTGCGGAACGAATTGACCAAGCCGGCGAGAATCTTAAAAATCTTACTGCAAAAATTTGTGTTCGTGATAATCCGGAAGATCCCAAATGTACAAACGAAATTATTGAACCTGATTGGGTGGATTATACAGAGTCTGAGAAATATAAAGATGAATTTAAACCCTTTTTCGTTACTTATTCTACTGATGATCTCTTCTTGTTTTTCACATCCGGAACAACCGCAAAACCGAAATTAGTAATGCATCCTCACCATTATCCAATCGGGCATTTAACAACTATGTATTGGCTGGACGTAAAACCCGAGGATATTCATTACAATATCAGCGCTCCAGGTTGGGCAAAATTTGCATGGAGTAGTTTCTTTGCCCCATGGAATGCCGGCGCCACAGTTTTAACTATCAGATATTCCCAATTTAATCCGAAGGTAGTATTAGAAAAAATTGAAAAATATAAAGTTACAAGTTTGTGTGCTCCGTTAAGTGTTTGGAAACTCTTTCTGCTCGAGGATTTATCCGCCTATAGTTTATCCTTGACAAAATTAGTAAGTGCTGGCGAACCGTTGAATCCGGAAATTGTAAATAAAGTTAAAGAATATACGGGGCTTGATTTAAAAGAAGGATACGGACAAACCGAAACAACCGGACTTGTTGCAACATTTAAAGGAATGAAAATTAAAGATGGCGCGATGGGAAAAGTTGCTCCGGGCTACGAAGTTAAAATATTGGATAGCACTCTCGATGAAGTTCCTCCAAATCAGGACGGACAAATTGCCGTTGCTACTTTTCCGGTAAAACCACTCGGATTATTAAGCGGCTACGACGACGAAGAACGTAACCGTGAAATTTTCAAAGGAGGTTGGTACTTAACCGGCGATACGGCTTATATGGACGAAGAAGGTTACATTCATTTTATCGGACGAGTCGATGATGTATTTAAAAGCTTGGATTACCGTATTAGTCCCTTTGAAGTTGAAAGTGAAATTATGGAACATGCTTCGATTTTAGAAGTTGGTGTAATCTCCACCGTTGATGATAAGGAGAGAATTGTTCCGAAAGCTTTTATTGTGCTCAAACCCGATTTTCGACCGACAAAAGAAATGGCATTGGAACTTTTCCGTTTTATTCGCGACCATATGGCACCTTACAAACGTCCTCGATCAATTGAATTTATGGATGCGTTCCCTAAAACAATCAGCGCAAAGGTAATGAGAAAAGACCTTAGAGCTTACGACCAAAAACTTAAAGAGGAAGGCAAGCGAGGTGAATTTGAGTTCTTTGAAAAAGATTTCGCCGAAGAGTTGAATTTAAGAAGAAAATAATTTTATTTTGTAAATATTAAGAGACGGAATTTTCCGTCTCTTAAATTTTATTTTTTCTCATAAATCTCCAAATTTTCATCATGCGAAACAAGACAATAGACTTTGTCAAAGAATATCAAAGTTTGATTAGTAAACGTTATAAACAAGAAGAATTCGGTACTACTCTATTCCGCAAACTTGGCAAAAAGAAATACCGCATTAAATATTTTTTGTACTTCTATTAATTCTTTCTGCATCAAGTTTCATAGAAAAAAATAATAGAACCATGTTTTTAGAATATCGACAAAACAAATATCTATTCAAAAAAATCGGAGAAGAAAATGACAGTAGAAGAAAAACTTATTGAATCGGGCTTTTATCTGCCTGAGGCTCCAACCCCTTTAGCTGCTTACGTTCCGGCACTCAGAAACGGCAACTTAATTTTTACGGCAGGTCAAGTTCCCATTTCAGATGGTAAACTTTTGTATAAAGGAAAACTCGGCTCGGACGTATCAGTTGAAGATGGAATTAAAGCCGCTGAAATTTGTGCTCTAAATTGTTTGAGCGTTATCAAAAAGGAAGCGGGAACTCTTGAAAACATCAAGCAAATAGTAAAAGTTACGGTTTTCGTAAATAGCTCGGATGGCTTTACCGACCAACCGAAAGTTGCAAACGGAGCTTCGGAGTTGCTGGTAAAATTATTCGGAGAAAACGGCAAACACGTTCGCAGCGCTGTTGGAGTTAATGAACTCCCGATTGACGCAGCCGTTGAAATAGAAATGATTGTTGAAGTTTAATAGTTTACGATTAATACAAAAACGAATTATTTTACTTTTAATTAATTAGATTTTCAATATCAAATTAGCCGAATATTTGAATAATAAGTTATGATAGTATAATCTATGATTAAAATCGAAATTTCGGAATAATTATTTTATTAGAAATTGCGGTTTATTATTGACAATCGTAACGTACCTAATCCGCCTAATACTTATCCTTCGAGTTAGTTAGGGTAGAGAAAATGGTAAAACTGCTCAATATTTGCAGGATAGAATCAACAACTGTTTTATGCGAAGTATGAATGGCAAGCGTCCGATTATTGACACAAAAGCATCCATTACAATGGCATCTAAAATAACTTGGATTTCAGAAGGCGTTCCAATTAAAATGAACCCGAAAAAACTACACATGCCAATTATTTAAACGGACAAAAAACTTTACGCTGAAAAATGCACTGCTACTTCACGATTTTAATTTAAATGAACATTTGCTTCCCCGCGAAAAAATGGGATACTACAATTCTATCGTACTTAAGGAAAAACATTCTGTACGAAGCAATTTTGCAAAACATTTAATATTAAACATCGATAAAATCAGAGGGGACAAAAAAATAAAATAATTCCTCTGACAAAGCAACATCAGTTCAACAGAAATTTACAATTTACAATATAATTTCTGAGAGGATAATTTAAGCGCACTTAAGAACGCTTATTTTTTTACTTCACGAAAAAGTTCTTTTAAACATTCTTTTTTGAAACAAAACCAAGGAGTAGTTTTCATATACTCAATATATTCGCTATTAAACTTTTTAATTGCTTCCGGTTCTTCCATAATTTTAATCATTATCAGCATAAAGATTACTTCAATTGGCCAAACAATTAAAATAAACGTCGGAGAACCAATAATAAATGCAATTGCAAGCGGGAAAAAGAGTAATCCCAAATGCATGGGGTGCCGCATATATTTATAAACTCCGTTTTTTACAAGCCTGTTTGTTTCCATTCTCGCAATCTCCCCTTCCCTCCCGAACTTTGCAAGTGTACGTCCGGTATTTTTACTGACTTTCATAACCAGATACATAAGAAATAAACCAAACGGAAACGAAAAAATATGCCACCATAGATTCGCAAATATTAGTTCAAAAATTTTTCCGTCAAAATATATCGAAATCGCCGCACCTCCCAATAACATTATAACCCAAACCAATAATCTTGTAATCATACTGTTTCCTTTATAATAATTTACTATATTTATTTTTTTCTTTTCCAAAAAGATATTATTTTTATAAACAATTAAATAGGTTAGTTTTATGAAACGCCATGAAGCAATAATACCATTATCTCATGATCATCATCAAGCGTTGCGTTTTGCGACAGCTATGCAGAAAAATGCATCTCCTACCAAAAGAGCGCTTCAAAGTTTACCGGAGAAATTGGAAGATGCCAAAAGAACCTACACTTTAGAACTAATTCCACATTTTAAACATGAAGAAGAAGTTCTTTTTCCCATATCGCGCGGCTATTCCGAAGAGTTGGATAAAGCTCTGGACAGTATAATTGAAGAACATCATATAATTGCAGAGGCATTTGAAAACATTGAGGTTGGTAATTTGGAAGATAATCTGGACAAGATCGGCAAACTAATAGAAAAACATGTTAGAACTGAAGAACGGAGTATATTTCAACTAATCCAGAGAGATGTACCGGATGAAAAACTTCAGGAAATAATAGGCAAAATTACTCCAGTAAAAGATACTTGCGACATTTAAAAATTTTACTTTATTAAATAATATATTTATTCATAAAATAACGGAGCCTTTATGAAAACAATCAAAAAGCTTTCTGTTCTGTTTATTGTCGCTTTTTTTATTTTAGGCATTACTCAAATTAACGCTCAGCATAAATATGTTGGAGCTAAAAAATGTGGGATGTGTCACAAAAGCGCAAAAAGTGGGGCCCAATACAAAATCTGGAAAAAAAGCCCTCATGCTCACGCATTTAAAACTTTACAGACAAAGGAAGCTGATGCTATTGCTAAAAAAGCAGGATTTAAAACCAAAGCTGCAGAAACCCCGAAATGCTTAAAATGTCACGTAACAGCTTACGGCGTTGACAGCAAACTAATCGGGAAAAAATTCAAACCGGAAATGGGCGTTCAATGCGAATCGTGTCATGGTGCAGGAAAAGATTATGCTAAAATGAATATTATGAAAAGCACAGCAAAATCTGTTGCAAAAGGTTTAATTCTCTTTGACCACGATAAGTCAAAAATCAAAGCGATGTGTGTTACTTGCCATAACGATGAAAATCCGACATTTCACGGGTTTGATTTCGATAAATCATGGGCAGCAATTAAACATTATGTCCCCAAGAAAAAATAATTACTTAATAGGATAAAAAATGGAATTACCAAAATCATTTAATAACAAAACTACTAAGTGGGGAATTTATCTCTCCATAATCTCTTTTTTTATAATTTTGGGATTGCTTATCTTTGCCGGCAAAATAGATGAATGGAGTGTTAGCGGAATACTTTCTTTTGTAGGTTTGGTAATACTCTGGGTTATCGGGCTGGTAATGATTCCCCTTGGAATTAATAAAACCGAAAAGAGAAATTCATCAGATGGAAAATCCAAAATTCTAAATTTGACGAATCCGGAGTACCGTAATGCTTTTTATGTTTTTGCCGGAGTGCTTGTTCTTTTTCTGATAGTTGCTACAGCCGGAGCATATAAATCGTATCATTATATGGAATCGATTAAGTTTTGCGGTACAACTTGCCACGTAACAATGGAGCCTGAAAACATTGCTCATGAAAACACTGCGCATGCAGACGTTAAGTGTGCAAGCTGCCATATCGGCGAAGGCATAACAGGATTCCTGGCTTCAAAAGTTGAGGCTTCAAAAGAATTAATTGCTATTGTTACCAATACGGTACCTACTCCCATTTATGCAAATGAAGGAATTGAGGAAGTTGCAAAAGAGGCTTGCCAACAATGCCATTGGTCGCAAAAATTCCAACCGGACAGAAAAGTTCACCGCGCACACTTTTTACGTGATGAAGATAACACCGAATGGGATATTGATTTGACACTTCATCTGGCTTCAGGGAACGAACCTTTGGGATTGAACAAAGGCGTTCATTGGCATATGAATAAAGATGTAAAAATAGAATATGTTGCGACCGACAAAGATAAGCAAGATATTCCATGGGTTAAATACACAAACTTAAAAACCGGAAAAGTTACTATTTTTGAAAACGCAGACGAGCCTTTGGATAAAGCGGCGTTTGATACTTTAGCTGTAATTCAAATGACCTGTGTTGACTGCCATAACCGTCCGGCACATAAGTTTCAGCCTGCTGAAACATTCATAAATGCCGCTTTTGTCAGAGGTGAAATTGACAAGGAACTCCCCGAATTTAAATCCGCTGCGATAGTTGCGGTTTCGGAAGAAGAGTACGGCACGGCAGATTCGGCAAGGTTAATGATTCCGAAAAAGATTAATGCATTTTATGAAGAAAACTATCCGGAAATATTGAAAGATAAAAAAGGGGAACTGAATAAGTCAATAGCAGCGGTTGTTTCAGGATTTTCAAAAAATGTATTCCCTGATATGAAAGTCCGCTGGGATAAATATTATGACAACATCGGGCACATGAAAAGTAACGGATGTTTCCGCTGCCATGACGACAATCACGTTGCAAAATCCGAAGAAGTTATCCCCAAGGATTGTGCTACATGCCATTCGATTACCTCACAAGGTTCGCCAGGCAATATGGTTTATGCAGCGCCGGGAACTTCACTTACTTTTAAACATCCCGGTGAAGACGTAGAACAAGCCGATTGGGAAGAGGGGCTTTGCTCCGATTGCCATGCAGGTACCGGGCCATAGTTGATGAATGTTAATAATTTCTTTAATAAGTTAAAATAAAAAAAGGGAACTGAAATCAGTTCCCTTTTTTATTAAGCCGTTTCTAATCTTATTTTATTGTGATTGTTTTCGGTTTTATTCTTTCATGCTTAGGAAGTACAACCGTTAAGACGCCGTTTTTCATTTCAGCTTCAATCTTGGTATCGTCAATACTATCGGTCAAATTAAATTTACGATAGTAATTTCCGAACTCTGTTTCCTTTACAATATACTTCATATTTTTAAGTTCATCGTATCGATCCAAGCGTCCCATAATTGTCAGATTGTTATCTTCCATTTTTACCTTAGCATTATCTTTTGAAACACCGGGCATATAAGCCATCAAGATAAAATGCTCTTCTGTTTCCAAAATGTCAACCAAGGGTGCAATCCAAGCTTCTTTATTAAAGGATTCTTCCCACGCTTTGTTCTCTTTTACTTCAACGAGATCTTTTGTTTTTTCCATGGCTTCCTCCTATTAAATTTATTGATTAATTACTTTTCGTCTTCATCAACTACTTCGTACGATGCATCTTCAACTTCCTTTTCGTCTTTAGGCGCTTCGTTTCCGCTTGCTTGTTGACCTGCAGCACCTGTACCGGCTCCCGCCGTCGGATCCGGCCCGGGTTGACCTTGAGGTCCGCCGGTTTGTTGATAAAGCTTAGGTGCTATTTCGTTCCAAGCCTTAGTCAAACCGTCTGTTGCAGATTTAATCTGGTCAACATTATCGGTTTTAAGAGCATCCTCAACATTGCGGATTTCATTTTCCAAACGTGCCTTATCGTTAGCTTCAAGTTTATCTTTCAGCTCTTCCATCTGTTTCTTAGTCTGGAAAACCAACGTATCGGCATTATTCTTAATCTCAACTTGTTCTTTTCGTTTCTTGTCTTCGTCAGCATGTTCCTGAGCTTCATGTTTCATCTTTTCGATTTCATCTTTCGAAAGTCCGCTGGATGATTCAATTCTGATGCTCTGCTCTTTTCCTGTCGCTTTGTCTTTAGCGGATACGTTTAGAATACCATTAGCATCTATATCAAATGTAACTTCAATCTGCGGAACACCGCGAGGTGCCGGTGGAATTTCATCGAGATGGAACTTACCAAGCGTTCTGTTATCGGCTGCCATTGGGCGTTCCCCTTGAAGAACATGTATTTCAACAGAAGGCTGATTATCGCTTGCAGTTGAAAATACTTCGCTCTTGCGAGTTGGAATGGTTGTGTTCGCATCAATCAGCTTTGTCATTACTCCGCCCATTGTTTCAATACCGAGTGAAAGTGGAGTAACATCCAGCAACAATACATCTTCAACATCACCTGCCAAGACACCGCCTTGAATAGCAGCACCGATTGCAACAACTTCATCGGGGTTAACGCCTTTGTGAGGTTCTTTCCCGAAAATCCTTTTTACAACTTCCTGTACTTTCGGAACCCTGGTAGAACCACCGACTAAAATTACTTCATCAATTTGTGAAGCCGTAACGCCCGCATCTTTCATTGCAGCTTGGCAAGGACCTGCAGTTCTTTCAATTAAGTCGTCAACCAACTGTTCAAATTTTGCTCTTGTAATAGTAACGTTTAAATGTTTAGGTCCATCCTGTGTTGCAGTGATAAAGGGTAAGTTAACATCAGTTTGCATTGAGGAGGACAATTCTATCTTAGCTTTTTCAGCGGCTTCTTTCAATCTCTGCAATGCCATCGGGTCTTTGCGTAAATCGATTCCTTCCTGTTTCTGAAATTCATCCGCCAGATAATCTATCAATCTCTGATCGAAATCGTCGCCGCCTAAATGCGTATCGCCGTTAGTCGATTTCACTTCAAAAACGCCATCGCCTAATTGAAGTATTGAAATATCAAATGTACCGCCGCCTAAGTCGTAAACGGCGACAAGTTCTTCTTTGTTCTTTTTATCCAAACCGTAAGCCAAAGCGGCTGCAGTCGGTTCGTTTATAATTCTACGTACGTTTAATCCGGCAATTTCTCCTGCATCTTTTGTAGCTTGACGCTGCGAGTCATTAAAATAAGCCGGAACTGTAATAACAGCTTCATTAACTCCCTGTCCCAAATATTCTTCGGCAGTCTTTTTCATTTTCTGTAAAATCATTGCCGAAATTTCAGGAGGAGAGTATAATTTTCCATCTATTTTAACACGTGCGGAACCGTTATCACCGCCAACAACTTCGTAAGGAACTTCATGGATTTCAGTCCCAACCTCTTCAAGTCTCCGCCCCATAAAGCGTTTAATCGAAAAGATAGTGTTGTGCGGATTAGTAACTGCTTGGCGTTTTGCCGGCTGCCCTACCAAACGTTCTCCGCTTTTTGTAAATGCTACAACGGAAGGAGTTGTTCTGCCTCCTTCGGCGTTAGGAATTACAACCGGTTCATTGCCTTCCATTACGGCTACGCACGAGTTAGTTGTTCCTAAGTCAATTCCAATAATTTTTCCCATTTTCTTATCTCCTTTTATATGAGACAAGCGACTGTTACAGTCGCTTGCCGTAATTTAATTTTTTGTCCTAAAATCTTACTTTACTTTTATTACCTTTTCTTTGGCTTCTTTAGGTTCAACTTTCTTTAGCGTAATGTGAAGAACGCCGTCTTTAAATTCCGCATCAATTTTGTCGTGATCAACATCTTCAGGTAAAGTAAAACTTCTTTTGAATGAACCGTAAATTCTTTCAGTTCTGTGAGTGTCGTTTTCTTTGCGTTCATTTAAAATTTTCTTTTCGCCTTCAACAGTCAAAATGTTATCTTGCATTGTAATTTTCAAATCTTTTTTATCAACGCCGGGAATTTCGGCATCGATAAAAATATTTTTCTCGTTCTCTGAAATATCAACACGCGGCGAAAAAGTTTGAGGTAAATCTAAACCGAATGTCGGGAAATCACTAAATAATGATTGTAAGTGATTCTGTAAACTTTCAATCTCACGGAAAGGTTCAAATTTTACTAGTGTCATGGCTAACCTCCTTTTTATTTAGTTATTTATTCAATTTTTTATTTTTATTTCATTTCCTTTTTCGCTTTTATATTAACAAAGTGCGTGCCAAAATTCGCAAAACACGTAAGTTATTTATATATAATAATTTACAAGCAAAACATGCAACTTGGACAATGCTTGAATATTTTTCTTGTTTTTTGTCGTTTTGTCGCATGCCGTAAATATTGTCAGACATCATGCAATATTTACAGACATAAATTGTTATAAAGAGAGATTTAATAATTTTTTGATAGGAGCAATAATGTTTAATTTAGAAAATTTTGACTTGAAATTAGATACCGAATATATCGGCAGAAATTTTTACTATATCCAAGAAATTGATTCCACTAACGACTTTTTGTTGAAATCCGGTGAAATCAAAAATCACGGTTCGGTTGTTCTTGCCGAAAACCAAACGAAAGGGAAAGGGAGAAACGGCAGAACTTGGACAACGGTTTCAGACAAGAACCTGACATTTTCGGTATTACTGAATGAAGATTTGCAAAAGATTAACATTTCTCTCCTCAACTTTGCAGCATCTTTATCCGTAGGCAATGCTTTTGAAAATTTATTCCAATTAGATGTTAACTTAAAATGGCCGAATGATGTTCTCATCAAACAAAAAAAAATTGCCGGAATTTTAACGGAAACCGTGAGCAAAAGCAATAAAATAGAAAAAGCGGTAATCGGCATTGGTATTAACGTTAACCAACCTACTTTTCCCGAAAAATTCCTCATTCCGCCAACTTCGTGCAGAATAGAACTGAAACGGGAAGTTAGTCGAGAACGGCTTTTAAGTGAAACGCTGAACATACTTGAGGAAAATTTAACTTTGCTCAGATACAACCCCAAAGAATTACTTGACAGCTGGAGGAACAAATGCAAAATGATTGGAGGCAAAGTTAAAATTACTCAGGATAAGGAAGTAATTGTCGGTAAATTTATTGATATTGATGAAAATGGTTATCTCATTCTTTTAAGAAACAAGGTTGAAGAAAAAATTCATTATGGCGATGTGGTCTCGCTGCGGGAACAATAAAGGTAACATTTTAAAAGATTAAATATTTAATTAACACAAACCCGTTTCGCTTTTGTTTTAAGCAATTTGTTCAATAAAAAATATATAATCCCAGATTATGCAATAGAAATTAGAAAGGAACTTGAATTTCACGAACATTTGAGAATAAACCGTCAATCCATTTTCTTTTTTCTTC
>CAZMZM010000011.1:0-53306 GCA_964570865.1 uncultured Melioribacter sp.
ACACTTTTCTGAAGCGCATTAAGAGAGTCCGAACCTAAAGGATCGACCAAATACAGCAATATCTTGGAAGCGTCAAACGCCTGTACGGTTCCGTTAAGACTTACGTCGCCCATAATCGGATTAATAGCGCCTGAGCCGAGCCACGGAGTAAAATTAACATTATCGGAAACGGCTTGTCCCGTTCCTCCGGGATTTGAAGAATGTGTCGGCCCGGAATTACTACCCCACCAGTTGATTTCGGCATTTATTACGAAAGAACCATCAACATTGTAAATTCCCATTCCGGTGTTTTGATAAATATCGCAATAGTTTACT
This sequence comes from uncultured Melioribacter sp., assembly GCA_964570865.1. Classification (GTDB taxonomy): domain Bacteria; phylum Bacteroidota; class Ignavibacteria; order Ignavibacteriales; family Melioribacteraceae; genus WGAL01. Next base: position 316 of record CAZMZM010000011.1, read on the forward strand.
ACGGGATTTGAAGCGCCTTTTGCAACTATTGCATGGTAATTGTTTTTAAGTGTTGAATTCAATATTGTCGGACTTGCATTAATTGTTGTAATAGCGCCTCTTTCATTCCAATAATAAGCTCCGGCGTATTTTATAATTACGTGGTTCAGATTACAAAATGGGTCTAAGGACTCATCCTCGAATCTAATACCAGCCCAACCTTCATTTCCCGGACTTGAATCGGTACTATCGGAATTTGTATCTCCTCCGTAAAAGTCATCCTTATAATAGGTAAATACAATTGTACTATCCGCTGTTGATCCGCCGATTGCTTGTAATCCTCTTTTTACCGATAACGTAGCATTTGGGAAAAACTTTAAGACAACACCCGGATCAATAGTTAAAACGGCATTGCTGGCAACAGTATAATTACCGAAGAGATAAGGAATATTAGTGATTCCTGCAAAATTTCTTTTCGGTAAAGTTACATTTTGAACCAATGTTTCCCCCCCCAGAATTCCAATTGCCTTAAATGTTGTACCGGAAAGTGTATTACCGGAAGTTGTTGAGGGATAGGAAACTAAAGATGTTCTGATTGGAGCGTATGTTAAGTTATCAAACGAAGAATTTGTAAGTACAGGGTTTGAGACTCCGGTTAAATAAATTCCCCATTTATCGTAAGCAAACTGTGTGTTTGTAATTGTGGGAGACGCTTGATCCAATTGCAGAGCGACTTCCGAATATCTGAATATCGTATTGTTTATGATACCGGCATCATCGCTTACATCATAAAATTTAACTCTTGTACCGTCTCTCGAAGGGGATGAGGATGTTCCGTCACCATTTGTATCCATCGGATTTCCAAATTCGTCATCTTCAAGATCGGTAAATACTATCGGGGCAGTGGGAGTACCGTCAAGTATCAGTTTACCTTTCACATCAAATCTACCGTTTTTAAATACTATTCCGGCCGGCACTGTTATTTCTGTTCCGGAATTTATTGTTGATGTCCCAAATAAATAATATGTAATGTTTGTAAATCCGGCAAAAGAACGTACCGGAATAGTTCCGTCAACAGAATAATTTTCCGGTCTAACTCCCAATGCCATGATTCCTACATTAAAAGATTGATTATTAATAAACGTGGGATTTGAAAACATACTTAATGTAATTGGGGTATATGAGACGTTATTAATTTCCGAATTGGAGATTAACGGGTTTGCGCTTCCGAAAATTGCTATTCCGGCTGAAGAGGATTGTTCAATAATACAGTTGTCAATAATAGCTTGTGAATTGAATAATCTAATTGCCGCATCACCCCCGGAAGTATTTCCGCCATATCTGAATTCACAATTTATTAATGAGTTAACGGAGTCGAGAGTTGAGGAATCAAATCTTAAATCTCTCCAGTCACCTTTTTGAGGTTCGGAATTATTGCCGTCATTATTGGTGTCGCCGCCGCTGGAATCATCTTTAATAGAAGTAAAAATGATTTTTTCGGTTGGCGTTCCTTCGGCGATTAATCCTCCGTCAACAGTTATCGAATTTGTATGGCAGCAAACTTCATTATATTTTATTACTACACCGGGTTCAATAGTTAATACCGCATTCGGACTGATAGTGAGATTTTCAACAATATATGCGATATTGCTTATTCCTGCAATACTCCTCCTTATTAAAGTTGCATTGGAAGATAATGTGCCTTCAAGCAGACGTATTCCGCTGCTTCCGTTTGCAAGGAACGAGATATTGGAAAATGTCGGATTTGATTTTAATGACATGGCGATAGGATCGGCATAACAATTTTGAATATTAGTATTACTAATTTGTGGAGTTGAACTTCCTTCGCAACGGACTCCAAAGTAAGAATCGGTAATTGTTGTATTATTCATCGTAGCGGCTGCATCGGTATAAGTTACGGCTCCTTTGTAATTATCTCCGCTAAAGCGTATTTCACAGTTGTCGATTTTTGAAAAAGCATCGTCGCTGGTTGCTTTAAAGTTTATAGTTCCCCAATCACTTTGAGCAGGTGCAGAAGCGTCTCCGTCGCCGTTTGTATCACCGGGATTTCCGGCATTGTCATCTTTCATAGAAGTAAATATTATAGGATCGCCCGAGTTTGCATCAGCTTTTAATCCCCCTTCGACATATATATCTTGATAGTTATAAATTTTTATAATAACGCCGGGCTCAATGGTAACTTCTGCTCCTGAATTAATGTACCAATCCCCCATGATCATATATGTTATGTTGGTATAACCGGCTACATTTCTTTGGGGAATTGTACAACTTGTAGGGAGATGTTCGGGGCAAATACCGAGTGCGGTATAACCTGAGTTAGTGAAAGTATTCCCTGAAAAAGTTGGATTGGCATTAGCCGACATGAGAATAGGAGTATATTCGGAATTTTCAAAAGTACAATTTTCAATTACGGGATTTGAAGAAGCAAATGCATAAATTCCGTAAGACATATCTGTAATTGTTGTATTTGAAATTGTCGGGCTTGAATTTATTATTGTTATTGCACCTTGATGAATGTAAGTTCCGTTAATTAAATCTTCATACCAACTTAAGTATGCAAATTTTACAATACAATAATCCATTACAGAAGCCGGATCGCTTCCGCTTTTGAAAACTATCCCGCTCCAATCTCTTCTTGTCGGAACAGTGTTTGTGCCATCTTTATTTGTATCATGAGGATTACCGAATCCGTCATCTTTAACGGATGTAAATACAATCGGTTCAGTTGAAGTTCCTTCGGCTATTAGTTTTCCTGCAATTCTGATTCTATGTCCGGAGTAAAAACTCTTAATCACAATCCCGGGATTAATAGTTAAAGTATCTCCGGATGGAACGGTAACGTTATCAAGAAGCAAATAAGTAACGTTTGAAATAGAGGTGAAATCCCGCTTGACAAAAGTTGCGTTCCCTTGAAGCGTTCCGCCGAGAATTCCGATTGCGTCATATTGATTGTCGGAATTTGAAAAGGAGTTATTTGAAAATACAGCGTTAGCTTCAAACGAAAGAGCTACCGGAACCATATCACTTGAACCAATTTCGTTATCAGAAAACGTTGGATTGGAAAGCCCTATGAATTTTGCTCCGTAGTAGTTGTTTGACATAGAACAATGCCGAATAGTAGGACTGGCATTTTCGGTTGTTACGCCTCCATTGTAATTCCTTCCGGCAAAAGTAATATCGCAGTACTCCATTATGGAAACTGTGTCGTTGCTCGCATCTCTGAAATAAACTCCGTACCAGTCATTCGAAGCCGGAGAAGTTGTAGAACCGTCATCGTTTGTATCTCCTAAAAGATTATCGTTTTTGTATGAAGTAAAATAGATTTTGTCGGTTTCATTACCCTGAGCAATTAACGCACCCTCAACATTTAATGTACCTCCCATTGATTTAATTACGTTTCCCGCTGCGATTGTTAATGTATCACCGGAATCAATCGTAAATGTATTAATTACGTAAGGAACATTAATTGTATCCCACACAACACTACTTGAATGGTTATAGTAAATGTATATACCGTCATGTGTGTTGGATGTTAAGTCATTTGTTTCGGCAAATGTAATGGAAGCGGGTCCATCATACCGGATTGGCCAATCGCAACCGTTAATAGTTGAATTTGTAATATTTGCAGTAGAATTACGTGTAACATAAAGTCCCAGCGAATTACAATTAGTGATAGTAGTATTCGTTAATTGTAATGTATCGGCATAATAACCGCTGAACTTAACTCCGTCCCACAATGAGTTGGAAATTTCACAACCTGTAATCGTTACATTACCACGATAAATAAAAATAGTTGAGTAATCTGCTCCGCCTCCATACCTAACTTGGCAGTTTGTTAAATTAACAATACCCTCTCTTGAGCCATCGCCTATTCTTATATTAGCCCAATCACCTTTTTGGGGCGATCCTCCCAATGTATCGGCTGAGGAAGTAAATGTAGCGTTGTTTGCAGTAAGTGTCCCGTAAACGTAAAGTCTTGTGCCGCTGGTAAATCGTACTTCAACATTCGGGTTAACTGTTAATGTTACCCCAGAAGCAATCGAAACAGAACCGGTTACTATATAAGGACTTCCAGAAATATCTAGGGTTGAGTCACTTGAGATTGTACCGGAAATGTTTGTTTGTGCAAAATTAGTAAACGCTAAAAATAGGATAAGAATAATAGTAGTTTGTAAGCGCATTTGTACCTCCTTTTATAATAAATAAATTTCTATATTTTCTCTATCTAAGAAAAGAACTACATAGAAAAATTACTTTATGAAATATAGCACTCCCAATTGTTATTTAGGAATAAACATCGGTTTTTCTTTGCATACATATAATATATACAATGACATAAAAATCCAAATAGAAAAAAATGGGTGTGATAATTGTCACATTAGGATTTAGATAATATTAAAATAAATTAATCGTTATCTTTATGGCATTCGTGCGGTTCTAAACATTTTGCATAAATATTAAAAATATACCCGGTTGGTGTCATGTTGAACTTGTGTGCAATTTTTTTTACAACTTCTTCAATTTCAGGGGCGGAAAACTCCCATATTTTTCCGCATTCTTCACAAATAATGTGGTCGTGTTGTTTACGGTTAAAATTAATTTCAAACATTGTCGTAGTTTGATTGAATATTCTTTTTGAGAGAATATCACATTTTACAAGGAGCTCGATAGTATTGTAAACAGTTGCCCTTGAAACTTTTGAGTTGTTCGATTTCATTTTGTTGTAGAGTTCGTCAGCCGTAAAATGATTATTAATGTCTAAAGCATTATCCAATACTTCAAACCGCTGCGGAGTAATCCGGTACCCTTTTTTTAGAAAAGTTAAAAAAACTTCGTGAGCTTTATTTTTATCCATTATTATTCTCTTGAATTGTATCTGTTAACTTAAAAAATTTTTTTGCAAGTTTCCACTATTTAGATTAAGTTTAGATAAGCAAAATCAAAAGTTAAGATAAATTAATTTCGTGAAAACGAAACTAAAGCAAGAGTTAAGTATGAGAACAGCAAGTCAGTTAGATAATGGTGAAAGTTCAACAATTGTTGACGTGGATTACAATCATCCGTCGGCAAAAAGATTGATAGAATTGGGATTTACTCCCGGACAAAGTATTGAACTTATCGGCAAATCTTTTTTTAAAGATCCGATAGCTTTTTCAATCAGAGGAACTGTAATAGCAGTACGCAAAAACGAAGCATCCTGTATAAAAGTCCGGTAAATCTGTATGAAGTTTATTTCCCTTGTAGGTCCTCCCAATGCAGGGAAGACAACTTTATTTAATTATCTGAGCGGAAAAAATATTAAGACGGTCAACTATCCGGGAGCAACAGTTGATTATAATTCCGCTACCTTCCGTAAGCAATTTAATTTGGAAGCTCATCTCGTCGATACTCCGGGTATTGTCAGCTTAATACCTGCTTCTATTGATGAAGTTGTTACTGTTCAAGGTATTTATAAAAATCCCGAGTTTGGGGTCCCTGATGTAATAGTTGTTACTGTAGATGCAAGCCAATTGTCTCGGCATCTTTTATTGGTTAAAGAGTTGATTGAAGCTAAGTTCAATATTATTGTTGCATTAACCATGATTGACATCCTTGAAAAGAAAGGGTTTACAGTCGATTGCAAAAAACTTTCAAACGAACTTGGCGGAGTACCGGTTCTAAAAGTTGATCCGAGAAGGGGAAAAGGGGTTGAAGAAATAATTGAGACGATAAAATCAAAGTTAGATGTTGGATTCAATCCGGAAGATATAGTTGTAATTGATGAGGATAACAAGAATTTAATCCGTATTTATAAAGAAATTGAAGAGATTGAAAAGAAGGTTATTTCTCGCCAAAATAAGGAAGAAAACAGTAAAAAAAGTATCAATTCACTTCACGAACCTGATGTACTCACATTAAAAATTGACAAATTGCTTTTAAGCAAAGGGATTGGTTTTCTTGTTTTTGTTCTAATTATGGTACTGATGTTTGCTTCTATTTTTTGGCTTGCAGCGCCATTGATGAATTTAGTAGATCAGTTTTTCGGATTGCTTGCCAATTGGACTGTCGAAGTTCTTGGTAAAGGTATCGCTTCGGATTTTATTGCCGACGGAATTATTGCCGGTCTTGGAGCCGTTTCTGTTTTTATACCACAAATTATTATTCTTTTCTTAATCTTAGGGTTACTGGAAGATTCAGGTTATTTGGCACGCGGTGCAATGTTGATCGACCACCCGTTAGCAAGGCTTGGATTAAACGGACGTTCTTTTGTTCCGCTGATTTCAGGTTTTGCTTGTGCAATTCCGGCAATAATGGCAACGAGAACTATTCCACATCGACGGGAACGGTTTCTCACAATCTTTATTATTCCGCTAATCAGCTGCAGCGCCCGGCTTCCCGTATATGCGCTTTTAATTGCTTTCCTTATTCCGAGTGGTCATGCTTTGCTAAGCGGGGCAATTCTGGCTTCAATCTATATTATCAGTATCACACTTACGTTAGTTGCTGCCGCCATAATCAATAAAATGAAAAATAAGATTATTCGTGCCGAAGATAAGTCATCTTTTATTTTGGAATTGCCTACATACAGAATGCCTAAACTTAGCGTTGTATGGTCTAATACATGGACAAGTACTAAAACTTACATAAGAAGCGCAGGAATGATAATCGTTACTTTTTCAATAATATTATGGGTGTTAACGTATCTTCCTAATGTTAATCCGAAAGTTGACACAACTAATCTTACACCGGAGCAAGTTGAAGCGAAAGTACAGATTGAAAGAATTAACGGCTCTTACGCTGCTGAATTGGGAAAAATTATTGAGCCGGTAATGGTGCCGTTGGGATTGGACTGGCGGGTCGGGGTTGCAGTGTTAACTACATTTGCCGCTCGTGAAGTTTTTGTCAGTTCCATGGCATTAATGTTTAAGATTACGGATACCAAAGATAATTCAATACAAAGATCAATACTTAAATCAATGAAGAACGCTGTCGATAAGGAAGGAAAACCTCTCTTTACCACTTCAACAATAATCGGGTTAATTGTTTTCTTTATCATTGCGTTACAGTGTATTTCCACATTAGCTATTTCACGGAAAGAAACAGGTAGCTGGAGATTACCGATATTACAGTTTGTAATTTATTCCGGCGGCGCTTATCTACTTGCTGTAATTGCGGTTAATCTATTGCGAGCCTTTGGAATTAATTAGGTTACATTTATTCGGACTTTGAAAATTAACAATTTCCGTAGAGTTCTCTTATCCTATTTGTTATCCGGATTTTCTATTTTTATCTCACACCAAAAAGTACTTCCTTCTCCGGGTTTGCTTGAAACTCCGTATTTGCCATGAAGCAGTTCAATAGCATTTCGGACAATGGACAAGCCTAAACCGCTACCGGTAGAAAATTTATCCTTGGCGTCTTTTGTTCTGTAAAATCTTTCAAAAATACGGGAAAGTTCTTTGGTGTGAATGCCGATTCCGTCATCTGTTACTTCTATTCTTACCCGTTTTGAGTCGGCTTCTACGGTTAACGAGATTTCACCCGATTCCTTTGAATATTGGATTGCATTGGAAAGTAAGTTGGAAATAATATTTCTGATTAAGGTTTCATTTGCATTAACAACTATTTTGCCGGAGAATTTCGGGACAAAGTTAAATGATAGATTTCCGGAGGCACTCTTGTTACGGGTTTCTTCAACAATATCTTCAATTAAAGGAACCATATCGAACGGAGCAATTTCAATAGATTCATTTCTTTCAATTCTGCTTAACTGAAGTAAATCGTTTACCATGTTTTCGAGAAAAATAGTTTGTTTTCGTATTTTGTTCAGAAAACGTTCTCTGGTTTCTGTCGGTATTTCAGTTGATGTCAGAAGTGTTTCGGCAAAGCCTCGGATTGAAGTTAGCGGAGTTTTAAATTCATGGCTGACGTTTGCAACAAAATCGGAACGGATTTTTTCCAGTCTGTGAATATCAGTAATATCACGAATAACAATCGTAAAACCCTTTTTCAAATTGTTACGGAAAAGAGGCGTAATAAAATACTCGATATATTTATGTTTATAATATTTGATTTTTCTTTTTATCGGTTTGTTGGATTCCAGAAACAGATGAACATCGTTAATCAACGGGGGAAAATCAATCAAATCGTAAATGTGAATATCTTCCTCAATTTCTTCAAGTTCTAAAATTGAATTAAATTGCGGTGAGGAAAAGAGCAAGATGTTTTCGGAATTAAATGTCGCAACTCCGTCTTCTAAAGAGCATAATAGTTCAACAAGGTTTTCTTTATCGTTTTTTATTGTTTTGTAGTTATTAATCATGCACTCGGCAAAATGATTAAATGCGGTCGCAATCTCGTTTAGTTCAGTACTGTTTTGAGCAGGAATAGGCTCGAATTTTTTCTTTTCGAGAGATTTTTTTATCGGAGTAACCAACTCGAATAGTTTATGAGATAAGTACTTATTTATCATTAAGTAAAAAAGGAAGAAGAGGATAAATAATAGCAAACTTACAGAAAAAATTGTTTGAGTAATAAAGGCGGTTTTGTCGGCAAATTCTTCAGGCAAAATCGATATTCTGATAAATCCTGTTATTCTTCCGTTAAACTTAATTGGTTCGGCATAAAAATAATTTTTTACTCCTGTAATTTTGTTTGCTATAACAGCAAAGCCCGAACCGTTTTTCATAGCTTGCTGAATATCATTCTCGTTGAGCAAATTCTCTTTAGCGGTTGAATCCGATAGAATATTCCCCTTTTTGTTCAGCAGTAAAATGTTTAATCCGGTAAGTTTGGAAATCTGCTTGGATTTTTTTTCAAGTACTTTTTGCGAGAGAGTTCTGAGGTAATTTTTAGGTAGTAACTGTTCAGCCAGTACAACAGTTTTATGTGCTTCTTCCTTAATGGTTGCAACGGCTTTCTCGTTTATTTCAACCCAAAGGAATGTATCGATTAATAAAACCGAAAAAAGATAAAAAATAAAAAAATAGAGTAGTAGATTTTTTGATATCGATTTCATAATATATAAGTCAGTTTACTTCATGTTATTAATTTTATAAAAATTAAGTCTCTTTCCGGTTTAATCTGTAACCGATTCCGTGAATGGTTTTAATCATATTTTTACAGTTGCCCAATTTATCCCTCAACCTCTTAATATTAACGTTTACGGTATGCTCATCGGCGGCATCTTCATTTCCCCATACTTTTTGAACGAGTTGTAATCTCGTAACAACTTTCCCGTCCGCTTCAATTAATGATTTCAAAATTTCAAATTCTTTGCGGGAAAGCGAGATGGAATTACCGCCGCATCTGACCGAGTGAGAAGAAAAATCAACAGTCAATAGTTCGCTTATAAAAATAGAATCATAATTTGATTTAGTCCTTCTCAAAAGAGCTTCAATTCTGGCCAAAAGTTCTTTCATGCTGAACGGCTTGGTTACATAATCATCGGCTCCGGATTTAAGACCGATTACTTTATCGGTTTCTTGCGAACGTGCTGTTAGCATGATAATCGGTAACTCTTTAACTTCAGGAGAACTCCGGATAAATTTCGCAATCTCAATTCCGGAAAGTCCTGGTAAAGATAAATCGAGTAACAAGAGATCGGGCGGGGAATCGACAATTGCCTCGTATGCGTCATCGCCGTTCCTAAATACGCCGGTAACATAACCTGCCGCATCAAGATTAAACTCAATTAATTCGGCAATGTCCAAATCGTCTTCTACAATATATATTTTACTGTTCAACTATTCTAACTCGTTAATTCCGTATCTGATTATTTCAGCGTCGTTCATAAAAACTACGTCCTCGCTTAAATTTGTTGCCAGGTCCGCGGCACGTTCCAAATGTTTTGCCGTGTTAATTATTTCGTATCCCTGTCTAATCTTGTCATGTTTTTCTTCAAGCAATGTAAAAATTTCTTCTGTTATTTGATCGTACAAATCATCAACTTCTTGGTCGCGCTCCAATACTTCTCGCGCCAAGTCGGAATCGTGATGAATAAATGCCTGAACTGCATCGTGAAGCATTCTGCGCGTAATTTTCCCGAGTCGCTCAATATGAGAAAAAGGTTCCATTAAAGGTTCATCGGCAATTTTCATCGCAATTTTAGCTATTGATTTAGCATGGTCGGCAGTTCGCTCCAAGTCGTTATTCATTTTCAAGGCAACAATCAAGAAACGCAAGTCAACGGCAACAGGTTGCTGAAGTGCAAGAATTTCAAGAATCTGTTTTTCAATATTAACCTCTTGCTGATTAATTTTCCAATCATCTTCTTTTACTTTTTTCGCAAGTTCCACATCCTGTCTCTTCAGGGACTTGACAGCCTTAAAAAGAGCATCTTCAACTTCGTTTGCTAAGAAAACAATGTCTTTGTGAACGCGTTCAAGGCGTTCCTGCATTTTCTCACTCATAGAATTATTTCTCTTTAATAATTAATTTTTTAAAATACTAAATTATCCGAATCTTCCGGTAATATAATCTTCAGTAAGTTGTTTTTCGGGATTTGTAAATAAAGTTGAGGTTGAGTTAAACTCCACTAAATCCCCTGACATCAAAAACGCAGTGTAATCGGAAACTCTCGCAGCTTGCTGCATATTATGAGTAACAATAATAATAGTATAATTTTGTCTCAGTTCCTCAATAGTTTCCTCAATCTTGTTTGTCGAAATCGGATCAAGTGCGGATGCTGGTTCGTCCATTAATATAATTTCAGGTTTATTTGCCAGCGCTCTTGCAATGCAGAGTCGCTGTTGCTGTCCGCCCGATAAATCCAGAGCGGAAATATTTAACCTGTCTTTAACCTCGCGCCACAAATCAGCTTGTTTTAACGAAGATTCAACAATCTCTTCCAATTCCACTTTATCGCTAACGCCGTTTACTTTAGGTCCAAACGCAACATTTTCCCATATATTCATAGGAAAAGGATTTGACTTTTGGAATACCATCCCGATTTTTTTTCTCAAATCTTCAAGTTTTACATCAGGTGAATAAATGTCTTTTCCGTCAATCTCAATTTTGCCCTCCAGTTTTATGTTGGGGATGAGGTCATTCATTCTGTTAAAGCATCTTAATAAAGTAGATTTACCGCATCCGGATGGTCCGATAAAAGCGGTTACTTTTTTCTCCGGTATTTCAATATTGATATTTTTAAGAGTTTTTACTTCGGGTACGTAATAAAAATTTAGGTTGGTAGTTCTGAGAATAACATTCTCATTTTCAAGAGTTCTATCACTCTTTTTATTAATTGTGTTGTCAAGTTTAATGTTCATCTTCAATTCTCAAATAAATTTTATAGAAAATTTACGTAGTTAAATATTAAAATTAGAATCACATCTCATTAATCAAAATGTAATTCTTTCTAAAAAGTTGAAGTTTTATATTTTTTCTTCAAATTATTTCTCAGATAAATTGCCAACAAATTTAATGCTACAACAATTACTATCAAAAGTAGCGCCGTAGTGTAAACCATTGGCAAAGCGGCTTCAACGTTTGGTGATTGGAAGCCTACATCATAAATATGAAATCCCAAGTGCATAAATTTCCGCTCAAGATGGAGAAAGGGAAATGAAGCGTCAATGGGAAGTGAAGGAGCTAATTTAACAACGCCTGTAATCATTAACGGGGCAACTTCCCCCGCTCCACGGCTGATTGCTAAAATTACTCCGGTTAAAATTCCGGGCATTGCGTTGGGCAACACTATTTTTCTTATCATCTGCCATTTTGTAGCACCAAGTGCCAGTGCCCCTTCTTTATTGGCTTTGGGAACGGAAAGAATCCCTTCTTCGGTAGCAATAACTACAACCGGCAAGGTTAGCAGTGCAAGAGTAAGAGAAGCCCAAAGAATTCCACCGGTTCCGAAAGTCGGTTCAGGCAGTGACGAACTGAAGAATAGTTGATCAATTGACGAGCCGAGAATGTAAACAAAAAATCCTAAGCCGAAGATACCGAAGACGATTGACGGAACTCCCGCCAAGTTTGCAATTGCAAGTCTGATTAAACGAATAACTGGACCTTGTTTGGCATATTCGTTTAAGTAAAGAGCGGCAAGCACACCGAATGGAACGACCGCAATCGACATCAGGATTACCATCATTATTGTTCCGAATATTGCGGGGAAAACTCCACCTTCGGTATTTGATTCTCTCGGATTCTCAGAAAGAAATTCCCAAACTTTAGTTACGTAAAATCCCGCTTTTGCAAAAAAGCTCATATTATTCGGTCTGAAAAATCGAATGATTTTGGCAAACGGAAAAGTTCGCTTAATGCCGTCTGCCGTTCGTATTGTTACGGTTATTGCTAAGTTTTTTTCTTTTAATTTTAGTAACTCGGACTGAAGATTTTTTAATTTTGGAGCAATATTAAGTCTTATGGTTTTCTCTTTTGCACGTAACTTTTCCAATTCGGCAGACGACTTGGTTTTGTTTATCTCATCTAAGCTTATTTCAGTTTGGATATTACTTAACGGTGTAATCAGCTTATTTAGTACGGACTGTTTCCGCTCAATAAGTTTTTTGTTCGCCAGCGCTTTTTGTAAGGCTTTATCGGCTTCCTCAAAAAAATTGGAATCGGTAATTTTAACTCCGGGCGTTATCGGAGTAAAGCTTTCAATAAATCCGTATAAATTACCGTACTCCCATCTTTCGAACTCGACCGCATTTGCCGGTTCCGATTTGCCGACGATATTGTTATTGTTGATCCAAATAAAATCATGTCCGTAAATATCGCGATTACCTATTTTAATATTTGTTTGGGCAACAATTTTTGTCTTCCCTGATTTATCGGTAAGATGTGCTTCCTCCTTTTCCCAGATTTGTCCTAAATATTTCTCACCGCTTTGCATTCTGAACTCGGTAATATTAGCGGGCCAGAAAAATCCAAGTCCTTTAATCAAAATAATACCGACCATCAGAAGAACCATTGCAATTGAAAACAGAAGTCCTCCGGCGGTCATTAAAATAAAGGAATCCCCTTTTTTCCAAAAAGTAAATACTCGTTTCATTTATTAGTACCGCGCATATTTTTTTCTCAGTTTGTCTCCGATATATGTGGCAAAGCTATTGATGATAAAAGTGAAAATTAAAAGAATTAATGCGGTAAGAAATAATACTCTGAAAAGCGATCCGCCAACCGGCGCTTCCGGAATTTCAACCGCGATGTTTGCGCTCATTGCCCTGAATCCGTCAAACGGTCCCCAATCCATAATCGGAGTATTACCTGTTGCCATAAGCACAATCATTGTTTCGCCGATTGCTCTTCCCAAGCCGAGCATTACTCCAGCAAAAATTCCGCCTGCCGCTGCGGGTAAAACGACGCGTTTAACGGTTTGCCATTTGCTGGCGCCCAAAGCCAAAGCAGCAGAGCTTAGCGATGGAGGAACATTGCTTAAAGCATCTTCGGAAATTGTAAAGATAATCGGTATTACGGCAAATCCAAGTGCAAAGCCGACTACGATGCTGTTACGCTGATCATAAGTAATGTTTAAGCTACTGTAGAGCCATTGCTTCATGTTGCCGTTAAAAAATATATTCTCCAACGGTGCGGCAATAAAAGATGAAACGTAATAAATTACAACCAAAACGAGAAGCACAAAACCAAGTTCGGCATACGGAGGAAACGTTCTTCTTTTTCTTTCCGGAATTAATCCCCAGAATGAAATAAATACAAGAAATGCTAAAGGAGCAAAAACAAAAAGTAAAAAAATAAACATCAGATGATGATCGAAAAGGGGAGCAAAATAGAGTCCGGCAAGAAATCCGATAACTACGCTTGGCAGCGCAGCCATTATTTCGACGGTAGGCTTCACTATTGCAGCAAAATTTTTAGGAGCGAATTGTGAAACGTAAACTGCTCCGAGCAATGCAATCGGGATTGCGAAAATCATTGCATAGAATGTTCCTTTGAGAGTTCCGAAAATTAGCGGGATTAAACTGAACTTAGATTCAAAGGAATCTGTCCCGCCTGTTGATTGCCAAACAAACTCCGGTTTACCGTACCCTTCGTACCAAACTTTCCCGAACAATGTTGTTAACGTTACATCGGGATGATTGTCGTCCAAATTGAATAATGAAACTTCGTTATCGTTATTAACAAGAAAAATTCCGTCAGACTTAGGCGTAAAACATCCTGCAAGCACAGAAGTGTTTCCATCGGAAAATTCAATTTGCGTATTGTCGGTTGTGGAATAATTCAAATGGATTCCACCTTTTACATCGATAGAAAGAAATAGTCTGTTTCTCGGAGAGGCTATAATTGATTGAATTGCGAATTTATGTTTTGCAAATGTATGAATTTCGCGATACTTCAGTTCATCGCTTCCTTCTTTTCTTGTTTCGAACCAGACTTTCACTTCGCCCGCTTCATCACCTACAACAAGGGAATTATTACCGATTAAAAACGTCAGACTTGTTATTTTTGATTTTACCGCTTTCCAGTTGTCGATCAACTCAGGTTCCGAGTAGTCGGACAAGTCGAACATAAAAAGTTCCCCTTTATTATCGCCTGCTATTAAAGTTTCCTGGTCGGGATTGATTGTGATTGCCGTAACTTTAATGTCTTCATTTTCTTCGGATAAATTATGTTCGTAGAATTCATCTTCGTCGGGGTCATAAATTTTTAGGATAAGGCGGTTTTCACCATTCGTCCAAGCCCAATATAAAACGCCCTCCTCATTTTCGGAAAAGGCGAGTAAACGTACGGAATTATTATTTGCATCATTTTCTCCGGAGTATTTAATAATATTTTTTTGTGTTAAACACGGAACGATTTTCCGGATTGAACCTGTGAAGACAGGCTTTAAGTTTAAATTTAAAAAAAGAATTCTACCTTTATTAGTTCCGAGTGATATATCCCCGTCGGCAACTCTTACAGCCGAAGTAATTATTTCTCCGTTTTCAAGAGTAACAGTGTCCCGTTTTTCAATCTCTTTTGATTTGAAATTAAAGTAATCAATTTCACCATTGTTTGAAATTAAAAAGGATAACTCTTTGTATTGATCAACTCCGGCAAGAACAACTTTCTTCTTCTTAGATACGTTGTAGGAAAGGACTTTATCTAAAGATGCGCCTGAGAAAAGAGGGAGGGTTTCATAAAGAAGGAAAAGAAAAATTCCGGCAATGCTTAAAATTACTCCATAGCCTCCAACGCTAATAATCATAGAAGCTATTTTATTATTGCGTTCATTCTTTTTTTTAAAATTGGTTTTCAATTTTTCCCGGATTGAATTATTTTATTTTTCTTAATTCTCTTTCAACGACTTTGTAAGGCAAGGGTAGATAACCTGCTTTTACAACAATCTCTTGTCCCTGGTAACTAAGTACAAATTTAAGAAACTCCTTTACCAACGGTTCAAGTGGTTTGTTGGGGTATTTTACAATATACAGATAAAGATAACGCGACAGCGGGTATTTATCCGAAACAACATTTTCATAACTACCGTCAACGCAGGGTTTACCTTTTTTCTTGGATAATTTTAATATTTTAACACCTGAAGTTTTGTATCCGATTCCGCTGTAACCAATGCCGTATTTATCTTTGGTAATACCTTGCACTACAGATGCCGAACCCGGCTGCTCCTTTACGGAAGATTTGAAGTCTCCTTTTTTCATAACATGATGTTTGAAATATCCGTATGTACCGGAAGCGGAATTACGTCCGTAAATGCTAACCGGTTTCGACGCCCAAACTCCTTTTAACCCCAAATCTCCCCAAGTATCTATTTTGGAGTGCCGTCTTTTTCTTGTTGAGGAAAAAACCGCATCAAGTTCGGATAATGTCATACAATCGATTGGATTATCCTTATTTACAAAGAGGGCTAAAGCGTCGAGAGAAGTTCTGATGCGTGTCGGTTTAAATCCGTATTTCTGCTCGAATAAGTCTGTCTCCTTATGTTTCATTTTTCTCGACATGGGACCAAACTGTGCGGTTCCTTCTATTAATGCGGGCGGGGCGGTTGAAGAACCCTTCCCTTCAATTTGAATATTTACAAGCGGGTAGTACTTTTTAAATCCTTCTAACCAAAGCGTCATTAGGTTGTTCATTGTATCGGAGCCGATACTGTTGGCGTTTCCGCTTATATTTCCGTTTTTTTTGTACTTAGGCAAACGCTTGTCCACCTTAACCGGTTGGGCAAAAATATTTGAAGCAACAAATAAAACAGCTATCGTAGTAATAAGTATTTTCTTTTTCATTCTGATTCCGAACTATTATTTATTTTCAACTTCAACATATAAAACGAAAGTTACAAATTTGTTACAGCACCGATTGTTATCTCGAATTTCACAATCAAATGGAAGCGGGAAAAGTTTAGTTAACGAAATATGAAAAATCATGGAAAGATCGGTTTAATGTAATCGTTAATTGTATGTTGTTTATTGCGGCATTCATCTAAAGTCTGGTTACGGGCTCAGGCAACGGTAATGGCTATTTCGTGCTTCGGTCGATTAGAAGAAATGAACATAAACCGATTACATAAGGAAGGAAATACGAATTGATAGAGCAGAATTAGTATGATGTTATCGGGTTAGTGAAAATGCCTCGAATTTTCGAGGCATTTTCAATTTATAATCAAGATTAAAACTCTTCTCAGTTACTTCGTAAGGCGGAATAATAATTAATCCGAATTACTTGAACACATAGTTTTTTGGTATTACGACAATTCCCGTTTCGGTAACTTTAAATTGTTTGGCATCTTTTTCGGGGTCAAATCCTATCTCCGTTCCCGGAGGTACGACAACATTTTTGTCAATTATTGCCCGCCTAATTCTGGAATGACGTCCGATATTACAATTATCAAAAATAATGGAATCGGTAATATATGTGTAACTGTTAATTCTCACATTCGGGCCAATGATAGAACGTTCAATCAACCCGCCGGAAATAATTGTTCCGTCAGTAATCAATGAATTAAGAGCGCGTCCAATTCGTTCTCCTTCGTGCGAAATGGTTTTGGCGGGAGGGAACAAAACACGTTTTGCGCGGATAGGCCAGTGGCTGTCGTACAGATTAAAGAATGGCGCTATGTTAATTAAATCCATGCTTGCGGCATAATAACTGTCTATTGTTCCTACGTCCACCCAGTAAGGTTCATCCTTTTGGTTCTCATCAACAAAACGATATGAACGCACATTGTAACCGGATTTAATCATGTACGGGATAACGTGTTTACCAAAATCATCGTGAGGCAGGTTATTTTTCTCCATCTTTTTAAAAACTTCATTCAGTACTTCGGTGTTAAAAATATAAATTCCCATATTTACAAACGCGTATCCCGGTTTGTCGGGAGCTTCAGGAGGATTTGCAGGCTTCTCTACAAAATTAACCACCTTGTAATCTTTGTCAATATTCAGTACTCCGAATCTGTCCGCTTGGTCAACCGGAACATATAATGACGCTATTGAAAGGTCGGCAGATTTTTCCATGTGATACTCAACCATTTTCAGGTAATCCATCTTGTAAATATGATCGCCTGAAAGTATTAATACATTTTGTGCGCGGCTCGGTTTTATCAAATTCATATTCTGTAAGATTGCATTTGCCGTACCGGTGTACCAATTATTACCGATTTTTTGCTGTGGAGGAATCGAATAAATATATTCTCCTAATTCGGCATTGAAGATATTCCAAGCTTCGTGCAGATGCTCGCTAAGGGAATCTGATTTATATTGCGTCAGAACATAAATCTTGCGTAAACCGGAGTTTAGGCAGTTGGAAAGGGTAAAATCAATTATTCTGTATTTGCCCCCGAATGGGACAGAGGGTTTTGTCCGGTATTTAGTAAGTGGACTAAGTCTTTCGCCTTGCCCGCCGGCAAGAATCATTGTAACCGTCTTACGTATCAGAGAAGAACCTTTAAAGGCCATATTAACCTCAAATTTTTGTTTATTAAAAATATTGAATTTACATTTCAACTACAATAAATAATATTTTAAGTGAACGTTTTGAGTAAAAAAAAATTAATAATTTTATCAGTACCTGCATTACTACTTATTCTAATTTTTCTGAATCTTAATTCGATTAAACAACTCCTTCCATATTTTGATTCTCAAAACATAACTACTTTATCTAACTTTTTTATTACAAAAGAAGAAATAAATGAACATTTATCATCTTCCGTTAATAAGATTGATATCGATTCCATAGCGGTTTACCTTGATCTTGATATGAAGAGGGAAGTATTATCGGTAAAGGAACAAATTATTTTCAGAACATTACAAAATGTAAAGAGAGTATTTTTTAATCTGAATAAAAACATGTTTGTAGAACAAATTAAGCTCGATAGTACGGATGCCGATTTTGTATTTAAAGATGGAATGGTTGAAATTTACTCGGACTTCATTCGTAATTTACCGTATAAAGTTAATTTGAAATTTAGGGGAAAGCCCGAGGAAGGAATTAATTTTTACGAAAGAGATACCGCAAAATATCTTTATACAATTAACGAACCTATTTCAGCTTCGGGCTGGATGGCGTGTAACGATTCGCCGAATGATAAATTTTACTTTTCTTTGGTTTGCAAAGTTGATTCGGGATTAAAAGTAATTTCAAACGGAAAATTAAGAACAAGAAAACTTGTAGGCAAAAAACAAATAGTTAAGTGGAAAACTTCATATCCGATTGCATCATATCTGACGGCACTTTACGTTGGAAATTATTCTGTTATTGATGAAAATTTCATTTCAAGTAACGGTAAAATAGTAAAGATAGAAACGGCTGCTTTTCCCGAAGATACTACTTTCGCCCAAGCCGTTATTAAACTTGAGAAAAAAGTGCTGAAACATTTGGAGAATTATTACGGTGCGTTTCCGTTTCCGAAAGATAAATTTTGTATTGTTGAAATACCATGGAATTACGGAGGAATAGAAAACCAAACTGCAATTGGTATTGGTGAAGATTATTTTAAATCACCTGAAATGTTTACCGAGTTATTTGTTCATGAAACTGCTCACGAGTGGTGGGGGAACAATGTGGGAATATCAAGCTGGGACGATATTTGGCTTGATGAGGGAATGGCAAATTATTCCGAAGCCCTTTATTGGGAAGCAGAAGCCGGAAAATCGGCAGCCGAATCAACTATGCTGTCGATGTTAAATGGTGCTCTGAAAAGTGGGAAACTTTATTCAAGGAATAAAGATTTGTTTGCTAATATTGTTTATGATAAAAGTGCTTGGGTCTTTAGGATGATGAGATTCGAAATCGGTGACTCCGCATTTTTTGACGCAATAAGAAATTATCAGGATAGATACAAATCCGGTTTGGGAAACGCAAAAAAATTGCAGTCTGCATTTGAACAAAGTTCGCATAAAAAACTTGATTGGTTCTTTAATGAATGGATTTATAAACAAACTGATTTTATTGACCTTGATTGCGGTTATACAATTAAAAATCACTTAAACCAAACAAAGATAAATATTCATCAAAATAGTGAAATTGTTTTCCGGTTTTCATTGCCTGTTCAATATATTTTAGTAAACGGAGACACACTGAGCGATAAGTTCTTTATTTCTTCATGCGATACTGCAATTGAAAAAAACAATATAAAAGTCGATACCATTCTTTTTGATAAGGATTATTATTTGTTAAGAGATGAAATTAAAATAAAAACAATGCAAGGGAATTAATTAGTTGTAACGGTCACGATATTGTTTTGTAAACCCTGGGTACTCGAGTGTTTATGTTAGTTAATATTTCATAGGGAACCGTACCTGCCCAATCGGCTAAATCTTGAACTGAAATGGTGCCGTTTTCTTGGTTGCCGAGAAGAATTACTTCATCATTATTATAAGCCGAATCTTCATCAATGTTTACAACTATTTGGTCCATCGATATTCTCCCGATTACGGGATAAAGCTTATCGTTAATTAAAACCTTAGCTTTCCCTGTCATGCTTCGGAAATATCCGTCGCCGTAACCGACCGGGACTGTAACTGCGCGTACCGGCTTATCGCTGACCCAAGTGGAACCGTAACCAACCGGATGATTAGGTTTTATTACTTTGAAGTAAACTACTCGGGATTTCCAAGTTATTGCCGGACGAATTTCTACGCTTTGCCGTATATCAGCTGAAGGGTATATTCCGAATAGCATAATGCCCGGTCGCACCATATTAAAATTTGCATCGGGAATTTGAAGTATTCCTCCGGAGTTAGAAATATGCTTTAACGGTATTTCATAACCATTTTTATCTGCAAATTCTAATGCGTCATTAAATCTGTGAAGTTGAAGTTGTGAGTATGTTAAATCGGAGTTTGTCGAATCTGCAAAATGTGAAAAAATTCCTTCAACAAAAATGTTTTTATATCGGAAAGCTTGCGCAATAAAGTTTGCCGCATTGTAATAATGAACGCCTATTCGCTCCATTCCCGTATCGATTTTCAGATGAACTTTTGCTTTAATTCCGGTTACGGAAGCGGCTTCGCTAATAAAATCGAGCTTATCAATTGAAGAAGCTGTTATCGTTAAATCGTATCTTAAGAATTCGGGGACTTGATTTCCGAGAATACCTCCAAGCACTAAAATCGGTATATCGATTCCCGATTCGCGTAATAGAATTCCTTCTTCTAAAAAAGCCACACCAAGATAATCTGCGCCAAGTTGCTGCAGATGTTTTGCAATTGCAATTAATCCGTGTCCGTACGCATTTGCTTTGAGTATCGGCATTACCATCGCTTTGCCGACATGTTTTTTAATGGCGACAAAATTATTGGAAATCGCATCTAAATCAATTTCAAGATAAGTTGGCCTCAGCACATTGTTTGTACTAATAAGCGGATAATTTTCGGCTAAAGGGTTTTTGTCGCTCATTTATTGCCGCCTTAATTTCCAGGTAGAAGGAAAGAAGAAAACAACCAGACCGTAAATTTCGAGACGACCAAGAAGCATTACGAAGCCGAGCAGCCATTTACCCATCATTGGTATTGAAGAATAATTGCCGAGTGAACCTACAACAGAGAGACCCGGGCCCACATTACCCATGGCAGCTGCGGAACCGGAGAATGCCGCCAAACCGTCAATACCCATGAGTGTAAGAAACATTGCGGAAATAAAAACAAAGAAAATATAGATAACTATGTAAAGTATTGCGAGCGAGATGGAATTTTCATCCATTTTTTTATTATCAACTACTAACGGAATTACGGCATTCGGGTATTTAACTTGCTTAATTCGGCGGAAAAGTGCTTTGAAAAAAATCACCATGCGATCGGACTTTATTCCTCCTGAAGTTGACCCCGCCATTGCACATTGCAGAGTAAAAAATATAATTATAAGTTGTGAAAACCAGGGCCAAACCGAGGAGTCTGCCGAAGCAAAGCCTGTGGATGTACCTACGGATAAAATCTGAAAAGAAGAAAATCTTAAGGATGCCCAAATTGTCGGATAAGTTCCATTGAGATATAAATTTAACGAAGCAAGAGTAATCGCTACCAGATTTGCGCCGAGATAATATTTTAAAACCGAAGAAGTTTTTACATCTGTAATTCTTCCGATTAATGCCGAAAACAAAAGCGCAAAATTCATTCCGGATAATATCATGAAAACCATAATTACAACTTCGATTGAAACACTGTGAAATGCGGCAATGCTTAAATTCTTATCTGAAAATCCTCCGGTTGCAATCGTAGCAAAAGAATGAGTAACAGCATCGAAAAGATTCATCCCGACAAACATAAGTGAAATTGTTTCCAGTAGAGTAAGTCCGATATATATATATAATATAATGTGTACAGCCTCGGCAGTACGGACTTTAAATTGTTTAAGCGTGGAAGCTGACATTTCGGATCGGGATAAAATTACTCCTACAAATCCAGTTGAAGGAAGCACGGCGAGTACAAAAACAATGATTCCGATTCCGCCCATCCAGTGTGTTGATGCGCGCCAGAAAAGCAGCCCTTGAGGCAGACTTTCGATATTGTTAAGAATAGTCGCTCCGGTTGTCGTGTATCCCGAAACGCTTTCAAACCAAGCGCCGGCTACCGTAAACTCGCCGCCGTAAAGTATGTAAGGCAACATTCCGATAAAGCAAGAGAGAAGCCAGCTTCCGACAACTATCAACATTCCTTCGCTGTTGTTTATTTCGTCCGGACGCGGAACAAACACAAGCGGGAAAAGTCCGAAGAGCAAAACAATCAGAAAACTGAAAGTAAGCGGAAACAATCCGGCATCATGATTGAAAAAAGAAATTGCCGTTGAAATCAATAAGAATGTAGCATTAAATAGAAAAATAACGCCTATGTATCTGAGTACAACTTGTAATCTAACCATAGCTCTAATCTTTAGGAATTATTCTGGTGGATAAAATTCTTATACTTTCCGACAACTCGGAAATTTCGTCGTCGGCTTCCAAGTCGTATTCATAAGGAACTCCGCGTTCGATTAGGTCGTCAATCTTATTCGTCATATTTACTATCGGAGTTACTATATAATGATTAACAAAAAAACTAAAGAGAAGAGCAAAAATAATTGCCGCAGTCATTGCCACAAGTCCGGGCGTTATTGACTTACTTTCACTTTCCTGAATTTTCAAGTTGAGTTTTTCCATTCGGTTTATATAAAATTTTTGAAGAGCTTTAACATCAGCTTCGACAATTTTAATTTGCCGATAAAGAGAATTTAGATAAATGGAATTTTCCGCTTTGAACAGTTTATCCTTTCCGGACTTTTTAAGGGCTACTAAGGCGGTGTAAGATTTCTGTATTTTACTTATCAGTTTTTCCCCTTCACTATCTGATTCGGTATTTTGTAATTCCGATAGATTGGAAGTAAAGATTGAATCTGAAGCCTCCAACAATGCAGCGCCCTGTTTATACTTTTCGAGCAGAAGCAACATCCCTCCTTCCTGATTTTTCTCAACAGATTCGTAAATTGTGCGGGTGGAAACAATTTTGCGCAGGTTGTTTTCAAGTAAGTCTTTCAAAAAGCTTTGTGTGCTTTTAACTTGAATAACAGACCAAGCTCCGGCAATAAATAACATTATCGCAATTATAAAAAATCCGAACGTCAGTTTTAGTCTTAAACGCATTTCAAATCCTTTTCATATTTTTTGCACTTCCAAAAATAAGAGATTTTTGTTAGGTAGGCAGTAAAAAATAATCCGGGTTATAATATCATTTGGTTAATATCATCTTCCGGACAACAGAGCTGTTAGTTGATTTTACCATCAGCAGATATATTCCGGAAGGTAAATCTTCACCGTTAAACGAAAAATTGTGAGTGCCTGTCGGGAGAGTTCCATCGTGAAGCATCTTAATTTCTTTTCCTACTAAATCGTAAACGCCTATTTTAAAATATCCCGGAATTATTACATTTAGGTCAAAAGTAGTAGTAGGATTAAAAGGATTCGGGAAATTTTGCTCGAGTTTAAAATCTTCAATTTTTGCATGTCCGACTTTTACCTGGGACGAATAAAACTCAGCTCCGTTTTTCCCGATTTGTCTGACTCTGAAGTAAGTGATTTTCTCATCATCCTCATTATAACTTTGATACGAATATCGTTTTCCCTGTTCCGGATTATCGACTGTAAAAACATTGTGAAAAGGTTCATCGGCGGTGGATTTCTCAAGTATGAATTTTTCGATATTGGGATCTTTATCGTTATACCATTCAATAGTTGAGTAAGCTGAAGAAATGCTAATATCTATCTGCGGAGGATAGGAGATGTTTGGAATTTCGGATTCTCTTAATTGTACGTTTTTGGCAATAAATATTTGAGAATCAATTTCGTCTTGCGAAGTAAAGAGTGAGAAATCAATTCGAGATAAAATTGAATCTCCCTTCTCTTCTTGATAAGGCGTAACTGAAAAAATCTTGATATCGGAGAGCAAGATTGTAGAATCGGAATAATTATAAAACTGCAGCATCTTTATTTCGTTGAGGAAAATAGACGTTTGTTTTTTTGCAACTTCGATGTCATTAACTTTCAGCAGTAAGTCGGAACCGTCGAAAATAATTTCAAATCTGTTCCAAACATTTGGAGATATGAAAACATTGTTAAGCAAACTTATATTTTGCGACGTGCTAAACTCGGGGAGATTGAACTTATTAATCTTAATAGAAATAAGTGTGTCGAATGAACTTGCGCCGAAGAGATAAAAAAACTTATTAGCGGGATGTTTGAAATTTATGCCGAAACTTATCAGCGGAGTCTGGTTAGATTCAAAATTAACCGGTAAACTGCAAATCCCGTTTTTACTCAATTCCAAAGTATTTTTCTTCAGGAAATTTTCGTTAACTCTAATCACGGCAGGTGTCAGATAGTTTCCGTCAGCATTTACATCATCCGAACTTACTTTGTATGTTAACTCTCCATTTTCAAAAAAACTACATCCAAAATTTATTTCGTCGTCTTTCGGCTTTTTAATTTTAAAGACAATCTGAAAAGGGGAATCGACAAAATATTTAAGTATCAATTTTTGGAAAATAATCCGTGCACCGTTTATATCTTTTACAATCGGAAGCAAAGTATCTATTTCGGAAGACCTGAATTGCGCCGAATCGGGAATCAAATTATAATTGTCGGAAAATGTAATTACAGCCGAATCGGCACGTACTTCCTGGAATAGCGCAGTAATGCCAAAGCTGATATTCTCATCTTCCCCAATATATTCGGGCACCGAAACATTCCACGAAACATCCGGGCTTTGAGCCTGAATAATTACGGAATAAAATATTATTGTAATAACGGTAGAAAAAATCTTCAAATAATGGTCTTCCTTTTTGTTGAAATTCAATTTAAAAATAAATTTCCATAAAAGCTATTAAAAAGAAAACGGATGTAAGGGCTTAATAAATCATTATTTTGGTACAACACTGACTTCGGTAAAGCTGTTTGGGAGAAGAATTTTTTTACCCAATCTTGAAATATCCGAAGGGGAAATTTTTGCAATCTCGTTAATCGATTCCTCAAGAGGTTTTATTCTTTTGAAAAGTAAATAGGAGTTAGCCAATCTGTTCATTCTGCTCGATGTGTTTTCTATGCTTAAGATAGTATTACCGATAAATATTTTGCGGGCTTTTTCAAGTTCACGTTCGGTAACGCCTTTCTCTATGAACTTATTGAATTCATCTAATATGATATTTTTTGCTTTCTCGCGGTTAGATTTATTTGTGGAAAAATAAGTCCCGAATGCTGAAATATCCGAGTAAGAATTAACGAACGTATTTATTTGGTAGGCAATCCCGCTCTTTTCACGCAATGCCTGAAAGAGACGCGAACTGCTTCCTTCACCTAAGATTATTGATAGAAGCCGCAATGTGTAGTAATCCCGATTGTTGTAGCCGACCGAAGAAGAACCGATTATGGAATAGAATTGGTTTACCGGATGCTTGATTATTTTTGTCTTCGGTTTTTGAGCGCGCGGTTTTGTTCGTCTCGGTTTGTTTACGGAAGAATATGTTTCCTTAATATATTTACGTGTTAAGTTTGTTAGTTCATCATTATCAATATGCCCTGAAGCAACAATCAGGAGTTTTCCGGAAAAATATTTTTGCATAAAATATTCAGAGATTAAATCATGATTGAATTTAAGAATGTTGTTCTCTTCTCCTATTATCGGATAGGAGAGAGGATTTGAACCGAAAAGTAGTTGTTCGAATTCATCAAAAATAAACTCTTCGGGCGTATCAAGAATATCATAAAGTTCATCCAGAATTACTTTTCCCTCTTTCCTAATTTCTTTTTCTTTAAAGAGAGGGTTCTGCACCATATCTGAAAGGACGGAAAACATTTTTGCGGTTGTTCCTGCAATCCCTCGTCCATAGTAACAAGTATGTTCCTTTGTAGTGAAAGCATTAAGATAGCCGCCTGTCTGTTCGATTTCATCCGATATTTTTTTTGCCGAACGTTTCTTTGTTCCTTTAAATAAAGTATGTTCAATAAAATGAGAAATGCCGTTGAGCTCTTTTGTTTCGTCTCGTGAGCCGGTGTTGAACCAGAAACCTAAGGTAAAAGATTGCAGTTCGTTAAGAGTTTCGCAGATTGTTGTAACTCCGTTATCGTATTCAGTGATGTTTATATTCGTATTCATTATACTCGTAAAATTATTTGTGAATTAATTATTCGGAAGAAAAGCGGGAGAACAAAATTATCACACTCTAAAATATTAGAGATTCTTCATTGTGCGACTAATGCCATTATTGAATCATGGTTCATACAAAGTAGTGATAAATAATTTCCTTGAAAAACAAGTTCTCAGATAATATAGATAAATCTCCATTCTCCATTTTCCATTCTCAATTGCTTTTCCCCTATTAGATAAAAGAACATAAAAAAAGAAGTGCAAAAATACACAAAGGAACTTCGTAAGACAAGGAGTAAGTTTATCCGTTCTTAAGTTATCTGTTGTGAATATTTGGAATATCGAATCACAATTTCGGCAAGTTCTCTAAAAGCACCTTGCCCGCCTTGCGAAGTACAAATATAATCCACAATGTTTTTCACGCTTGAAACAGCATCTGCGGGAGCGGCGGAAAAACCTACCCCCTTTAGAATTTCCAAATCGTTAACGTCATCTCCGATGTAGGCGGTTTCGTCAAGCGTAATATTTAAGTCTGCAAGTTTGCCGTGTAATGCGGTTAATTTTTCCCATGTTCCCGATATTAAAAAAGTGGGGTCAAATCTTTTAGCCCTTACGTCGATTATCTTAGAAGTGTCTGTTGTTATTATTCCTGTTTCGATTCCGCTTCTCTTAAGAATTACAAAACCCATTCCGTCTTTTACGTCAAATTTCTTTAACTCAAGTCCGGTTTCATTAAAATACAATCCTCCGTCAGTTAAAACTCCGTCAACATCCGAAACGACGAGTTTGATATTCTTAAGTTTTTCTATTTTTAAGCCTGCCATAATACACCAAATATTTTTTGAAAAAAAATTTTTTGTTTTTAAATTTTTTCTTAACTTTTATATCATCAAAAATAAGAATGATAATAATGATAATGAAACGGAAATTCGTTTGGAATCAATTATATTTTTCATACATAAAAAATCAATCTGTCTTTTCAACACAACCACATTTAAAATATTGTAATAATTTTGTAATAAAACGTACTTATTATTCATTATGAAAAATAAACTAATAACTAATCAATCAATAACAAACAAAGGGCTGTTCAATGACTAAAGCTTACAAAATCCTTGTGTTTGCGATGTTATTTGTAACATCAGCAATGTTTGCTCAAAAGTACACTGTACAAGGTACGGTAACTAACGCTGAAAACGGCGAAAAACTTATTGGCGCAAACGTAGTAGTTAAAGGTGCTTACATTGGTTCTGCAACTGATGAAAACGGGCATTATTCATTCAAGGTTGAAAAAGGAACATACACTGTTGTTTGCAGTTACATCGGTTTCGAAACAAAACAAGTTGATGTAAATGTAACTAACAATGTTGAAGTTAACTTTCAACTTCGTGACAAACAATTTTCATTAAATGTTACGGTATTGGCAGATCGTGCAAAAGAGCAGGAAACACCTGTTGCTTTTACCGATGTTGAAAAGAAAGATATGGAATTGAAACTCGGTTCTCAGGATATACCGATGGTTCTTAACACTACACCTTCCGTTTATGCTACACAGCAGGGCGGCGGTGCCGGTGATGCAAGAATCAATGTTCGCGGTTTCAACCAGAGAAACGTTGCCGTTATGATCAACGGTGTTCCTGTTAACGATATGGAAAACGGTTGGGTTTATTGGTCAAACTGGGACGGTTTAGGAGATGCAACTTCTTCTATCCAGGTTCAAAGAGGTCTTACCGCTGTTAACTTGGCTACCCCGGCAATCGGCGGTACAATGAACATCATTACAGATCCTACAGCTCATAACATGGGCTTTAGCTTAAAACAAGAATTTGGTGCAGGTTCATTTTTAAAGACAAGCTTGTATGGAAATACCGGTTTAGTTGATAAAAAATGGGCTGTTACTGTTGGTCTTGTTAGAAAAACCGGAGACGGAGTTGTTGATAAAACTTGGACAGATGCTTGGGCATACTATTTTGGTGCGTCTTACAATCTGAATGCTGACAACAGAATCGAACTTTATGCTGTCGGTTCTCCTCAGAGACACGGACAAAACCTTTATAAACAAAATGCAGCTGCATACGATTCCACCTATGCAAAAGATGTGTTAGGTTATACTTCAGAACAAGTTCAGGAAAAACCTCAATCACCTTCCGGCGTTCTTTACAACGAAAACTGGAACGTTGTTGATCCTTCTTATAAAGGACAGCAATACTGGGACGGGGAAACTCACGAAAGATATTCCACAGACTTTATTAACGAAAGAGAAAATTATTATCACAAACCGCAGGTTAACTTAAACTGGTATTCTAACCTCAATAAAAAATTAAGTGCTTACACTACCGTTTATTATTCCGGCGGTATTGGTGGCGGAAGTGGTACTTACGGTCACTTAAAATGGGATTATTCCGGACCATCAAGAATTATTGACTTTAACAGTACTATTGCTCAGAACGAAGCAAATCTTGACAGCAACGGTGTTAAACAATCCAAAGGTATTTTAAGAAACAGTGTTAACAGACAGTGGACATACGGCTTGTTATCAAAAGCAATCTACAAAATTAACGATGAAATTAAAACTACCGTCGGTATTGATGCACGAATTGCACAAGTTGATCACTTCAGAGAAGTAAGAGATTTGTTGGGCGGTGAGTATTATGTAAATACCGCTAATGCTTTTGATACTACACCTGAATCTCAGATGAAAAAACTCGGCGACAAAATTGTTTATAATAACACAAATGACATTAACTGGTTAGGCGCTTACTGGCAGACAGAATATGCTACTCCGGTTTTCACAACTTATGCTACTTTAGCATGGTCAACTATTAAGTATAAATATACTAACCATTTCAGACCTGACGACGATGGAAATGAATTTTCATTAGAATCATCTTACTTTAACGGTTATCAGTTAAAAACCGGATTAAGCTACAGATTCTCGACTGACCTTTCCGCTTTTGTTAACTTAGGTTATGTTTCTAAAGTTCCGATTTTTGACCAAGTAATTGACGATAGATCAGGTACATTTGCCGATAATCCGACAAATGAAAAATTCTATAGTGCCGAAGCCGGCGTTAACTATACTAAAGACGCTTTAACATTAAAATTAAACGGTTACTACACAGCTTGGAAAGACCGCGCACAAACCAAATATGTTCAGACCGATACTTCCGGAAACGGTGCTTTGATATTCTTAACCGGAATGAACTCTGTTCATATGGGTGTTGAGTTTGAAGGCGCTTGGCAGCCGATTAGAATGTTCAGATTGGACATGGCGGCATCTTTCGGTAACTGGTATTATGATAACGATGTTACCGGTACTTATAAAAACTATGACAACCCTGCAGATCCTAACGTTGAATATAAATACTACGTAAAAGATTTGAAGGTCGGTGATGCTCCTCAGACTCAAGTAGCTCTTTCTGCTTCAGTGTATCCTATTAAAGGAATGACTGCTCAGGTTGTTGCACGTTACAATGCTAACTACTATGCAGATTGGAATCCGTTCAGCAGAACAGATGAAACTGACAAAGACCAAGTATGGCAAGTACCGAACTACTCATTGTTTGATTTCCACTTCAGATATACTATTCCTTACAAAGTTGCAGGAATCAGCATGAATGTATTTGCTCATATCTTTAACTTAACAGATGCTGAATATATTTCCGATGCAACTGACGAAAGTCACTATAATGCAATTTCTACTTCTGTACCCGGTGTTACAAAACACTCCGCACAGAGAGCAGAAGTATTTATGGGCTTAGAAAGAACTTACAATGTAGGTTTCGGAATTCGCCTCTAATAGATGCTTTATATATTATTTCATAAAGTCCGGCTTTTTGCCGGACTTTTTTTTTACGTTTCAGCTTACAGTACTTTTTACACTTTTGGAAAACAGAATCACTCATTGTAAACTCGCCATACAATCTCGTAATATTTTGTCATCGAATCCATAAATTTAAGATTACGGAGCAAGTCCGCAGTAACGATAATTTTTATTATTTTTACATATCAAATACTTAACGTATATTTTATTAATTAACCGAAAATATTGGAAGTTAAAATGAAGAAGTTATTTAGTATTGTTCTCCTTTTTATTATTATTTTGCCGTTCCGAAAAATTGAATCCAAACCGCTACAAAAAAATGAAAACAGACCGTACGTTTTACTAATCTCATTTGACGGTTTTCGTTGGGATTACCTTGATCGGGGAATTACTCCAAATCTTGATAAACTAATAAATAAAGGGGTTCGTGCAATCTCGTTTCGTCCGGCTTTCCCGTCGAAAACTTTTCCTAATCATCTCTCGATTATTACAGGAATGTATCCGGAGAATCACGGAATAATTTTGAATGATTTTGAAAATCCTCACACAGGGGAAGTGTACAAATTGAGCGATAGAAAACAGGTTGCCAATCCTAAGTGGTATCTTGGTGAACCGTTTTGGGTTACTGCCGACAGAAGCGGAATAAAAACCGCAAGTTTCTTTTGGCCTGCTTCTTCAATGAAAGAACATCATCCTGATATTTTTAAGAAATACGACGGCTCGGTAAATTACGAATCGAGGGTAGATACAATTGCAAGCTGGCTCAGAAAACCGGCAGAACAACGACCCCATTTTTATACGCTATATTTTTCACTTACCGATACATATGGTCATAAGTTCGGGCCCGAATCGAATGAAATTAATTATGCCATAGCACGCTTGGATACCGTAACCGGCTATTTGATTAAACGGCTGAAGCAAATCAATATGTTCGATAGTTTAAATATTATTATTGTTTCGGATCACGGGATGACGAATATTTCTCCCGACAGAGTAATAAATGTTCAAAAAATTCTTAAAGGGAAAAATGTAAAGTATCAAAGTTCGGGTCCTGTGATGATGATTGCACCTAATAATAGTAGCGTGCAGGATATTTATAAAACATTAAAGAAAAATGAGAATCATTACAAAGTCTTTAAGAAAAGTGAAGTCCCCGATTATTACTTCTTCAACAATAATCCCTTCATTTCGGATTTGGTGCTTGTTGCCGATTTGGGATGGTCGTTAGTGAATAATCATTCAATAAAAGATTTTGTCGGACCGAATTATATGAAAGGAAATCACGGATATGAAAAAGACGCTATCGATATGCATGGAATATTTATTGCTGAAGGTCCTGCTTTTAAACAAAATTTTAAGACGGGAACTATTTGGAATATTGATGTTTATCCTCTTTTGTGTAAGATTTTCGGGATTGCACCGCGTAGCAATATTGATGGAAAAATAAGCAGAATTGACTATATCCTTAAGTAATTATTTATGACGGTTGAGAAGAGTTAATCTGTAAATACTTAAAAAGATTTACGTGTCTTTATAAAGTTGTCCATTAACAAAATATGTATTATCTTTTTAACAAAGAAAAAAGGAAATTTGTGAATAAAGTATTAAAAATTACTCTGTTCGTATTAATGATTTTAGTCTTTTGGGCAGGGTTAACATTCTCAGTAGTTCCTCATCCGACAGGATGGAACCAGTTCCCTGATATTCCCGGACTTGGGCAGCTTGCGCGGATAATTATTTTCCATGTGCCGACAGCTTGGCTTGCTTCAATAGCTTTTTTAATGGCTACTATTTATGGAATAAAATATTTGATGAAAAAAGATTTGGACGACGATGCTCGGTCTTTTTCGGCGTTGCAAATCGGAATGGTATTTGCTGTTTTAGCTACATTAACAGGTTCTATTTGGGCAAAATTTACTTGGGGTTCGTTTTGGAATTGGGATCCGAGAGAGACCAGCATCTTTGTTCTGCTGCTTATTTACGGCTCGTTGTTTGCCCTTAGATCGGCAATTGAAAGCGAAGATAAACGTGCAAGACTTTCGGCGGTTTATGCAATCTTCTCATTTCTTACCGTACCGTTTTTGGTATTCGTAATGCCGCGAATTATGAACGGACTTCATCCCGGCTCGGCTGACGATACAAACGCGGGTCCTGTCGTGGATTTTAAAATGAATGGAAATATGATGGGAGTTTTTTTCCTTTCCTTAATTGCCTTTAGTATTTTATATTATTGGATGTGGAAAACAAATTATAAATCGATTATTATTAAAGAAAAGTTAAATAACAGAAAGAGGTTATCTTGAAAGAATTTTTATCTGAAAATTCTATTTACATAGTTTTTTTAATTGTTTTGGTTATCTGGATTGGTGTTTATCTCTTTATGAATTCAATGGATAAACGATTGAAAGATATCGAAGAAGAAATAAAGGAAATAAACGATGAAAAATAAATATGTGTTGGGAGGAATAATAATTCTCCTTTTTTTTGTAGTAATGGGTTACCTATTTACTCAAACAAATGTTAAGTACGAAAATAATTTCGAGAAAGTTATTAACAGTTCCAGAACCGTTAAAGTTACCGGAAGTTGGGATAAAGATAAAAGCTATGAATTAGATACGAAAAACAATAAGTTTATCTTTTTCTTAAAAAATGAAAAAGGTGACGAAATGAAAGTTGTTTATGACGGAACAATCCCGAATAATTTTGACCATGCAACCAGCGTAGTAGTTACCGGTAAATATAAAAACGGTGTTTTTAAAGCTAAAGAAATACTCACGAAATGTCCGTCTAAGTATCAGGATGCGGATAACTCAAAACAAAAAGAATCTTAACTAAAACGAAGATATTATGATTGGAAATATATTTCTAATGCTTGCTTTGTTAGCAAGCATTTTCACTATTTTTGCATATTTTTACGCATACAAAGGTAATGATAAAGCCAAACTTTTCGCAAGGATCGGCTTTCATGTAATTACTCTATCAGTTATAGGCGCTTCCGTTTTTTTATTGCATGCAATATTAACACATCAATTTCAGTATAAGTACGTTTTTGATTACAGCGATAAATCGCTCCCATTGGGATTGCTGATTTCTTCTTTTTACGCCGGACAGGCGGGAAGTGTTCTTCTCTGGACTTTGTTTGGCGTAATAATCGGGCAAATTCTTCTTGATTATACTTCGAAACGTGATGATTTGGAACCGAGAGTAATGATGATTTATACATTTACATTATTCTTTTTGTTGTTACTTATTAATCCTCTGATGTCAAATCCGTTTACATATATCTGGGACCCTGCTAAATATATTTCTCTTGCCAAGATTAATCGCGCTGTACTTAGTTTACCCTTTTTGAATAGTTTCATTTTTCAGGATTCCCAGTCGTCTAATTTTTTTGTGAAAGTTTCTCACGATTTAGTGGCAAAACTTCTTGAAAACGGAGTAACGCTTAACAGGTTTATTGTTGACGGCAACGGACTAAATCCGTTACTGCAAAACTTTTGGATGCAGATTCATCCTCCTTTCCTTTTTGTCGGGTTTGCGATGTCGGCAGTGCCGTTCTCATTTGCAATTGCCGCTTTAATGAAAAATGATTATAAGAATTGGGTAAAACAATCGCTTCCCTGGCTCTTAGGCGTTGCATTGGTTATGGGAATTGCAATAATGCTGGGCGGCTACTGGGCTTACGGTGTGCTTGGTTGGGGCGGCTGGTGGGGCTGGGACCCTGTAGAAAATTCCAGCTTGGTTCCCTGGATTGTGGCTGTTGCAGGTATTCACACAATGCTTGTTCAGAAAAAAACGGAAAAACAATATGGCGGAGTCGGGCGTTTTGTAAAAACAAATTTGCTGCTTAGTCTGTTTACTTATATTCTTGTTATTTACAGTACTTTTCTTACTCGCAGCGGTGTGTTAAGTGATGCTTCCGTTCATTCGTTTGTGGCTCCGGGACAAATCGTATTTTTGCTTTTGCTGATTTTCATGATATTCTTTACAATTTTCGGATTGAGTTTTCTTGTTTACAGATGGAGTTATCTTGAAAAGCATTTTACTTTTGAGGATAATTTCCTTTCACGCGAATTGGCGCTTTTTACCGGAACTGTTGCTTTAATAGCGGCGGCAATTATTATTCTGTTCGGCACTTCATTGCCGATATTCGGCAATACGGTTGATATTTCGTTTTATAACAGATTGGTTTTACCGTTAGCAATTATTATGGCGTTTGTAAATGCACTGAGTTTATTTTTGAAATGGAACCGCACTCCTGTAAATCTGTTTTTGAAAGAGTTAATATTACCGGTTTTTGTCTCTTTTGTCGGAATGCTTTTCGTTGTTCTGGTTGGTAAAGTGTATGATATAAATTACATCTTGCTTGTGTTTTTCACAATAATGTCATTTGAAGTTAACCTTGTATTTTTTGTACAAATTGTAAAAAAACAAATTATTAAAACCGGCGCTTATGTTGCACATATCGGGATAGCTGTTTTTGCGCTTGGTGTTATTTTTAACGGCGGTTATTCTCAGACAAAGCATGTCGCAATGCCCAAAGGGGAAGAGGTTTCGGTCTTCGGGCATCAATTGAAATTTACCGGAGTCGAGCCTTTTTACAACGGAAAAAGATTTAAATTTCATGTAGTGGTAAAAGATGGCAATAGTATTGACGTGGTCTCTCCGGTTATGTTTTTCTCCGAAATGGACGGCGGGCTGATGCGTGAGCCAAGTGTCCTGAATTATTGGACTAAGGATTTTTATATTTCTCCTCTCAGTTATGATGAAGGGAAGAATATTTCGCACAAAGGGAAAGAAGTAAGTTTATCAATAGGTGAAAGTAAAGTAGTGGATGGAGTTAAGTTTACATTTAACGACTTTGACTTACCTGATGGTTTTGTTTCTAAGATGCAGAGCGGAGAAAAATTTACTTTAGGTGTTAATCTTACGGCTGAACTAAACGGCGAAAAATATAGTGTTGACCCGCAACAAATTATGGATCACGGTAAAACAATTAACTTGCCGGCTAAACTTGAAAATGGTATTATTATTAAAATTGTTTCAATTAAAGCCGAAGGTAACGTAAAGCTTAATATTATTGCACCGAACGACAAGCATATTACTCCCAAAGAAGTTTTTTCGGCAAATGTTAGTATTAAACCGTTCGTGAGTTTGATCTGGATTGGAGTTCTTATTATGGGACTCGGTTTTATCTTTTCTATTTTATACAGAATTAAAGATTCGTGGAAAGTTACGGAAGAGAAGGATGAAATCGAACAATTAGGTGATAACAATGCAGAGTGATATACTTTCGATAATTCAGGCAATGCTTGCACCCGGGCTTATGATTTCGGCGTGCGGGCTGTTGCTGTTGGGAATTAGCAATCGCTACTCACTGGTTGTAACCAGAATAAGATTGTTAAACCAAGAGAAAAGAAAAATTGCTCATAAAGCGGGGCTCGGTAATTTGGATTTTGACGATGAAAACCGTCTTTTAAGCATAGTTAAACAGATAGATAAATTAACTTTTCGCGTAAGATTGGTTCGTGATGCTGTTGTCAGCTATGCCGTAGCAATTGCATTTGTGGTTATTTCCTCGATGTTAATAGGTCTCGATTTTATTTTTGATTTTGAATACGCCAAGACAATTGCGATAATATTTTTTATCATTGGTGTATTCAGTGTTTTGGTCGGGATAATTTTTGCCGGATACGAAGTAATTTTAGGATACAGAATAATACTTTTTGAAGTAAAAGCCGAAGAATAGCTTTAGATATTTAAACTTCGAACTCGGATTCTATTTCTTCCAATTTTATATTTAACTCCGTCCATTTTTCCATTGTCGCGTCCAATTCGTTCTGCGCATCAATGTAGGCGGTTTTTGTTTCTTTAGATTTCCGTGGATTTGCGTAAACTTCTTTTTTTGTTAAATCCTCTTCAAATTTTTTAATCATTTTCTCAAGATTATGAATTTCATCTTCCAGCGTTTCTATCTTAAGTTTTAAATCTTTTGTGGCTTTAAACCTTTTCTGGCGTATTTCGGCTGCCTTTCTTTTTTGCAGCTTTCTGTTAGATTCCTTTTTTTCTTTTCCGGTCGAATCATCCGATAATTCATCGAAATTTATCTTATCGAGATAGTAATCTATACCGCCGATAAAATATTTTACATGCTTCCGATTGAACTCCAATATTTTATTAACAAAGGGACGCATAAAATCAATATCGTGCGATACAATAATAATTGTGCCTTTGTACTCGCTTAAAGCTTTCTGTAGGATTGCCTTGGATTCAAAATCCAAGTGGTTAGTCGGCTCGTCAAGTATCAGTAAGTTTGATGAACGGAGAAGAAGTTTAGCCATTGTCAGCCTACTTTTTTCTCCTCCGGAAAGTACTTTTACTTTTTTAAAGACATCGTCGTCGGAGAAAAGAAAGGCTCCGAGAATGGTACGAATTTGAGCTAAAGTAAAATCGTGGTCTTCGTCCATTAAAGTGTCGAGCAAATCTTTTTCCAGATCGAGATTGTCGCTAACCTCTTGGGAATAATAGGCGATTTCAGTCATAGGATTTATCTCAACTCGCCCCGAATCGTAATCGATTTTACCGGCGAGTATCTTGGCTAACGTAGATTTCCCGGCTCCGTTTAAACCGATAAATGCAATTTTATCATCACGCTCAATTTCAAAACTAACATTTTCAAGAACATCTAACTCACCGTAAGATTTGTAAAGGTTTTTAACTTTTACAGGTATTGTTGCCGCTCTCGGAGGTTCGGGAAAACGGATTTTAATTTCTTTTCTTTTTGCAACTAAATCAACCCTATCTATTTTTTCAAGCATTTTAACTCGGCTTTGAACTTGCTTGGATTTTGTAGCCTTGTATCTGAATCGCTCGATGAATCTCTCAAGCTCTTTAATCTTTTTCTCCTGATTCTTTTTCAAATGCTCAAGTTCTAATTCCCGCTGTTCCTTATATTTTAAGTATGCATCAAACGTACCGTTGAACAGAGTGATTTTTCGGTTTGAAATTTCAAGGGTTTTGTTTGTAATTCTGTTTACGAAAAACTTATCGTGCGAAACTAATAATATTGCTCCTTTATAGTTTTCCAAAAATCCAACCAGCCAACGGAGGGAATAAAGATCGAGATGGTTTGTAGGCTCATCAA
This sequence comes from uncultured Melioribacter sp., assembly GCA_964570865.1. Classification (GTDB taxonomy): domain Bacteria; phylum Bacteroidota; class Ignavibacteria; order Ignavibacteriales; family Melioribacteraceae; genus WGAL01. The sequence goes on from CAZMZM010000011.1 coordinate 37,271, forward strand.
GCATTATTAAGTCGGTTTCACGGACTAAAATTTTGGCGAGATGAACTCTCATTTGCCAACCTCCGGAAAACTCTTCAACAAATTTATCAAAATCGTTTTCAGAAAATCCTAATCCGGTTAAAACTTTTTTAATTTTCGAATCGGTTTCATAAAAATCGAGTTTTTCCTTAGCTTCCTGCAGTTCGCCGAAACGTAATAAAAGCTTTTGATGTTCTTCTTCGGGAATTGTTAAATCAGACAGAAGTTTTTGTAATTCTTTTTCTTCAGAGGCAATATTTTGGTGTTCAGTTAAAGCGGATTTTACTTCGTCAAAAACAGATTTTCCCCTTAATGCGTAAAACTCTTGGGGAAGATACCCGATTGACGTACCCTTTGCGTAGTTTACGGAACCTTCTTCCGGCTCTTCGAAACCGGCAAGTATTTTTAATAATGTAGATTTTCCGGTACCGTTAGCTCCCACTAACGCAAATCTGTCGGATTTTTCAATCCTAAAATTGGCATTCTCAAAAAGGTACTCGCCGCCAAACTGCATCGATAAATTTTGAACAGATAACATATCAACCGATTAAAATTAAAATGCAAAGATAATGATTCGGTAAACACCCTACCAGAAAAATATTGTCACAAAACCTCAATGACGTTCGTTTCTATTCTAATCACTCCAAACTAATTTTTGTAGAGTTATCTTTGAATTCGGTAATAAACCATAACTCGAACTTGTTTTACTTAATAACCGCAACTTTTGTAGAAGCAACTTCTTTTCCTTCGGAATTATAAGCGGCTATCAGATAAACTCCTGTTCCGACTTTATTTCCCGATAAGTCTGTACCGTTCCAGGTTGCAATTCTTCCACCCGGAGAGGTTACACCGCCGAAATCACTTCCGTTAATTAATTTGCCGTTCAGGTCAAATATTTTTATTGAAGCACGTTCAATAAGTCCGTCTATGGTAAGCTGAACGTCGTCGTTAACCTTATATGGATTAGGATAAACAAACAATTCAGAAAACGCTTTACGGGGCGCAATTGCCTCTGTCGTAAGGGCTGACAAACCGTAGTCGGTCCCAAAAAAAACAGTTCCGGTTGAATTGTTAAAAGCAATTGAATTGATGTAATCATTAGAAAGGGGACTGGTTTCTTTAGTATATTGTTGTATTACATTAAAGCCGTCTCCGGTTAAGTAATAAACTCCCTTATCTGTTCCCACCCACTTATTGTTCAGCGGATCAACGTAAATGGAAGTAATGTTTACTGTCTTCATCGCGTAAACTTCGCTGATAGCAGTGGGAAAATCAGGATTGGGAATAATGTTTAATCCCGAGTTTGTCCCTATCCACAATTCGCCGTTTTTATCAACCGCAAGTGCCTGGATGATTGTTCCGGACAAACCGTCGGCAGTTGTCAGCATTCCCCAAGTGTCGTCATTTGTGTTTTCAATTGTGCCTCTATCATTAAAATAGAGCAAGCCCTGATGACCGAGAATATCGGCAAACCATTTTGTATTGTATTGGTCAATTACCATTTGGTCAAAAAGTTCTTTTTGCTGCAATTGGAAGAACGGGATTTCAAAATGATGCCATACGCTGTCGGAAGTCATTACGCTTAAAGGCTTATGAGCATCCGACCAATAATTTAAGACCCAAACGTTACCTCTATTATCCTCGCGTACGTTTGAAATAACCAAAAAATTCGGAGCGCCGTTTATTCCAACCATTCCTGTATTTTGCGTCGTAAAATTTTTAAATGATTTGCCGTCGTAGGAAGTGTAACCTTGTCCCCAGTTTAAAAAATAATTTGTTCCCGAACCTCCGGCGTAAACACGGTGATAAGCGTTCGAAATAAACTCCGGTGTATTTGATTTATCGTAAATTGTCCAATCATTATTTGTAAGTTCAAAAACACCTCTACCGTAAACATCCGCACCGCTTCCCACCCACAAATTACCGGTTCTGTCAACATCCAAACTAAGAAAGAAATTTGTAGTTGGGCCGTTAGGACAAATTAGCTTTTCACTTCCGTTTTTCACTGCAATTAATCCGTCGGAAGAAGCAATAAAAATTTCGTTATCGAAAAATCCGAGTTGATGAAAATTTGATTGATAATTATAAATTACTTGAAAATCGGAACCCGATTTTTTATACAATTTATTTTTAAGCAGAACGTAGAGCTCGTTATTATAAACCGCTATATCTTTTATCTCACTATTTCTGAAAGCAAAGTATTGCACTGAATTGTTTTTTAATAAATAAAGTCCGTTATCCGAAGCTATGAATAATGAGTCGTTCAGCATAGCCGACTTGGTCGGATAATCTGCAGAAAGGGAAGAAAACGAATAACTGTTCCACGAATCGGGCGAAGTTAGGGAGGAAGCATTATCTTTTTCGACAGCAAGACCTTCGGAAGTTGAAACATAAATTTTTCCATTGATTTTAGTGGCGAACAACACTCTTGCTTTAGGATTAAAATTTCCGAATTTAATAATTGTTTCTATAAACTCATGAGTTTTTGAGGAAAGAAGTGAAAGTCCGAAATCGATCGAAGCGAAAACGGTATCTCCGCTTGTGCTTAAATAATTAATTCCTTTTAGCACTTCATTGCTGTTAACAATATCAAAAATTTTCGTTATTGTCCTGTCATTGCCTATAATATTAATGTATCCTTCAGTGGAGCCAACCCAAATTTCATCTTGTGAAGAAGTTGTAATTGAAAGTAATTGCTGGCTGCTGATCCCTTCTGTTTTGGTTAATTGCGTAAAACTGCTGTCGGAGCGGTTGAACATAAAAACTCCTCCCTCCGTTGCCGCCCAAATATTATTTTGGGTAATATTGAACGCACTTACCGATTTCATTGAAGTAAAATTTTGCCAAGACCCGATTTGAGCCGTATTTATTGAGGTTAATAAAATAGAAGTCAGTATTACAGATAAAATATTTTTAAGCATAAAGTCTCCAAATTGATTTAATAACATAAATTAATTTGAGATAAATTGAAATTGAAGCAAAAAATAAAGCTCTGCTTTCTAAAATGTAAAACATATTTATCACAATTAAAATAATAGAACTTTTTCTATAATGCTCCTAATAGCTTGGTTGGTGTGCCATTGATTTGATTTCCGAAACCAAATCATACGGAATTACATATTTCCCTAAATTTTCTTCATCATGTTTAATCCCACCGTGAAAATCCGAACCGCCTGAAGCGAGCAGGCAATATTGATTTACGAGTCCTCGATAAAACTTTGATCTCGATTCCGTATGTGAAGGATGTACAATTTCAATTCCGTCAATTTTTGAAGCCAAAATTGTCTGAAGTAAATCCTCCGGCATTTTGCCGGGATGAGCTAAAAACGCTAACCCTTTTGAATCGTTGATAAGTTTGATTGCGCTTTGTAGTGAAACATGAATTTTACGTTCGTAAGCAGGTGCATAATCTCCGAGATACTTTTGGAATGCTTCTTGATAATTTGACACAAAATTGTTTTCAATCATTACATTTGCAATGTGCGGACGTCCGATTGCCGAGTTTTTGGCTTCTTCTAAAACTTGGTCAAATTCAATTTTCAACCCTAAAGAGTTTAGTTTTTTTACGATTCTTCTTGCTCTGTGAGCACGTTCCTTTCTGAAAAACTCAAGATAATTTTTAAGGTCTTCATCTTTGTAGTCTAAAAAGTAACCGAGAATGTGTACTTCTTTATCATTAACGTCGGTGCTTAATTCAACACCGGGAATTATTTCAATTCCGTACTCCTTACCGCATTCAATTGCTTGGTCTATTCCTTCTATTGAATCGTGGTCCGTAATTCCGAGAGCATTAATTCCTTTTGATTTTGCAAGGCGAATCAATGCACATGGCGAATTTTTCCCATCTGAAAAATTGGTGTGAGTATGCATGTCGGCGACAAGGGGCATTAATTATCCGTATTGCTCCATAAACTTTTCATAGTCGATAATTCTTAATTTGGAGCTTTCCATTTCTATAATTCCTTTCTTGGCGAAAGCATGAAGCGTTCTGGAAATAGTTTCTCTGGAAGTGCCTGCCATGTTCGCAAGGTCTTGCTGCAAAGGCATTTCATCTATCTCTACAATTCCGCCCCTGACTTTACCTTGAGTATCGGCAAGTTGCAGAATAACAGTAGCAACTTTTCCTTCGGCATCTTTAAGAGATAAGGATTTAATTTTCATGTCAGCGGTTCTAAGCCGCGATGTTAATTCCTGAAGAAGTGGAATAGAAATTTCGGGATGTTTTGTTAACAGCTCAAGAAATTCGTTACGGTGAATGATAAAAAGTTTTGAAGGTTCAAGCGCTACTACCGTAGCGGAGCGGGAAAGTCCGTCTAAAATTGCCATTTCGCCGAAGAATTCAGATTTGCCGAGTACGGAAAGAATTACCTCTTTCCCGTCTGTACTTATTCTGGAAATTTTAACTTTTCCTTCTATGATAAAAAACATTGCCGAGCCGTCTTCGTCCTCCATCAAAATGATACTTTCTTTGTCGAAGTTTTTTACATATCCGATTTTTGAGATGCGTTCAATTGCATCATCCGGAAGCTCGGAAAATATTGGAACATATTTTAAGAACTCTCTAAGCTCTGACATATAGACCTCTAATTTTTAAATAATAAGATATGTATAAATTTATTAATGTTCAATTAATTGATTTAGCTTTATTATTTATTTAACTTTACTCTATAAAACTAATAATTTAAAAAACGGAGGATTAAAATGGCTTTAAAAGTTGGAATTAACGGATTCGGTAGAATCGGGCGTTTAGTATTCAGAAGAAGTATGGAGCTTGGTGATATTGAATTTGTTGGTATAAATGACTTAACCGACGCTAAAACCTTGGCGCATTTATTAAAGTATGATTCTGTCCACGGAAAATATCCCGGCGAGGTTTTTGCTGATGGCGATGCAATTGTGGTTGACGGAAAAAGAATTAAAATTTCTGCTGAAAAAGACCCGGCCAACCTTAAATGGGGCGAATTAGGAGCAGAAGTTGTAATAGAATCGACCGGCGTTTTCAGAACTAAAGAATTATGTATGAAACATATTGAAGCAGGCGCTAAAAAAGTGGTTCTAACAGTGCCGGCAAAAAGTGAAATTGATGCTACGGTTGTACTCGGCGTTAATGATCATATTTTAACCGGTAACGAACAGGTTGTTTCGAACGCATCATGTACAACAAACTGTTTTGCCCCGATGGTTAAAGTACTAAACGATGCTTTTGGCGTTGAAGATGGTTTGATGGTTACAGTTCACAGTTACACTAACGACCAAAGACTTTTGGACTTGCCTCACAGCGACCTTAGAAGAGCGCGCTCGGCAGCCGTTTCAATTATTCCCACTACTACCGGTGCCGCTATTGCCGTTGGTAAAGTAATTCCGGAATTGGACGGAAAACTTAACGGTTATTCACTCCGTGTTCCGATACCGGATGGCGCTATTACCGATTTTACCGCAAACCTTAAACGGGAAGTAACCGTTGAAGAAATAAATGCTGCTTTTAAAAAAGCATCTGAAAATGAATTGAAAGGAATTCTGGATTATTTGGACGAGCCGCTTGTCTCGGCTGATGTAATTGGCAATCCGCATTCAAGTATTTTCGATTCCCTTTCCACAATGGTTATAGGTAAGATGGTTAAGGTTGTCAGTTGGTACGATAACGAATGGGGCTATTCATGCCGCGTTGTTGATTTGATGAAGAAAATATCAGAGTAATAATTTTCAATAATTAAAAGGCGCAACTTTTAGTTGCGCTTTTTTTTGCTCAAGAAAAAATTTTGGAGTTAACAAATGAATAAATTAACTATCGAAGACGTTCAACTAAAAGACAAAAGGATTTTAACCCGAGTTGATTTTAACGTTCCGCTCGACAGTGAAGGAAATATTACCGATGACCGTAGAATTGTAGCCGCCTTGCCTACAATTGAGAAAATTATTGGCGATGGCGGAAAGCTAATTTTGATGAGCCATCTCGGCAGACCGAAAGGGGAGAGAAAACCTGAATTTAGTCTTGCTCCTGTTGCTAAAAGATTATCCGAGTTGTTGGATAATGAAGTGAAGTTTTTGGATGATTGTATTGGTGATGAAGTTTCGCTGGCAGTTAACGGTATGAACAACGGCGACGTTATTTTGCTTGAAAATCTACGGTTCTACAATGGCGAGACAAAGAATGATCCGGGCTTTGCAAAACAGTTAGCGGAATTGGGAGAAATATATGTAAATGATGCTTTTGGTACCGCACATCGTGCACACGCTTCTACCGAAGGGGTTACGCACTACATTGACACCTGCGTGGCAGGCTACTTAATGCAGAAGGAACTTGATTATTTAGGCAAAGCAATTTCTAATCCCGCAAGACCGTTTACCGCAATATTGGGCGGCTCAAAAATTTCAGGTAAAATTGATGTAATAAACAACCTTTTTAATAAAGTCGATAACCTGATAATCGGCGGCGGAATGATGTTTACGTTTCTGAAAGCTATGGATTATGATATTGGAAAATCACTGCTCGAAGAAGACAAAATTAATCTCGCAAAAAAAATATTAAATAAAGCCGAACATAAAGAAATGGCTTTGTTGATTCCTACCGATGTTGTTTGCGCTAAAGAATTCAGTAATGATTCTCCTGCCGCAGTGCACGATATCGATTGCATTGAGGATGATGAGATTGGTTTGGATATCGGCCCGAAAACCATTAAGATTTTTCGTGATGTAATATTAAACAGTAAAACGGTTGTTTGGAACGGCCCGATGGGAGTTTTTGAATTCGAAAATTTTGCCAAAGGAACAAATGCAATTGCGGAAGCTTTGGCTGAAGCAACGGCAAACGGTGCAATTACAATCGTTGGCGGCGGTGATTCCGCAGCGGCAATAAAGAAAGCCGGTTTGGAAGATAAAGTCTCCCACGTATCTACAGGCGGAGGCGCATCTCTTGAATTTCTTGAAGGAAAAGAGCTTCCGGGAATTGCCGCATTAACCGATAAATAGTAATTGCAATTATTTTCATTCCCCGCTGTGGGAGTAAAAAGTTAAGTAATAATCTTCGCGAGTGTAGTATTTATATTTATTGCACTCGCTTTTTTTTGTCCGTTCTTCTTGAAACATTGTATTGCCTTTGTCTCGGCAGCACTCAATGAACTTGGTTTATTGGAAATATTTTTCCTCGGATGCCGGTACGAATTCTATGTAAGAAGAGAATTACCATTAAAGAAAACAGCGAGCCACACTGTTTTAATTTTATCGTCAGTGGCTTTTACACGGTGTTTCATTTTGGCGGGAAGGTAAAGGTAGTCCCCCGCTTTAAGATGAACCGCATCATTGTCTTCAAACTCAACAACCGCAGAGCCTTGCAGCAATACTACAAATTCATTCTCATCTTGGTCATACCAAAAATTATCGGGAGATTTTTGTCCGTCGGATATAATCCGTTCAACCCTAAGATTATCGGTGCTTAGAATCTCTTCAAAGATTTCATCTTTTTGCTTTTGAGGTAAATTATCGAAAAGGTTTTTGTGAAGAATATTCATAATTAGAAGGAAGGAGAGGGATTAACCTCTCCTTGTGAAATTTTATTTATGTTTTTTTGATGAAAGTTTTTTTGTTTTTGCCGGTTTATCAATCCCGAGAAGTTCAACTTCAAAGATTAAAGTTTGATTTGGACCAATTGACTGCGGAGCGCGTTCTCCGTAAGCTAATTCGCTTGGAATATACAATTCCCATTTTGAGCCGACAGGCATCATCTGAAGTGCTTCAGTCCAACCTTTGATGACTCCGTTTACAGGAAATTCTGCCGGTTGCCCGCGTTTGTAAGATGAATCAAATTCTTTACCGTCAATTAAAGTCCCTTTGTAATTTACTTTAACTTTATCTGTTAATTTTGGTTTGGGTCCATTACCTTTTTTAAGAATTTTGTATTGTAAACCGCTCGGAGTAACTTTTACTCCTTTCTTGGTTTTGTTCTTTTTAAGAAACTCCTCGCCTTTTTTCTTATTGGCTTCTCCTTCAACACTTGCTTTCTTCTGACGATCAGCCTGAAGTTTTACCTGAAACTCGCGTAAGATTTTATCGACTTGCTGGTCGGTGATTTTTTTATCTTTGTCTGTGTAATAAGCTCTGAAGCCCGCTGTTAAGGCGGCATCATTAACTTCAATTTTTTGTCTGTGAAAAGTTCTTGCAATATCAGCTCCGATTGCGTAACTGCTGCTGTCTTGGAATGTTTTAAGTTCAACTTTGTCGTTCGGGTTGTTTTGTGCGCATGCAACTGCAAAAAAGAGGAGCATTGCAAAAGATAAATATTTCATTGTTTCTCCTGTGATGATTAATTTTGAATAATTTTAACTATCAAATATAAGTGATTTATTTATTATGCCGAACTATTGTACTGTAATAATTAAAAATAGTTGCATTTAATTCTCAGAAATTTATTCTCGAACAGTATTGCAAATACTATCTTCCGTATCGCGATGATAAATGTACGTGCTTAAATTTACTTTTTCTACAAAATACTTTTTCTCGGCACGTTCCAGAAATTCCGAATCTTCGCTGTACGATATATTCTTGAACCCGTTTAACTCGGTAAAAACAAACCGCTTTCCAAAAAAAGTTCCCCCTACTGCGCACTCCGAAATGTGTACAACTTTTGTTAAATCGGTTTTGTCCTTTACGTAAGGCGAGCCGATAATTTCAACGCCTCCGTGAATTAAATCTATATGCGGATTTTCCTTCATGAATTGAAGACGAAGTTTAATATGGTCGGACTTGTATTCATCGTCGCTTCCGATAAACGTAACATACTTTCCCGAAGCTATCTTAATTCCGATGTTTAACGCAATCGGAAGTTTCATATTTTGCTGTTTGATGTAGCGGAAATTTTCGTAATTGCGAATGTATTTTTCAACAACCGTAAATGTATTGTCGGTGCTACCGTCATCAATGATGATAAGCTCAAAACGCTTTTCAGTTTGGTTTATTACCGAATCTATTGCGCGAGGGAGAAGTCCGGCACGGTTGTATGTCGGAAGAATTATCGAAACAATAGGCGAAAAGTTTTTGTATAATTGCATTATTATTTGTCTTAATATTGGAATTGCAATTTAACTTTAAATTTAAAAATGAAAAAATTTTAATGAAAATATTGGTCGTAAATTGGCGCTGCATAAAAAATCCTGAAGCAGGCGGAGCGGAAGTACATCTTCATGAAATTTTTAAGAGAGTGGTTAATAAAGGACACGAAGTAACCCTTGTAGCGCATGGTTTCAAAGGCGCACCGGATAAAGAAGTAATTGACGGGATAAAGGTTATTCGGCACGGGAACAGATACTTGTTTGACAAACAGTTCAGAAGATTCTACAAATCAAAACTTATCAATGAAGATTTTGATCTAATTGTCGATGACATTTCTAAAATTCCTCTCGGAACACCAAAATATATTGACAAGCCGCTCGTGGGAATTATTCATCATATTCACGGTAAATCTCTTTATCAAGAACTTCCTGCTCCAATGGCTTATTACATAATCAGAAAAGAGAATGAAATTCCAATAGTGTATGGCGAAACTCCCGTTTTTGCAGTGTCGCCGAGTACAAGAAACGAACTGATTTCAATGGGAGCCAATGCGGAAAAGATTGATTTTCTTTACAATGCGGTAGATCATGAATTATTTAACAGAACAAAGGTTGAAAAATTTTCTCATCCTACAATCAGTTACATCGGAAGATTAAAAAAATATAAACAGATTGAAAAAATAATTGATGTGCTCCCTTTACTTGCAGCGAAGTTTCCCAACCTCGAGTTTAGAATAGGAGGGAAAGGAGACCATATTAAGGAATTAATGAAATATACGGAAGAGAAAAACTTAACGAAACATGTAACGTTTCTCGGATTTTTATCGGAGGAGGAAAAAGCTGAAGAACTCGGTAAAGCCTGGCTGTTTGTTACGATGCCGGCCAAGGAAGGGTGGGGAATTACCGTAGTTGAGGCAAACGCAATGGGAACGCCGGTTGTAGGCGCTGACGTTGAAGGTTTGCGTGATTCTATTTCGGATTATGAGACCGGATTTTTAGTTCCGCCGGACGACCCGGAAGTTTTATCTCAGAAAATAATTAAACTGTTAGCGGATAAAAATCTGCGGGATGAGTTTTCGGATAATGCAAGGAAATGGGCTCAAAAGTTTACTTGGGATAATTCAGCCGAGCATTTTTTAATTAAAATAAAAGAATGGTTCGGCTTGTAGAATATTATTTCAGTTCGTTTTAAAGCTTGCTAATTTCGACGAAATCTTTTAAAAAGAAATATTAAAATGACTTTTTTGTTATATTCAAAGTTTAAATTTTATTGTTGTTATCAAATTTTACTTTTGTCTTAAAAGACCGTTCGTAAAACGAAAGAGCTGTTGAAACGGTTATGTTTACTGTTTGTTATTAGACTATTACGATGATTGAAATCATATGGTAATAATAATAAGGAGTTTGTACACAGCAATTAAATGCAATGTAAATTGAACAAGTGAAAAAATAATTTAATTATTTATTGATGTTAATATGAGTTATCGGGAACAGAGAAAATATTTTGAGGATTTGGAACGATTCGAGCGGAAGTTTGATTCGCGTGAAAAAGAGTTCTATAAAATTCTAAAACAACGTCATAAAGACGATGAGGATTTAGATAAACTCTCTATGGGAAAATTAAAAGAGTTGCACGAAAAGTATTATGTTAATAGAAAAAAGCCTGACTTAAGCAGGCTGTTTAAGGATAAGGAAAATTAGTTTGATTTCATGGGATGATTATTGGAAAACTTACTCCACTTCAAAAGCCGAAAGGTGGATGATTTTTGAAAGACATAAAATTCTTACCGAATATATCGATAAAATAAATCGTGATAGAAAAAAGGTAATTGAAATCGGGTGTGGGTTCGGCTCGAACATTACTCTGCTGAGTGAACGCAGAAACGATTGTGATTGTTATGCGCTCGATTACAGTGAGGAATCGGTGAAGTTAGTTAAGGAACGAATTCCGAACACGGTATTAGCCGATTGCCGCGACACAGGTTTTGAGAATGATTTTTTTGATGTAGTTTACAGCGCAGGATTAATGGAGCACTTTCGTGATGAAAAGCCGCTGCTTTCCGAATGGAAAAGGATTTTAAAGCCGGACGGATTTCTTGTAACTTTTATTCCCGCTCGGTTTTCACTTTGGCAATTATATCAGTTAATTCATCTCGGTAATTGGCAGCACGGGTATGAAAAGTCTTATACTTATGGACGGCTCAAAAAACTAATGCAGGAAAACGGTTTTGAAATTGTTGATATTCTCGGTATCGACCCGTTTAGTCTTAACGGATTTATTATGAAACTGTTAGATAAAGAGTTTGTCCCTCGCCGGACGAAGTCATTTTTAAAAAGCGGTTATACCGAATTATGTATTATTACAAAAAAATAATTTTGGGAGTTTAGATGAACTCGAAAAAACTTTATTACGGATTAGGAGCATTTGTATTTTTGGTTGCTCTTTTTGTCGGATTTTCAACTGTCCAGCCCAGCGTTTCGTTTTGGGATTGCGGCGAATTTATTGCTTCATCGTATGGAATGCAGGTGCCGCATCCACCCGGAACACCGTTCTTTTTGATATTAGGGCGTCTCTTTTCCTTAATTCCGTTTGCGGCTAATATTGGTTTCCGTGTTAACACAATTTCTGTTTTAACAAGCGGATTTACAATTTTATTCCTCTATTTGATTGCCGTTAAACTTATCCGCAACTACAGAAAAGATGACGAGCACAATCTTTTTGAAGATTTTATTACATACATGGCTGCGGCAATAGGGGCGCTTTCGTTTGCATTTAGCGATACGTTCTGGTTCAACGGAGCTGAGGCTGAAGTTTATGCCACGGCAACTTTTCTTATGGCATTTGCCGTTTATATGGTTATGCTTTGGTTCGAAAAGGCTGATGAGGAAGGGAGCGACCGTTACTTATATTTTATTGCTTATTTGATGGGAATTTCAACAGGCGTTCATTTAATGGCTTTGCTTGCTATTCCTTCAGTAGTAATGCTTATTTACTACCGCAAGTTTATTGATGATGATGCAATATTAAAACAAACCGGATGGATTTTACTTGCAAACGGAGTTGTCTTTTTATTGGTCGCAATGGCAATTTGGAGTACTTACACAAATACTTCAGCTCCTTCACCCGAACAATATCACCAAACGGATAAACAGTTTGTTTTAATGTTTCTGGGGGTAACTGCAGTTTTTATCGGAATATTTTTTAAGAAAGTACGTAATAAAAACTCGATATATTATCCCGTTGCGCTTGGCGGCGCCGGATTGGTTATTGTTTATCCTCTTATTGTTAAGTATGTTCCTAAAATCATTGAAGTGGTCGGAGGCGATAACACAATACTGGATATTATACTTTTCGCTCTGATGTTTGCAGTTCTCTATTACGGAGCAATGTGGGCTAAGAAGAATAATCACGACTCCCTCCGTGTTGTTTCGATGAGCATAATGTTTGCATTAATCGGTTTTACTACTTACACCATGATTATTATTCGTGCCAACGAGGAACCCCCGATTAACCTAAACAATCCGAAAACTTTCGGGAATTTAATGAGCTATCTTAATCGTGATCAGTACGGCGATGCTCCTATTTTCAGACGCAGATATTCCAACGAACCGATGCATGCCAGGATGTACAGAAAGTATTCAAGCGACTTGGATTTCTTTATTCATTATCAAATGGATCACATGGAAACGCGATATTGGCTCTTTAACTATGCCGGTCGTCATTCCACTCGTCAGGACGACGGAGTCGATTGGTCGCAGTTATGGGGAATTCCGTTTTTCTTCGGCTTGTTCGGAATGTTCTACCATTTCAAACGAGATTGGAAAATGGCTTCTGTCTATTTTGCTCTGTTCATGATGCTCGGTTACATAATGGCTATTTATTTTAACAGTCAGGAGCCGCAGCCGAGGGAAAGAGATTATTTTTATGTGGGGGCGTATTTTGTTTTTTCAATCTGGATAGCAATCGGTACGCGCGGTTTTATCGATATGCTGAAGGAATCTTTTGCAAAATCGAAACAGTATAACCTGATAGCTACTGCGGGAATAGTATTAGCGTTTGTTTTTATCCCTGCAAATATGTTACTTACAAATTATCACTCTCACGACAGGTCAAGAAATTATTTGCCGTGGGATTATGCATACAATCTTCTTCAGAGTTGTGCTCCGAATGCCATTTTATTTACAAACGGAGATAATGATACTTTCCCCCTTTGGTATTTGCAAGATGTTGAAGGGGTACGAAGGGATATTAGAATTGCTAACCTCAGTTTGCTTAATACTTCGTGGTATATCAAGCAGCTTAAAAATCAATCTCCATACGGAGCTATGAAAGTAGCAATGCAAATGTCCAATTCGGAGATCGATAAAATTGGTCCGTCCCGTTGGCAAAAAACCAAGTTCACGATTCCTGTTCCGAAAAGCGAAGTAAAGCAGTTAGTAATGAAAGACAATGCTAAAATTGGTGCGGTTACCGATTCCACATTCTCTAAAGACCTTTATGCTAAATTTGGAATTACGGACACAACAAATATGGTCGATAAAATTACTTGGGAAATGCCTTCGACACTTAAATTCGGAGACATCTCGGCAGTGCGTGCACAGGATTTGGTAGTTCTCGATATTTTGAAAAGCTTTAATTGGGAGCGTCCGGTTTATTTCTCCGTAACTTGTTCGGATGATTCCAGAATCGGTTTGGATAAATATATGAAGATGGAAGGGCTGGCTTATCGCTTTGTTCCCGAAAAGGCGGCGAGTACGCTGACATTTTTGAATGAGCCTATTATGAAAGCCGATTTATTCGACAGCAGCAATGTTTTCAGTAAAACCTATCGCCCCGGACTTAAATTCCGCGGTCTGAACGATCCGACGGTTTTCTTCAACTCAAATCAAATTCGGCTTGTACAGAATTATCGTAACTCATATATCCGGTTAGCTCTTTATTATCTTTATGATAAAAAGAACAACAACCTTACAATTAAAACTTTGAATGAAATGGAGAAAAAACTTCCTCGTCATATAATTGCTATGGATTACAGGTTGATGTTTGATGTAAGCGGAATTTACAAACAAGCGGGAGCCGAAACAGAGTATTTGGCTATGACAAAGGAAATTGAGAAGAAAGCTTGGAAAATGCTTGAGAGAAATCCGAGAAACTTGACTAGTAATTACAATCCTTACCGGATGTTGCTTGAGATATACGATAACACCGGTCAATATCAAAAGGCGTTAAAGGTTGTCGAAAAACTTGAGCAAGTTATTCCAGGCGACAAAACGGTTGACATGTTAAAGAAAAAATATCAGGCGTTGTTAAAAAATAGCCGACAACATAACTGATAAATTTATTTGCTTTTTATTCAGCCGGACAATAGTTATCCGGCTGTTTTATTTTTAAACCGAAATTTTGCATTATGAAAAACAACAGGGGGCTGACCAATGTTTCTGATTACTTTACATTTGTTTTTTGGAATAATTTCTGTTAATGACAAATATCCATAACTCCCATAACTGATGATTGGGACCTTTATAAGATAACATTATTGTAATTGCAGTTTTTTGGGAATTAAAATAGATAAAGTATTATATTTTGTACTTAATTTATGATAGAGAAAGTATTAAAAATATTTAACCGTCCGTTTCCGATAATTGAAACAAACAGAGAAAAATTTATATTTTCTGCATCTTTGGGGGTTTTTATTTTCCTGTTTTTGTCGGTTTTCGAACCTTTTGGATTAAACAGATTAACCGAAAACAAATATCGTTTTTTTTTAGGTTACGGTTTAATCACTTTTGTTGTAGAGTTGCTATTTACATTCGGATTAATGAAAATTTTCCGAAAGTTTTATTCACCGCAAAATTGGACACTTGGAAAACACCTGATAAATGTTTTCTTTTTTATAACTTCGTTAGCATTTTTTAATTGGCTGTTTACCGTTTGGATAGACTATCCGAACTATAATCTTTTTACTCCGTTTTTAGTCGATACACTTGCTTTGGGCTTTTTCCCGATGATCTTTGTTTTTCTATATTTGGAAAGAAAATTGCGATTTACAAATGTGAAATTATCCGAAAAGATTAACAGAGTAATTGAAAAAAAAGAAGAGGTGGATAAAACTGTAGAAAAAACTTCCTCCGTTTTTTCCGTTAACGATTTGAAAATTAATATGGATGATTTATTGTACGTAAAATCATTGGGAAATTATGTAAGCGTATGTTTTACGGTAAATGGTGAAAATAAGAAAGAAATAATAAGAACAACGATGAAAAAAATTGAAAATAATTTAGCAATAAACGATGATATAGTCAGATGTCATAAATCGTATTTTGTTAATCTTAAAAAAGTAACTAATTCATTTGGAAATGCTCGTTCGTTATATTTGCAAATAGGTGATGCGGAAGTACAAATTCCGGTTTCACGTAAGATGGCAAAAGAGCTAATCTCAAAAATTTAATATCAACAAATCTTTTTTGTATTCCGTTTCACGCCCAATCAATCCTATTTATCACAAAAACAATCCTATTTATCACATTAAGAGATGTTACAGTAAAAAGTTTATTAATATTGAACGAAAATATTATTAGTTTAATTTTAATTATTTGTAGAGGGATAATGAAAGAAAAAAATCTTTTATTGTTGTTAATGTTTGTGATTTTATCGGTTGCAAACATCAAATTGTTTGCCGACGGAACTGTACCGGTCGGAGCGGGAACTTCTTCTTCGCCTTATGAAATTGCTACATTAGATAATCTGCTTTGGGTTAGCACAAATTCTTCGTCGTGGGATAAATATTTTATTCAAACTGCTGATATCGATGCTTCCGCGACTTCTACTTGGAATTCCGACGGCAGCGGCGGTTATTACGGCTTTTCCCCTATCGGATTTAACGATATCGCATTTACCGGCTCTTATGACGGGAACAACCATACAATTAGCCGTTTATATATTCATCGTCCCAATGATGGCAACCCGCAAGGAT
>CAZMZM010000012.1:0-45912 GCA_964570865.1 uncultured Melioribacter sp.
AAAGAGAACCCCGCAAAATTTTTGTCAGTGATTTTAATATTTCAGCAATCAAATTGCCTGAAATATATTTTTCGGTTTCTGTTTCAAAGGGAACTTACATTCGGGTAATTGCGGATGACTTTGGTAAAAAGTTAGGATGCGGAGCATATTTAAAAGAACTTCGCAGAACAAGAATAGGAGAGTTTGACGTTAAAGATGCTTTTGAAATTGAAGATTTTGTCGCTTTAGTAAAAGAAAGAAGTTTGTCATGAAAGTTTATTATAAACCTGAACATATCGAAAAAAAGAAAAATACTATTATTACAATCGGAACTTTCGACGGTGTACATTTGGGACATCAGAAAATTTTAGATGAAGTTGTACAACGTGCAAAAGAGACTAATTCGAGAAGTCTCGTAATTACTTTTCATCCTCATCCCCGATTTGTGGTTTCGCCCGACTACAACTTGGAATTGTTGACAACTACCGATGAAAAATTAACAATTCTTGAAACAACTGAAATAGATAATGTACTTGTCGTAAATTTCACTGAAGAGTTTTCCCGGCTTTCATACGAAACATTTATAAAAAATATTATCTGTGATGAGATTGGAGTAAAGCATATTGTAATTGGTTACGATCACAAATTTGGCAAAAACAGAAGCGGTGATAAAAACAAGTTGATAGAATTATCCGGCATTTGTAATTATACGGTTTCTTCGGTTGACGAAGTTGAACTTGAGGGTGAAGTAATAAGCAGCACTAAAATTCGCAATGCTCTTAAGTCTGGAGAGTTGGATAAAGCTAATAATTTTTTAGGACGAAATTATTTCTTCAGCGGAAAAGTTATCAGAGGCGCTCAGAGAGGCAGGGAGCTTGGTTATCCAACTGCAAACGTAATGCCGGAAGACCATAAACTTATTCCTGCCAATGGAGTTTATTTTGTTAGAGTTTATATCAGGGATGAAGAATATTTCGGTTTGATGAATATAGGGACACGCCCGACATTTGAGCACCTTAACAAACCGATAATTGAAACATATATTTTCGGGATGAATAAGAATATTTACAGTAAGTTGATTAAGACGGAAGTAATTAAAAAGATTAGGAATGAAGTGAAATTTGTTACTAAAAACGCTTTGATTACTCAAATCCGGAAAGACATTGAGACAGCCGAACAACTAATTGATGAACTTTCATAGTTGCAGATTCCAATCCTAATTCAATTACTGAAAATAAATAATCTTAGGATGTCAGATACATCTCCGTTACTCCATGATTTTATCGTTGTTATATATGCTGAAATGAACAAAAAATTTAACTGTTTCATTGATTTCTGAGCTGATACAGTTTCCCTCCGTAATTATTTTAATTCAAATTCAGTTTTATTGTTTTCGTTTATTGCATGATAATTATGGAGGTAATTATTCTATGAATAATACTGTATAAAAGAGAATATATTTGTTGAATAAGGTAGTGAGTGTCTTTATATTTTAATTTTAAAATAAAAAATGTAGGTAACAATGAACGTGGTAATTGAAACTAATTTTTCCGATTTATCTTTGGTTAAAAGAGGTAAAGTTAGGGACATTTATGATTTGGGAAATAGTTATTTAATTGTTTCTACAGACAGACTTTCCGCGTTTGATGTTATCATGCAGGACGGAATACCCCTTAAGGGAAAAGTCCTTACGAAAATTTCAGAGTTTTGGTTCAGATTTACCCGCGATATTGTTAACAACCATCTTATCACAACCAATATCGATGAATTTTCCGAAGCGGTAAAAAAATACGGAGATGTTCTCGAAGGTCGTACAATGCTTGTTGAAAAAGCGGTATTAATTCCGCTTGAGTGTATTGTGCGAGGCTACATTTCAGGCAGCGGATGGAAGGAATATAAAGAAAAAGGAAGCATTTGCGGTATTAAGCTTCCGGCCGGCTTAGTTGAGTCAGAGAAACTTCCTGAACCAATTTTCACTCCTTCAACCAAAGCTGAAATAGGAGACCATGATGAAAATATTTCGGAAGAACGCGCCAGAGAGATAGTCGGAGACGATATTTTTGAAAAAGTTAAAACCTTTACATTGCAGATTTATAAAACAGCTTATGAATATGCTTACGAGAGAGGAATAATAATCGCAGATACTAAATTAGAGTTTGGAATTGTTAATGGAGAGGTAATTCTTATTGATGAAATATTAACTCCCGACTCTTCCCGGTTTTGGCCTAAAGAAGATTATCAAAAGGGAAGAGCTCAAAAAAGTTTTGATAAACAATATGTACGTGACTATCTGTTATCAATTAATTTTGATAAAAATCCGCCGGCACCTAAATTGCCCGAGGAGATAATTAAAAACACTACTATTAAATATAACGAAGCATTAAAAAAATTAACAGAAACATCCTTATTATAAAGTAAAAATCGGAAAAGAATTAAGATGAAATCACCTGTGAAAATTGAAGTACGGAATAAAGAAAATTTATACATCCTTTGGAACGATAACAGCGAAACAATAATATCGCTGAAAAAATTAAGAGACGCTTGTCCTTGTGCCGAATGCGCAGCAAAGAAGGATAAAAAAGTTGAATACAAGGAAGCTTTTCCCCCACTACAAATCGGAGGGAAATACGATATTGTGAAAATGGAGGTAGTAGGAAATTATGCCCTGAACATTTTTTGGAAAGACGGGCACAATACCGGAATCTATGAATTCAAATATCTGAACGAATTAGGATAATAATGGTTTTACCCAACCAACTTACCGTAATGCGTATTGTTTTAACACCAATCTATCTTTGGTTATTTTTGAGTGATGATGTTACAATGAATATTGCGGGAGTAGTGGTTTTTGTAATTGCGGCGCTAACCGATTGGTATGATGGTTGGCTTGCACGAAAATATAATTACATCACCGATTGGGGAAAATTTCTCGATCCTCTTGCCGATAAAATTCTTACTTCAACTGCTTTTATCGGATTTGTTGTTATCGGCAAACTCGAACTTTGGATGGTACTGATAATTATTTTTCGTGACTTTTTCATTACTGGCGTCCGTATTTATGCCGAGTTTAAACAAATTGCTTTTAAAACCAGCTTTATCGCCAAGATAAAGACATTTGTCCAAATGGTATTTCTCTACTTGTTGTTAGTGGTTTATCTGCTTGACAAATTAAATATTGATAGTTCGATAATCCGGGACATTCTGTTATTCTTCGATAACACAAAAGTAATTTATTGGACAATGCTTTCGATTACGCTTCTTACGCTTTATACCTTGATTGACTATTTTGTTTATAACAAAACTTTGCTTAAAACATTAAAAAAGAATGAAACCGAATAAATTTGAAAAATTAATCGGCAGCGGATTGTTGTCCGGCTATTTCCCTTTCGCAAGCGGAACTGCGGCAAGTGTTGTTGCGCTTGCGTTTCTACCGCTCGGCAATACAATTGTTGCTTTATTAATAGTGCTCTTTTTTGTGTACGGAATTTATATCGGAACAAAATTTGAAGCCGAATATGGTCACGATCCTTCTCAATTTACGCTTGACGAGTTTGTCGGCACATGGATTGCATTTTTTGCAATTCCTTTAAATCTTTATTCAATAATCTTTATATTTATTGTATGGAGATTTTTTGATATTCTAAAGCCTTTCCCTATCCGAAATGCTGAAAAGCTCAAAGGCGGTTTAGGTATCATGTCGGATGATGTTATTGGAGGCATTTTCACTAACATTGTCGCTAACATTGCACTTTTTTTAATAACTAAATAAAATATTAAAATGAAAGCATACATAATCAGTATCGGCGATGAGCTTCTCATCGGACAAGTAATTAACAAAAATGCAGCTTATATCGCATCTAAAATGAACCAACTTTCGGTTGATGTCGTGAAAATTTCTGATATTCCGGATAATATTGAATTAATTGAAAATGAAATCGATGCCGGATTTAATGCTGCCGATTTAGTCCTTGTTACCGGCGGATTAGGCCCGACGCACGACGATGTTACGAGAGAAGCAATTGTTAGCTATTTTGATACGGAATTAGTTTTGAATGAAGATGCTTTGGAAAACGTTAAGCAATTTCTTGATAAAAGGGGACTTGAGTTTAAGAAAATTCATGAAACTCAAGGTTACTTGCCTAAGAACGCCGAAATGATTCCCAACACTAAAGGGACGGCTCCCGGAATGTGGATAAAAAAGGAAGATAAATATTTAGCTGTTATGCCTGGTGTCCCGATTGAAATGAAAGCAATGGTGGATGATTTTATCTGTTCCAGGTTACGCACTATGGTTGAATATAACGGTCCAACGGTTTTGCGTAAAACTTTACTCACAACCGGGCTTCCGGAATCCGAGTTATTTTTGAAATTAGGCAATATAGATGAGCTTCTTGACGGAGCCTCTCTCGCATTTCTACCTTCACAATTCGGCGTACGAATGAGAATAACCGTTGAAGGGGAAACAAGAGAAGCGGCAAACGATAAATTGCTACTGATCGAGCAGAAGATTAGAGGTAAGGTAGGCCGTTATATTTACGGTGTGGATAATCAAAAGTTGGAAGAAGTTGTTGCAAAATTATTAATTGATCGTGACATGACTATTTCAACTGCAGAATCTTGTACCGGGGGGCTTATCGCTTCTCGGTTAACTGATATACCGGGAGCAAGTAATTATTTTGAAAGAGGAATTGTCAGCTACAGTAACGGTGCTAAGGTTGAACTGTTAAACGTGGACGAAGATACGCTGCAAACTAACGGCGCCGTAAGCCCTGAAGTGGCTGAACAAATGGCAATTGGAATTAGACAAAGTTGCGGTACCGAATTAGGACTTGCCGTTACCGGCATTATGGGACCTACCGGCGCAACAATGAATAAACCGATTGGATTGGTTTACATCGGTTTGGCTGATGAAGAAAATTGTGAGGTAAAGGAGTTTCATTTCGGTGATGATCGTTTAATGAACAAGGATAAAACTGCTCAGCAAGCTTTGGAAATGGTCAGACGCCATTTACTTGGTATTGCAGATGAAAGTTAGGGCTTTTATTGCGCTGGATTTTCCAAAAGAGACAAAAGAGTTTCTATTAAACAATATTAAAATAATTGACCCCGATAGGGAGTTGAGGTGGGAAAAATCAGATAAGTTTCATTTAACGTTAAAGTTTATTGGTGAAATTGAGGAAGCATTGCTTCCCGAGATAAATGATGTTCTTAATACTTTAACGGCGGAATGTAAACCGTTTGAACTTAAATTAAATAAATTCGGCAAATTTAAGCGAAACGGTAAAGTTGCGGTTCTATGGGCAGGCTTTGATGAAAATGCCTATTTAACCGATTGCGTTACCAAAATTAACATAAAACTAAGCAAGATTGGTATTCCGGCAGAAACAAAAAGATTTAAACCTCATATTACGTTATTAAGAATAAGAAAAAATATTAATAAAGAGATTTTAAATAAATTTGATAATTTAGTATCTGAACCGGTCAAATACGTTGCTTCGGAAATACAACTAATCCGGAGCACGTTAAAACCGACAGGTTCGGTTTATAAAGTTTTAGAAAAATATAATTTGAAAGGATAATAAAATGGCAAAAGAAAAAACAACCCTTACCGAAAAAGAGCGTAAGTTGGAGATGCTTGAAGAAACAATTAGCAATCTTGAAAAAACTTACGGCAAAGGAACAATTATGCGTCTCGGTGATGATACGCCGATTAATCAGATTGAATCTATATCAACAGGCTCGCTTTCAATAGATGCAGCATTGGGAATCGGCGGAGTTCCGAGAGGAAGAATAATTGAAATATACGGACCTGAATCTTCAGGCAAAACCACACTTTCACTTCACATTGTTGCCGAAGCTCAAAAAACAGGCGGATTGGCAGCTTTTATTGATGCGGAGCACGCAATGGATATTAATTACGCACAGAAACTTGGAGTTGACGTAAACAATCTGCTCGTCTCACAGCCTGATTACGGTGAACAAGCTCTGGAAATTGTTGACACTCTTGTACGTAGTAATGCGCTGGATGTAATTGTAATCGACTCCGTTGCAGCCTTAGTGCCTCGTTCCGAGTTGGAAGGGGATATGGGAGACGCTCAAATGGGTGTTCAAGCACGTTTAATGTCTCAAGCTTTGCGTAAGATTACCGGTGCCGTAAGCCGCTCTAAAACGGTTGTTATTTTTACAAATCAGTTAAGGAGCAAGATTGGGGTTATGTTCGGAAGTCCCGAAACAACAACAGGTGGTAACGCACTGAAGTTTTATGCTTCGGTTAGAATCGATATCAGAAGAATTGCCGCCTTAAAAGATGGTCAAGAAGTAGTCGGGAATAGAACAAGAGTGAAAATAGTTAAGAATAAAGTTGCTCCGCCGTTCAAAATTGTTGAATTTGATATTATGTACAACGAAGGCATCAGTAAAACAGGCGATTTAATCGATTTAGGATTGGAATTTGGCTTAATTAAGAAAAGCGGATCTTGGTTTACATTCAATGAAGATCGTTTTCAGGGAAAAGACCAGTTCAGAAGAAAACTGAAAGAAAATCCGGAAATGATGAACGCTTTGGAACATGATGTAAAAGTGCAATTAGGTTTAATTATTGAAGATGCGTCAGCAGAAACTACTGAAGAATAGTATTAGTTGTGATAATTTCAAAAATAAATATTTGGCGCGGAAAAGTCTATATTTACTTAGATTCAGGAGAAAAATTTGAGCTTTCAAAGCCGGTTTTTGAAGATTCGCGTCTCAAAACCGGCGATGAAATCTCATGTGCGGAAAAAGGAAATCTCATTAATAAAAATGAGATTTTTTTGATTAAAGCCAGTTCCTTAAGAATGCTCGAAAGGCGGGAGCATGCTGTTAGGGAATTACAAGATAAATTGCTAAAAAAAGGATTTTCCAAAGATAATGTTAGTTTGGTTTTAGAAAATCTAATTAATTTAAATTTACTTAGCGATAAAAGATTTGCAGAGGTTTTTGTTCGTGCCCGAATAAAGTATAAACGAAGATCTCCTAAAGCAATTTACTTTGAACTTCTTAAAAGAGGAGTGGATAAAGACTTAATTGAAAACGAGTTACGGCAATTAGATGAAGAAGTTATCCTAGAAAACGCCAGAGAATTAGCAAGAAAAAAATTAAGAAGTTTGAATAACAGAAATTCAGAAAATAAGCTTGAGAAACTTCGTTCGCACCTGGCGTACAAAGCTTATTCAACCGGAATTATTAACAAAATTATTGAAGAAACCAGAGAGGAATTAAATAATGCCTAAATTTAACGGTGTTGATTATTATAATATAGATTTTCTACTGACCGAGGAAGAAAAGTTAGTTAGAAATACAGTTAGTGAATTTACAGATAAAGAAGTGCTCCCGATTATTGAAAAATATTATCAGAATGGTACTTTTCCTGTTCATTTAGTTAGAAAATTAGGTGAACTCGGCTTGCTTGGTATGACGCTTCCGGAGCAATACGGAGGAGCTGGAGTTTCTAATGTTGCTTATGGTTTGGCTATGCAGGAACTGGAACGGGGCGATACCGGAATCAGAAGTTTTGCTTCTGTGCAGGGAGGTCTTGTGATGTATCCTATTTACACTTTCGGTTCCGAGGAGCAGAAAATGAAATATCTTCCCAAATTGGCTACTGGGGAACTGATAGGTTGTTTTGGGTTAACCGAACCGGATTTTGGCTCTAATCCGGGTGGAATGTTAACAAAAGCGGAAAAAACAGAAGATGGATATTTGCTGAATGGAACTAAAATGTGGATTACCAATGGTTCGATTGCTGATGTTGCTATTATTTGGGCAAAACTAGAGGGAAAAGTAAGAGGTTTTATTGTTGAAACCGATACGGAAGGTTTTACATCTGTAGAGATGCGTGGCAAGCTTTCACTCAGAGCATCTATAACCTCCGAACTGGTTTTGGAAGATGTATTTGTTCCTGAAGATGCTTTGCTCCCGAATTCTACAGGATTGCGTTCTCCGCTTATGTGTTTAAACCAAGCTCGTTATAGTATTGCATGGGGTGTAATCGGTTCGATGATGGCTTGTTATTCATCCGCTTTGAATTACGCAAAAACTCGAATTCAGTTTGGTAAACCCATTGCTTCATATCAACTTACACAACTTAAGTTAACAAATATGTTGACAGAAATTACTAAAGCCCAGCTGTTGGCATTCCAATTAGGCAAATTAAAAGATCGCGGCATTGTAAAACATACTCAAATTTCAATGGCTAAAAGAAATAATGTGGAGCATGCGTTATTAATTGCTCGTGACGCTAGGGAAATTCACGGAGCAAACGGAATACTTTCGGAGTATCCTGTAATGCGGCATCTGGCAAATCTCGAGACCGTTAAGACTTATGAAGGAACCCACGAGATGCACACATTAATAATTGGTGAAGATATTACGGGAATATCCGCATTCGTTTAAATTTAATAATAAGGAAATAATCATGAATGAAAATAAAGTGATTTTTGAAGGT
This sequence comes from uncultured Melioribacter sp., assembly GCA_964570865.1. Taxonomy (GTDB): domain Bacteria; phylum Bacteroidota; class Ignavibacteria; order Ignavibacteriales; family Melioribacteraceae; genus WGAL01. The sequence continues at coordinate 8,462 of CAZMZM010000012.1, forward strand.
TTGACTTTTGATGATATTCTTTTGGTCCCGGGAAAATCTTCGGTATTACCGAGAGAAGTAGATATTTCTACTAAACTTACGACAGACATTGAATTAAATATTCCATTTATATCTGCCGCTATGGATACTGTAACCGAATCTAAAATGGCAATTGCAATGGCTCAAAATGGCGGTATCGGCATTATTCATAAAAACCTTACTGTTACGGAGCAAGCCGAAGAAGTGGATAAAGTGAAGAGATATGAAAGCGGGATGATTCACGACCCGATCACGCTTACGATTGATAAAACTGTTGGTGATGCGGAAGAAATTATGCATAAATATCATATTTCCGGTATTCCGATTATTGATAAACATCAAAAGTTAATCGGAATTATTACCAACCGTGATTTAAGATTTGCTCCCAATTTTTCATTGCCTGTTGCCGAGTTAATGACTAGGGAGAATCTTATTACAGCGCCTGTAGGGACAACCTTGGAGGGAGCAAAAGAGTTATTGCAGAAATACAAAATTGAAAAATTACCTGTTGTTGATGATTCGGGGATTTTACGCGGATTAATTACATTTAAGGATATTTCCAAAAAGGAAAAATATCCGAATGCTTGCAAGGATAATTTAGGGAGATTGAGAGTTGGAGCCGCCGTTGGAGTTTCTTCCGATACATTGGATAGAGTTGCCGCATTAGTAAGCGCATCGGTAGATACGGTAATTGTCGATACCGCACACGGGCACTCGAGGGGAGTAGTGGAAACAGTAGCCATGCTCCGAAAAACCTATCCCGATTTGCAGTTGATTGCAGGAAATATCGTTACTGCCGAAGCCGCTGAAGATTTAATTGATGCCGGAGTGAATGCCGTAAAAGTTGGAATCGGGGCAGGTTCAATTTGTACAACTCGTATTGTCGCCGGTGTTGGTGTTCCTCAGGTTTCGGCAATATTTAAAGTTGCCGAAGCTGTAAAGAAAAAAGGAATTCCACTAATTGCGGACGGCGGAATTAAACAGACCGGAGATGTTCCCAAAGCCATTGCAGCCGGAGCGGATTCCGTTATGATCGGAGGTATGTTTGCCGGAGTTGAAGAAACGCCCGGTGAAAAAGTTTTATACGAAGGAAGAAGTTTTAAAGAATATAGAGGAATGGGCTCGCTTGCGGCTATGAAAAAGGGGAGCAAGGACAGATATTTTCAGGATATGGAAGATGATATTAAAAAGCTTGTTCCTGAAGGGATTGAAGGCCGCGTGCCCTACAAAGGAGCGCTGGAAGATACATTGCATCAATTTATAGGCGGACTTCGTGCCGCAATGGGCTATGTTGGCGCACCCGAGATTGATTCGATGAAAAATAATGCAAGGTTTGTAAAAATTACGGGTTCGGGATTGCGGGAAAGCCATCCTCACGATGTGATTATGACAAAAGAAGCTCCAAACTATCAGATAAATAAATCTTAGTTCCTTTTTTATTTTGAAGTTTTAAATGCGTTTTGAAAATTGATGTTTCGGAAATTAGAAACGCTTTAATTATCTAGTTTTGTTTTATTCGGCTTTGGCTGAAACAATAAATTTGATTATGGGATTATAATGTTTAATGTTTTAATAATAGCTTATTATTTTCCTCCAATGGGGTTAAGCGGTGTTCAGCGCACGCTAAAATTTGTGAAATACATGCCTGATTTCAACTGGCAGCCGACTGTGATAACTACCGGGAAAACAACATATTTTGCTTATGATGAAAAAATGTTGGATGAACTGAAAGATAAAAATATCGAAATTATTCGTACGGAAGCTTTTGATCCTAATACGGTTTTATCCAAAATAGGAACCAAAAAGGCTCCCCGCGAATCTATTCGGAGAGTATTAAATCACATAAGCCAAACTATTTTTATACCTGATAACAAAAAATCTTGGGCAAAAAAAGCATTAAAAGAAGCAGAAAGACTATTGTCCGAAAGAAAGTTTGATGCTGTTTTTGTTACTGCGCCTCCTTTTTCCGCATTTTCCGAAATTGCCAAACTAAAAGAAAAACATAACATTCCGATAGTTTTTGATTATCGGGACCTGTGGTACGAAAGTTATTTTGCATATTATCTTACTCATATTCATAAATTTATCCATTATAAACTGGAATACGCCGCTCTGAAAGCAGCAGATAAGGTTACTGTTACCAATAGAAAAATTAAGGAAAAGCTTCTGAAAGATTACCCTTTTCTGAAGCATGATGATGTCATTATAGTAAGACACGGATATGATAATGCGGATTTCGAAGGATTGACTCCGATAAAGAGAGAAAACGAAAAATTATTGATTACTCATTCCGGAAATTTTATTGAATACACTACTCCTGAGTTTATTTTAAAGGCACTCAGAAAGCTAGTTATTGAAAACCCTGAAATTGCTTCTGATCTTGAATTTCATTTTGTTGGAATAATAGACCCTAAATTCATAAAATTAACTAAAAAATTTGGATTACAAACAATAGTAAAAGTTTACGGGTATGTAGAGCATTCTGAAGCCGTAAGGAAAATAATATCAAGCGATTTGCTTTGGTTTATGATTTCCGAACGGAAAAATATAGATGCAATATTGCCAGGCAAGGTTTTTGAGTATGTGGGAGCACGCAAACCGATTTTTGCAAATCTGCCCGATGGTGCTGCCAAAATAATTTTGGATGAATATGGCGCATCATACACAACCGGTCCGGATAATATAGATGAAATAAAGGAAAAAATAGTTGAAATTTATAATGATTATAAGAATGATAAATTACCGGTACCGGACGAGGAATATGTAATTAAGCATGAGCGAAAGCAACTTACAGAAGAATTGACTAAAGTTTTTCAATTTATAATACCGGATTAAAAAATGAATGTTTTAATAATCGGCTCAGGAGGAAGGGAGCACGCATTAGGGCTGAAAATTAAGGAAAGTAAATCAGTTGATAACTTGTATTTTATGCCGGGGAATGGAGGAACAGCTCAAATTGGTCATAATGCCGAATATAAATTATCCGATTTGGAGTCAATTTATAAGTTTTGTAAATACAATGCAATTGATTTGGTTGTGATTGGCCCGGAGCAGCCACTTGTAGATGGTTTATCCGATTATTTAAGGGAAAAGGGAATTAATGTGTTTGGCCCGACAAAAAAAGCGGCCGTAATTGAGGGAGAGAAATCATTTGCAAAACAGATGATGTTGGAAAATGAAATACCAACCGCTACATTCAAAGTATTTAAAGCAGATGAAAAAGAAATTGCACTAAGTTTTGTTAAAACAACAACTTATCCGTTGGTAATTAAAGCCGATGGTCTGGCTGCGGGAAAAGGAGTGATAATATGCGAAAATCTTGAAACGGCAATGGTGACTATAGATGATTTTTTTGAGAGAGGAAAATTTGGTGATGCCGGAAGTAAGATAGTAATAGAAGAATTTTTATCGGGAGAAGAAGTATCGGTTTTTGCAGTAACAGATGGAAATGAATTTTTGTTGCTCCCGCCTTCGCAAGATCATAAAAAAATATTTAACGGGGATAAAGGCCCGAACACGGGCGGAATGGGAGCATATGCTCCGGTAAGTTTTTTATCACAGGAGATTTATGATAAAATTCAAAATTCGATTGTAATTCCAACACTTTCAGCTATGAAAAGATTGGGAAGGGAATTTTCCGGACTTCTGTATTTTGGATTAATAATTACCGAGAACGGACCAAAAGTGATTGAATATAATTGCAGATTCGGGGATCCCGAAACACAGGCGGTACTTCCTTTACTTGAAGGTGATTTTGCGCAGTTGCTTTTTTCGGTTGCTTCGGGAAAATTGGATAAATCTCTGATTTCCGTTAAGAGAGATAAGTTCGCGGTTTCTGTTGTTGCCGCCTCAAAAGGTTATCCCGGAAAGTATGAAAAGGGAAAAATAATTACCGGATTGGATGAAATTACAGATTCGGAGATTTTTGTTTTTCACGCAGGTACAAAAAAGGTTGACAATCAGATTTCTACGAATGGCGGCAGAGTGCTTGCGGTAACATCGGTTGGAAATACAATCGATGAAGCTAGAAAGAAAGCGTACGAAAACTTATCCAAAATTAATTTTGAAGGAATTTATTTTAGAACTGATATTGCCGAAATCTGAATCAAATTCCGAATAACAGTTCAAGTTTTGATATTTCGCTTCAAGTGCGGAATGACGGGAAAACTCTCAAACTAATTGGATTATTATTGTGTAAAAGCCCCACTGTTTGATGAATCCCACGAAGGAGAGATAATTCTCATAAATTTTTTCATTTATAAATTAAATACTTTCTCCTTATATTAGTAAATATTTTTTCATCCGTTTCAATTTTCCTTTTTAGACTAATAAAGTGAATTTTACCTTCAAGATATTTTTGTAAATTTGCATTCCCGTATAGTTTTAAAAGCCAACTGTAATTGAATTCTATTTTATCCGGATAGAGTTCAGATAAAGTTTTCAATAGTTCAACACCGAACAACACAGCATTAAATTTACTATTAACCACTTTAATTTTTACTCCGTTACATTTTTCCCCACGGTGTTTTACACGAAACCCGTTAGTGGACTTAGGGATAAAAATAATTTTGGAAAATTGTAACTCCGGAAATTTCGGCTTAAGTAACGAAATGATTTTTTCACTCTTGATAAATGGAGCACCGAATATTTCGAAGGGAAATTTTGTTCCACGTCCTTCTGAAATATTAGTAGCTTCTAGAAAACAGAGTCCCGGATAAAGCAAAGCGGAATTAAGATTCCGGAGATTCGGGGAAGGTGGAAGCCATTTCCGGCGGAAAAATCTTTCCGATTTTTTTTCTGAATAATTTAACATTTTAATAACGTGAAGATTAACATCTTTTCCTGTTTCGACTCTAATTTTATCTTTAAAAAATAAGGAAAGCTCGCCGATTGACATTCCGTATGTAACGGGTATTTCGGTAATCCCGACAAAGGAAGAATATTTTTTATTTAAAATTTGTCCGGTAACTTTTCTGCATTGCGGATTCGGTCTATCTAAAACGTAAATCGGTTTGCCGGTTTGTGAAACCGATTTCATGATAAGATATAAGGAAGAAATATAGGTGTAAAATCTCGTACCAACATCCTGAATATCATAAATAATAATGTCAATATTATTTAAGTCGGCTATTGTCGGGGATTTTTTCTTTCCGTAAAGAGAAACCACTTGTATTGAATCTTCCAAAGAATAGTTTGAAATACTTTTTCCGGGATTTACTTTTCCCAATAGCCCGTGCTCAAGAGAAAAAACTTTCGGAATCTTTATTCGTAGTGAAGTCAACGTATCGAGAAGTGAAGTACCGTTTGGCAACTGTGATGTTTGGTTTATTACAAGAGCAATCCGTTTTCCCCTAAGTTCATCAAAATGATTTTCCAATAGATTTTGATTGCCGAGAATAAGTTTGTTTTGTTGAGCTGTAACAGTAAGTAAAGAGATGAAAATAACGGACGCTATTTTCAGTGTCAGTTTCATTTTAACATTTCAATTACGTTGTCTTTTGCTAAAATCCAAGCGGCTAAAGTCATTCCGTCTTTGATTTTATTAGTCGATATTTTATTTCCTAAATCTTCAACCGAAAGTTCTACAAGTTCAAACTCTTCCGTTTCGTCCGGTTTAAGGGGTGATGAATATAATCCGGAGGCAATAAAAACGTAACAAGTTTCATCGCTGACACCGGAATAAGGAATAAATTCACCTGCCGGAAAGATTTGTTTGGCTTTGAACCCTGTTTCTTCTTGTAATTCTTTCTGAGCGTTTTCAATTGGGGAAAGGGAGTCTTCCAGAACCCCGCACGGAAATTCAAGCGCTTCTCGGTTGATTAAGTATCTATATTGGTTGACGAGCAAAATTTTATTATTCGGAAGAATAGGAATAATCAAAGTCGAACCGTTTGTATGAACGTAGTGATATTCGCCGTTCAAGCGATTCGGAATTTCAAATTTATCTAATTTGTATATCCAATGATTATTCCTATTTACAATCTCCTCGGAGATTTTCTTCCACTTGGTAAGCAAATCTTAACCGTAGTTTTCTAACAATTCTTTTCTTGAGAAGAAGTGTGAGATTTCAATTGCCGCATTTTCGTCGGAATCCGAGCCGTGAACGATGTTTGCTTCGATACTGTCAGCATATAATCTTCTGATTGTTCCTTCGGCAGCTTCTTTGGGATTTGTTGCACCGATAAGTTTACGGAAATCTTCAACTGCATTTTCTTTTTCCAATGCTATAGGAACAACAGGTCCTGAAGTCATATATTTCACTAAATCGGCATAGAAAGGTCTTTCTTTGTGAACTTCATAAAAACCGCCTGCCGAGGCTTCGTTCAAGTGTGTCATTTTCATTGCAACAATTTTGAATCCGGCTTCAGTAATTTGAGTAATTACTTTACCGATTAAGTTTTTCTGAACACAATCCGGTTTTAATATTGCTAATGTTCTGTTTCCCAATTTATTGTCTCCTTGATTTTCATTTAAAAAAAAGGTTGTTTCAAACAGCAGTTCAAAACAACCCAAATGTTACATATTAATATTTAGTTATTTTTTTTTAGTTGTCTTTTTTTTCGGCAACAAACCTGCTTTTTCCAAAGCGTTTTTCATTGTTATTCCGATTGTGGCAGGACTTTCAGAAACGTGAATGCCCGCTCTACGCAAAGCTTTCATCTTTTCGTCTGCAGTGCCTTTGCCTCCTGCAATTATTGCCCCGGCGTGTCCCATACGGCGTCCCGGAGGCGCTGTACGTCCGGCAATAAATCCTACAACAGGTTTAGTCATATTTTTCTTGACCCATTTCGCAGCTTCTTCTTCTGCCGAACCGCCGATTTCACCAATCATGATAACTCCGTCTGTATTCGGGTCTTCGTTGAATAATTTCAAAATATCGATAAATTGCGAGCCGATTACAGGATCGCCGCCAATACCGATACAAGTTGACTGACCGATTTTAAGATCGGTTAATTGTTTTACTGCTTCGTAAGTTAAAGTACCGGAACGTGAAATAACGCCGATTTTGCCTTTCTTATGAATAAAGCCGGGCATAATACCGATTTTAGCTTTTCCGGGAGAAATAATGCCCGGGCAGTTAGGTCCGATAAGTCTTACATCTTTGTGTTTAATAACATTGTAAACTTTAACCATGTCTTTTGTCGGAATACCTTCGGTAATACAAACAATAAGTTTTACACCTGCATCTGCGGCTTCTAAAATTGCATCGGCTGCAAACGGTGGAGGAACAAAGATAGCGGAAGCATCGGCTTTTGTTTCAGCCACAGCGTCAGCTACAGTGTTAAAAATCGGGATTTCATCTTGGAACTTTTGTCCGCCTTTACCGGGTGTTACTCCGGCAACCACTTTTGTGCCGTATTCAAGCATTTGCATAGTGTGGAACGCGCCCTCACTACCTGTAATACCTTGAACAACTACGCGTGTTTTTTTGTCTAAAAGGATACTCATAATTATTTCCTTTATTTGTAGTTAATTATTCGAAAAATCACAAAAAAAAAACTAATAAAAATTTATGTAAAAAACTTTGATTTATTCAATTATTTTGAAACATTTTTTAAGATCGATAAGAAAATTCCTAATCCGTCGTCGTTTCCGAGAAGAATATCACTGCATCTTTCGGGATGAGGCATCATTCCGAGAACATTTCCGTTTTTATTGATTATTCCTGCGATGTTTGATTTTGACCCGTTTGGATTATACCCCTCGGCTATTGTTCCGTCGGACGAAGAATATTTAAAGAGGATTCTTCCTTCTTCTTCCAAGCGCTTAAGAACTTCATCATCTGCAAAATAATTCCCTTCAGCATGAGCTATCGGAATTTTGAGAATGTCTTTTTTTAACTCTGAAGTGAAAATTGTATTTTTATTTTCCACATGCACATAAACATCTTTTGAAATAAACTTTAACGATTTGTTTTTTAGCATCACTCCGGGAAGCAATCCGGCTTCAAGTAAAATTTGAAATCCGTTGCAAATTCCTAAAACAATTCCGCCAATATTTGCAAACTTAATTACTTCTTCCATAATCGGTGAAAACCGTGCGATAGAGCCAGTGCGAATATAATCACCATATGAAAAACCACCGGGCAAAATAATAACATCGGAGTTCTTTAAGTTTCGTTCCTTATGCCATAAAAACTCGGCATCTACTGATAATATTTCTTTTGCAACGCGGTAGGAATCAAAATCACAATTTGAACCGGGAAACCGAACAATTCCGAATTTAATCTTCATCTCTCTTTTCTAATTTATATTCGAAATCTTCGATAATCGGGTTTGTCAATAACTTTTCGCAGTAAGCTTCAACCTCTTGTCGGGCAGCGTCCAAATCCGATGATGCAATATCAAACTCAATATATTTACCTATTCGGGTATTTCTTACATTTTCAAATCCTAATAATTTTGCACCTTGCTGTGCAGCTTTGCCCTGCGGGTCTAAAATAGCCGGTTTTCGTTTAACGATTACAATAACTTTAAACAAAAATTACCTCTCGGATAAGTAAGTTTTAGTGAAAATATATTTTTCCAGTCGCCTGTTAAAAAAGCCGGAGATAACAATCAACAGAAAAAAATAAAAAACCGTTTTTGCTTGTGAAAAGAAAAACGAAACAATAAACAAAAGAGTAATTGCACTGAAAATTATTTTTGCGCTTGTATTAATGTATTTGATTTTTGCCATCGAAAAATACTTTATGTTGCTAACCATCAAAACACTTACAATTAACATAAGGATAAGTGCAATTAAATCTTCGGGAGGAGTAAGTGAAGTTAGCGGCTTAGTATAAATTAAGTATGAAGCTATCGTTAGAGCAGCCACAGGAATCGGCAATCCGCTAAAATCCGGTTTATCTTCAATTGTGTCCAATTGAGAATTAAATCGTGCTAACCGAAATGCGCCGAAAAGAAGGTAAATTGAACTTACGACAATTCCCCAAATCCCATATTCGTTAAGGAATGAAAAATATATCAGTACTGCAGGCGCAACTCCAAAACTTACAATATCTGCAATGGAATCAAGTTCAACTCCAAACCGGCTGCTGGTTTTAAATAGCCTGGCAACAAATCCGTCGAACCCGTCAAAGAAAACTGCGATAAAAATAAAAATTGAGGCAACGGTAAAGTCTGATTTTGTCGCAAAAATTATCGAAAAAAATCCGCTTAGAAGATTAAACGCCGTAAACGAATTGGGAATTATTGCTTTTGAAGGACTAAATCTATTTTTCATCTTTTATCTTATATAATATTGTTTTTCCTGCTGTAACGTGTTGACCAACTTTAACTTGCGGTTCCCATTTATCTTTTGGAACAATAATATCACTTCTGCTTCCGAATTTTATCATGCCGAAACGTTTGCCTGCAATTACTTTGTCATTTAGTTTTAACGTCGAAATTATTCGCCTTGCAAAAACTCCGGAAACTTGTGTAAAGAACACAGGCCCGTACTTTGACAAGATTCCAATCTCATTGCGCTCGTTTTCTTTATCGGCTTTATCATTGTAAGCAGTTAAAAATTTGCCGTGGACATAATTCAAAAACTTAACTTCTCCGTCAATCGGAATACGATTGACATGAACATCAAAAGGGGACATGAAAACGGAAATTTGAATTGCATTATCGCTTACAAATTCGTTTGAGGCAACATCTTTTATCAGCAGAATTTTTCCGTCTGCCGGCGAAATAATTGCATCTTTTACCGAAGGAGTTTTTCTCTCGGGGTCTCTGAAAAAGAAAAGGGTGAAGAGTAAGAAACCTCCTGATAAAATAATTATTAAATATTTCAGCCAATCCTGTTTAATAAATAAAGAGAGGGCAATTATCAAAAATGATAATATGGTTATGTATAATAAAGTTGAATATCCGTATTTTGTAAACATATTTGTTTTATCTTGTGAATATTAAATTTAAATAAATTATATTTTAAAATTGAAGACAAAAAATATTAAAATTAATTTCCAAATCATAGAAGAAAATTAGGAGGAAAGATGTTAAAAGGCGGAATGCAAGGAATGATGAAACAGGTTCAGAAATTACAAGCTGAAATGGAAAAGAAGCAAGCGGAATTAAGAAATAAAGTAGTTTCGGAAGAAAGTGGCGGCGGAATGGTAAAAGCAACCGTTAACGGACAGAAAGAATTGGTAAATATTGAAATAAATGAAGAAGTGATTTCAGTTGAAGATAAAGAAATGTTGGAAGACTTAGTGGTTGCCGCAGTGAATAAAGCAATCGAATCTGCCGGAAAAATGGCTGAAGATGAGATGTCGCAGTTGACAAAAGGTATGATTCCTCCCGGAATGAATATACCCGGATTATAAAATGCAGATAGCCGAGCCTTTACAAATTGCTATAGATGAGTTGAGCAAGCTGCCGTCGATTGGGAAAAAATCGGCACAGCGGCTTGCACTTTATCTGCTTAACCGCGATGAAGAGCAGGTTAACAGATTAGCGGAATCGTTGATAAATCTTAAACGCGATTTACGTTTCTGTAAGCGATGTTATAACATTTCGGAAGGGGAATATTGTGAAATCTGCATGAACCCAAAACGGGATCAATCAATTATTTGTGTTGTCGAAAGCGTAAATGACGTTATGTCGATTGAAAAAACAAATGAGTTTAACGGATTGTACCATGTTTTGGGAGGTGTGTTAAATCCGCTTGCCGGAATAAATGTGGAAGACCTGAAAATAAAGGAGTTACTGCGCCGTCTCCAAACTGAGGATGTAAAAGAAATATTTTTGGCTCTAAATCCTGACACGGAAGGTGAGACAACGGCGCTTTATTTGGCAAGATTATTAAAACCGATTGATGTGAAAATTACAAGAATCCCTACGGGATTGCCTGTTGGCGGAGATTTGGAATTTGCCGACGAAGCAACTGTCGGGCGTGCAATATTATCAAGGGTTACACTCTAATGAAATTACACAGAGTAAAATATTTCCTTTTGATTTTTTTATTTCTGTTTACCGCTTGTGATTTATTAAGTACGAGACAAGCGGAAACGCCGAATGCATCAAGGGATAATTTTTTGCCTGCAACTTCCCCTGAAATTTTGTTCAGTAATTTAACAAATTCCTTTAAAGATAAAGTAGTGGAAAATTACATCGCGTGTTTTTCCGATCCCGCTTACACTGATAAACAATTTAATTTTGTTCCTACTTCAAGTGCATCGGTTATTTATGCGGCGTTCAGCAACTGGGATTTATCTTCCGAACAGGGTTACTTTTCAAATCTTGTTAACACATTGCCGGAAACCACTCCGATAATATTAAGCTTATCTCAACTGGGAAGCACTCAGTACTCCGATAGCGCTGTTTATGATTTTTCCTATGTATTAAATACAAATTTTTCATCTGAAAATATTTCTTCTACTTATCAAGGAAATCTAAAATTCACAGTCGTTCTCGATAACAGACAGCAATGGGTAATTTCCGGATGGATTGATTTTGAAAAAAACGGTTCTCCAAGTTGGAGCGAATTGAAGGGGAGGATGTATTAAGCCCTTTTTAATTATAGTGTTTATTTCTGTACTGGCTTTTTACGGTTGTAATCCTTTTGCCCCCAAGTACGATGAAAACTTATCGAACCGTTCATCATTAATTTCGGATCAGAAGAATGTTGAAGGAGTTTTTACTAACTTCAGGTATGCTTACACGTTTCAAGATACTTCAATTTACGGCAAACTGTTAAGTCCGAATTTTATTTTCACTTATCGCGATTATGATAATGGTGTGGATGTATCCTGGAATCGTGATGAAGAGATGAGAGTAACAAACGGACTTTTCCACAGCAGTGAAAATTTGGATTTAATTTGGAATAAAATCATTTCTATTTCCGACGATTCAACAAATATTGTCAGAAGTTTTAATTTAACAGTTACATTTAATCCTACTGATATTATTTTCGTTGACGGGCGTGTAAACTTCCAGCTCGAAAAAAACAAATCGGGAAAATGGGTTTTAACCAACTGGGTTGACGAATCAAATTATTAAAAAATGAAATTACTAATAAAAGAAACTTACCGGATAATAAAGAGTAATTTATCATCATCATTCATGGTACTGATATTAAACGGTTTTATGGTTTTACTCGCTTACTCCATATTAATTTACGGATTAAATTTCAATCTAATTAAAAATAAAATTGACAGTAAGTTTCAAGCGAAAATATTTTTGTCCGATTCAGCAAGCGCAAAGGAAATAAAATCTCTTTCTTCCGAGATGAGAAAAGAAAAGATTGTTAAGTCGGTAAGTTTTATTTCTTCGGCCGAAGCACAAAAAATTTTTGCTACAAGATTTCATAATATCGACAATAAAATTGTCAGGCAACTTTCGCTTCCCCCATCTTTTGACATTACTTTTAATGATGATACCGGTTACGGTGAAATATCAAGTTTCTTAAGTAATATAGGAAAACAGAAACTTGTTGATACAGTCGTGTTTCCCCATAAAATAATTTATGCTTTGGCAAGGTACTTTACGTTTCTGATGATTCTATTTTTAATAATATTCATTTTAGTTTCAATCGGGATTATTTTTATTATTAAACATCTCTTTGCCAAAGTGTTAGAAAATGATAGCGAAAAAATAAAAATAAAACATTTGATTGGTGCAAAGCGATCAACAATTGTGTCTCCTTATTATTTTGCCTCCTTCTTGTTGTGTTTTATATCAACTTTATTTACGCTTTTTTTGTTAAATTTTGTCGTTTCGGAAATTTTTATATTTTTTAACTTAAAAATGTTGGAAAATAAAATAGTTTTTTCTAATATTATCATCTTGTTTTTGAGTTTATATGTGGGGTATCTTGTTGCTCCTAAAAATCTACACTTATAATTTATTGAGGAATTTATGAAAAAAAGTTTTCTTATTCTTTTTCTGCTTGCCTTTACTACAATGGCATGGGGGCAAAATAAGAACTACGAAATTGGGACAATGAATCCACAAATTCAACAAAGAACTGGCGGCTATTACGATTACTCCGATCCTACCGACGTTAATATTAAAGTTTCTGTTTGGGGATTTGTACGGTATCCGGGGAGATACGTAGTTCCGATTTACACTAATGTTTTAGATTTGCTCTCTTACGCAGGAGGTCCTTCGGATGATGCACATTTGGATGATTTAAGATTATATCGTGTTAATCCGGATTCAACGCAGGAATTATTGAAATTTGACATTAACGATATTTGGTGGGGTGAAAAGCTTGAATCCGATACATTGAAAATTCCACAACTTAAAGCAGGGGATATTTTATCGATTCCCGGAAGTCAAAAATACTACCTAAGAGATTGGCTTTCCATGGTACTTTCAATTTTCTCGGCATTAACTTCATTAGCAATTTTACTAACTAGATAGGGATAGGTTAAAAGTGGGAAATTACGATCCAAGACAATTTGAAGAAGAAGGAACTTCCTTACGCGAATATATAAATCTTTTAATACAATACATAGTTCCGATTACATTAATTACGTTTGCCGGACTTGCAGTGGCAATAGTTTATGCATTAACTGCGCGGGACATTTATCAATCGACTACTTCATTGAAAATTCAAAAACCTTCGGGAAATATTCTTGATGCTCCATTGCTGCCTGAGTTTTCCGATTTTGGAAGTGATAGATTTATTGCAAATGAAATTGAGGTGTTAAAAAGTTATACTGTACGAGAAAGAGTAGCCAAAGATTTATTGGCAAAATATAAACAGATTAATGTCCCGGATAGTTTTTATTTAATTTTAGATAAAGACTTTAATGGATCTTCAATTCCTAAAACATTATCAATTCATGATATTGCTTCAAGTATATTAAAAAGTAAAGTATCGATTGAACAAAAACGAGGGTTAGATATTGCTGAAATTACAGTTGAATCTCCTTCTGCTTTTGAGGCTACTTTAATTGCAAATTTATATGCTAAAGCTTATAAAGAAATTAATTTATCTTACAACCGGGAGCAGTTGGTTACAGTTCGAACATTTTTGGAAAAGCAACGTGAAGTTATGAAAAAAGAACTCCTTTCGTCTGAAAATAAATTGCAGGATTATCAGGAGAAAGAAGGGATTATTGTACTTTCTGAACAAGCAACAGCATTAATTCAGCAAATTACAGATATTCAAACGAAGCTTAATGAAGCCCAGATGAATAAAATAATTGCAAAGAAAAGTATTGACGCCTTATCTAAGCAGTTAGCTCAGCAGAATCCCAAATTGAAAGCTTATCTAGAGAATTTTGCTACGGAGGCTTATTTGCAATCTCTTCAAGAGCAAATTGCAAAACTGGAAGTTCAACGGGATGTAGCTGTATCCAATAATAAAAATGCTAAAAATCTTCCCTTAATTGTTGCAGATTTTGATAAACGAATTATAGATCTTAAAGCGAAGCTTAATTCAAAAATTTCGCTTTACAAAGAAAGTATTTTTGCTTCAAGTCCTGAAGAAATAAAAGCTTTAACACAACAATTATTGGATCAGGAAATTGCATATCAAGGGTATGTTGCATCGGAAAAAGAATTAACAAAATTGTATGATTCATTTGATTCAAAATTTAATGAGCTTCCAAATCGTTCAATCGAACTTGCAAGGTTACAGCGTGAAAGAATGGCAAATGAAAAATTGTACTTGTTGATTGAAGAGAAGTATCAGGAGGCGTTAATTAATGAACAAGCAACTCCGGGAAATGTTCTAATTATTGACAAAGCCAGGTATCCTTTTAAACCTGCAAAGCCAAATAGAAAATTAATTGTTCTGATGGGATTAATATTAGGCGGTGGATTTGGTTTTGCTTATGCTTTTGTTCGTAATTATTTTGACAATACAGTTAAAACACCCGAAGATATACAAAAGAAAAATATTAACGTGTTGGCTTGGGTGCCGGAAATTGAAGGGTTGGAAGAAGGAAATAAAGAATTTGAGTTTATTGTTGCTAAAAAACCGGATTCAATTCCCAGTGAAGCTTTTCGTTCTCTCAGAACAAGAATTAACTTTTCTAAAATGAAAGATTCCCCGATCCAAACAATTTTAATTACTTCTTCTGCTCCGCGTGAAGGTAAAACCACTGTTTCCGTTAATGTGGGCGGGACGTTTGCACTTTCCGGAAAGAAAACAGTTATTCTTGACCTTGACTTAAGAAAGCCAAGAGTCCATCATTTGTTTGAGGTACAAAAAACACCCGGTGTTACTGATTATTTATTTGGAGATGTCAGTTATGATAATCTTGTTAGAAAGAGCGAAATAGAGAATTTATTTTTCATATCCGCAGGAACCATTCCTCCTAACCCTGCAGAAGTTTTAGGCTCAAAGCAAATGCAAGATTTCCTGCAAAAGTTAGATGAAGATTTTGATATGATAATAATTGATTCACCTCCGATAGTAGCGGTAACAGATTCCGAAATTTTATCAAAAATTGTTGATGCTACAATACTTGTTGTTTCTGCAAATATTACTGAAATAGATCTTATGGAAAAAGCAGCCGAGTTGTTATCAGCCGAAGGCGGTTCATTTATAGGAGTTCTCTTAAACCGGTTCAGCTACAGAAGCGGTTATGGATCATATTATAAGTACTATTATTATTATTCCAGACCCGATTTAAGGAATAAAACAAAAAAGAAATCTTAGGGATAACATGAAAAGAGCTGTTGTTACTGGAGGTGCCGGATTCTTGGGATCACATTTGTGTGATAAATTAATAGCAAATGAAATTGCCGTAGTTTGTATTGATAATCTCTTAACCGGAGATGTATCAAACATTGAGCATCTTTTCGGGAATGATAAATTTACTTTCATAAAACATGATGTAACTAATTTTATTCATGTTCCCGGCGATGTTGATTACGTACTTCATTTTGCCTCACCTGCAAGTCCAATAGATTATCTTCAACTACCGATTCAAACTCTTAAGGTAGGTTCGCTCGGAACACACAAGGCGCTAGGATTAGCAAAGGATAAAGGGGCTACATTTCTCGTAGCATCTACCTCTGAAGTTTACGGAGATCCCGATATTAACCCGCAGACTGAAGATTATTGGGGGAACGTTAATCCGATTGGACCTCGCGGAGTTTATGACGAGGCAAAGCGTTTCGGAGAGGCTATTACGATGGCTTACCACCGTTATCATGGTGTTGATACGCGTATTGTTCGTATTTTTAATACTTACGGACCTCGAATGCGATTAAATGACGGTAGAGCGCTTCCTGCGTTTGTCTCTCAAGCATTAAAAGGCGAGGATGTTACTGTTTTCGGTGACGGCTCACAAACAAGAAGTTTTTGCTATGTTGATGATTTGGTTGACGGAATTTTCAGATTGCTTATGTCGAATGAACATGACCCTGTAAACATTGGAAATCCGGATGAAATAACAATCGGGGAATTTGCCGAAGAAGTAATTGGACTTCTTAATTCCAAAAGTAAAATCGTTTATAAACCTCTTCCTGTTGATGACCCGAAAGTTAGAAGACCCGATATTTCGAAAGCCAAGAAAGTATTAGGTTGGGAACCGAAAGTAAGCCGGAGGGAAGGACTTATTAAAACGCTTGAATATTTTAAAGCGAAAGTTCAATAGTTTCATTTGAAATTTTTTATACTAAAAAAGGGAGATTTTTCAATCTCCCTTTTTTGTGTACCGAAGGCCGGACTCGAACCGGCACATCCTCGCGGATACATGATTTTGAGTCATGCGCGTCTACCAGTTCCGCCACTTCGGCTCAAAAATCGAATTACTAAAGTAGTATTTTATCTAATTAAAATCAATTAAAACTAAATCGAGTATTAATTTTTTTTAGCAATTTTGGCCCAACTGTCACGAAGTGTAACGGTACGGTTAAATACCAAATGTTCCGGAGTTGATAATTTTGAATCAACGCAGAAATAACCTTTTCTTTCAAACTGAAACTTATCTCCGGATTTAGCATTTGTTAAAAAAGGTTCTACTTTACAATCGGGTAATATTTCCAGAGAATTTGGATTCAAGAATTCCGTAAACTCTTTTTCTTTATCACCTTCCGGATTTTCAACTGAAAATAATCTGTCATACAACCTAACTTCGGCTGATAATGCATGTTTTACCGATACCCAGTGAATTGTTCCTTTTACTTTCCGGTTAGCCTGCGGACTGCCGCTTTTTGTTTCTTCGTCATACGTACAGTGCAGTTCAACTATTTCGCCATTCTCATCTTTAATTACTTCGTTACATTTAATTATGTAAGCGTATCTTAGTCTTACTTCTCGTCCCGGTGCAAGACGGTGAAACTTGCGGTGAGGAGTTTCCTGAAAATCTTCTCTTTCGATGTAAATTTCTCGTGAAAAGGGAACCGGCCTTTTTCCCATAGATTCATCCTCAGGGTTGTTAACCGCTTCAAGTTCTTCGGAACAGTTTTCGGGATAATTTGTGATTACCACTTTCAATGGATTAAGTACTCCCATTACTCTCTGCGAGCGTCTGTTCAAATCTTCTCTTACACTGTGTTCAAGCATTGCAACATCCACTATTGCGTCACGTTTTGCAACGCCTATTTTATCGGCAAAATTACGAATTGATTCCGGAGTGTAACCACGTCTTCTGAATCCCGAAATTGTGGGCATTCTCGGATCATCCCATCCGTCAACATGTCCGTCCGTTACAAGCTGAAGAAGTTTCCTTTTGCTCAGCACCGTGTAAGTTAAATTTAATCGGGCAAACTCAATCTGTTGAGGGTGGTAAATTCCCAATTCGTCTAAAAACCAATCATAAAGAGGACGGTGATTTTCAAATTCAAGTGTGCAAAGTGAATGGGTAATTTCTTCAATCGAATCTGATACGCAATGAGCAAAATCGTACATGGGGTAAATCATCCATTTATCACCTGTGCGGTGATGAGTAGCTTTCTTAATTCGATAGATTGCCGGATCCCGCATATTTATATTAGGTGAGGCCATATCAATTTTAGCTCTTAAAATACAAGTGCCTTCTTCGAACTCTCCGTTTTTCATCTTTTCGAAAAGGTCTAGGTTTTCCTCAACGGAGCGGTTACGGAAGGGACTCTCTTTCCCCGGTTCAGTAGGAGTGCCGCGGTACTGACGAATTTCATCTGCAGAAAGACTATCAACATAAGCTTTTCCTTTTTTTATAAGCTGAACGGCATATTCATAAAGTTTATCAAAATAATCGGAAGCGTAAAACTCTCTTTCCCCCCAATCAAAACCAAGCCAATGAACATCTTCCCTAATAGAATCAACATATTCAACGTCTTCTTTCGCCGGATTGGTATCGTCAAAACGTAAATTGCACAATCCGTTATAATCTTCGGCTATTCCGAAGTTAAGACAAATTGATTTTGCATGCCCAATGTGCAGATAGCCGTTCGGCTCCGGAGGGAAACGTGTGTGAACTTTTCCCTCGTATTTATTTGTGCGTAAATGTTCGTCGATTATCTCACGAATAAAATTGCTGTTTTTTGTTTCGTTCTCATTCATAGTTTATTTCTTAATTTTAGTTAGTGCAGTTTCAATTCTGTTAATTACTTCATCTTTACCGAGAATAAAAAGTAGATCGTAAACGCCGGGTCCTATTCCAACTCCGGAAACAGCGAGACGTAACGGATGAATTAAGCGTCCTTTCCCGATTTCTCTTTCCTCGGCTATCTCAACCAATATTTTTTCATAATCCTCTTTTTTAGGGGCATCAATCTTTTTGAGTTTAGCAACATACTCTGTTAGGAGCTCAACCGAGTCATCCTTCCAACGCTTTTTGATAATTGCTTCGTCGTAAGTTGCAGGGCGTTCATAAAAATATGGACACTTTGTAATAAATTCGGCAATAAAACTAACACGCTCACGCATTGCGTTAATAATTAAAATTAAATATTCATCCGAAAAAGTTAACGCCGAATATTTTGATTTTTGTAATTCTTCGCGGAACATTTCTAAAAGTTCACTATCAGGTTTTTTTCTCAAATGTTCTGCGTTTAGCCAGTTTAGTTTTTCGAGATTAAAAATTGCTCCCGCTTTATGTACACGCTCAAGTGAAAATTCTCGTACCAAATCTTCCATTAAAAAAAACTCCTGATTATCGCTTGTGCTCCAACCGAGAAGCGCCACAAAGTTTATGAGTGCTTCCTTCAGATAGCCTTTCTCACGATAATCTTCAACGGCAACATCTCCTTGTCGTTTGCTTAGTTTCGATCTGTCAGGGTTTAGCAGCAGAGGTAAATGCGCAAATTGCGGAACATCCCAACCAAGATATTTATAAAGCAAGATGTGTTTCGGAGTGGAGGAAAGCCATTCCTCGCCTCGAATAACATGCGTAATTCCCATCAAGTGATCATCAACAACATTTGCCAAATGGTAAGTAGGAAATCCGTCACTTTTAATTAATATCTGATCATCAATAATATCAGTATCAAACTCAACCGTGCCTCTGATAATATCATTTAGAATAACTTTATCGCCGCTTCTAACATTTAGCCGTATTACATAAGGGTCGCCGTTAGCAAGTTTTTCTTCAATTTCCTCCTTGGACAACTTTAGTGCCAGTTTGTCGTATTTGGGTTGAAGTTTGTTGCTATATTGGTAATCTCTTAATTCTTGTAAGCGCTCCGGAGTATCGAAAGCGTAATATGCATTACCTTCGGAGATTAATTTATCAGCATATTTTTTATATAATTCCAATCTCTCCGATTGTGTGTAAGGTCCAAAGTTGCCCGGTTTATCGGGACCCTCGTCATAATCCAATCCGGTCCATTTCATTGTATCGATTAATTTGTCAACCGCTCCTTCTACCAAACGGCTTCTATCGGTATCTTCAATTCGTAAAATAAATTTACCGTTATTTTTCTTTGCAAAAAGATAGTTGTACAAAGCTGTTCTAAGTCCGCCAACATGTAAATAACCCGTAGGGCTTGGGGCAAAACGTACTCTGATTTCGCTCAAATTGTTCTCTCCATTTTTTAAAATTTAAACTATTAATATAATTATTATTTTAGTTTCTTTAGTTTTCAAAATTATTAATTATATAAAACTTTTGAAAGGAATTATAGTTAGAAAATGAACAATAACAATAAAATAGCAGTTGCCGTAGATGAAGATGGCAAAATATGGAAAGGGCATTTTGGAATTGCTCCATATTATTTAATTTATGATGATGAAAAAACTTTTGCCGAAAAACGCCAAAATCCTTACGGGGCTGCATCTGAAAAGCACACTCATCACGATAATCCAAAATTAATTATTAAATTTTTAAGTGATTGTAAAATATTTGTCGGGAAACGAATGGGACAAGAAAGTAGGATAAAACTTAAACAAAACTTCGGAATTGAACCGTTTATAACTGATATTGCCGATCCTGAAACAGCATTAGAACAATTAGAACTCAATGACTAACGTAAAACGAAATTTTCTGTCTCTTGTTTGGCATGGATTTTTTTTAGCGCTTGCTCAAACTTTTGCGGAAAGAAATACTGTGCTGCCTGCTCTCATCTTAGCAGTTGGAGGAACTCAAACGACTTTGGGTGTGCTAACCTCAATTGTGATAGGTGTTCCGATGCTTGCTCAACTAATTTTTGCAGGTTTTCTTAATACAAAAGTTTATAAAAAAGGTTACTTAATTCTCGGGATTATGCTCAGGGTTATTGCTTTTGCCGGATTAAGCGTTACGATTTGGTTTTATACTTCGTTTTCAACACCTGTAATTATCGGACTGATTTTTGTCTGGATGCTTCTGTTCAGTACCAGCGGGGCTTTTGCCGGAATTTCATATACGGATATTGTCGGTAAAAGCATGGATAGCCCGACAAGAAAAAAATTCTTGGTAACACGCCAGTTTGTAAGCGGAATAGGTCTATTGCTTTCGGCTTTAACTGCGAGACAAATTCTCCACTCTTTCGCTTATCCTCAGAATTATCAAATTATGTTTGCAATAGCTGCAGGATTATTATTTGTCGCTTCGTGGGGATTCATATCAATTAAGGAAAAACCATCGGAGTTAAAGCATAAACAGAACTCAACTTTAAAAATCTTAAAATCAATTCCTCGGATTTTGAAGGAAGATAAAAAGTTTCGTTATTTTATTTACGTCGTTAACTTAACCGGTTTCTCATTGACGATAATCCCGTTTTATATTGCTTTGGGGAGAGAGAGTTTTTCTATCAACGCCGGACAAATTGGGAATTTACTCTTGATTCAGATAATCGGAATGATATTGGCTAATTTATTCTGGTCAAAATATGTTCACAAAAAAGGTTACAGGGGAGTGTTGTTTATTTTTATCATATTTCAAATTTTACTTCCGATTTTGTTTTTACTCGTTTCTCATAATTTTGAGTTTATGGAGTTTGCTCTTCTGTTCTTTTTTGTAGGAATCGCAATCAGCGCTCAAAAAATTTCGTTCGAAGGGATATTGTACGAAATCACTGATGAAACTAATCGCTCCCTTTACAGTGGAGTTTACGGCGCACTTAGTTTAACTTTGTCTCTTTTCCCTTTGGTATCAGGTTTATTGCTCAACTCACTCGGATTCATTATCATTTTCCCAATTGTTAGTTTAATTGCAGTTACCTCATTGGCTTTTGTAAAAGTTCTGAAAGTCTAATATGTTTTTTACTTCAATTAATATTCTTAAAATTATTGGTTTTCGAATTTTGTCTTAAAATGGTTATGTTGCGAAATAAATAAAATTATTTTGGTATGATATGATTAAGTTTTTTACAGCTGGCGAATCTCACGGGAAATCACTATCGGCAATGATAGAAGGCTTCCCGTCGAATCTTAAAATTAATTTTGAAAACATAAATAAAGAATTAAAACGCCGGCAAGGAGGATATGGACGTGGCGGAAGGATGAAAATAGAATCTGATGAGATTGAAGTTTTGTCGGGAATTAGATTCGGTAAAACTCTCGGAACGCCTATCTCATTGTTGATTAGGAATTATGATTGGGAAAACTGGTCTGATATTATGTCCGCCGAAATAAAAAGGAAAGCTGAAAAAATCACAATTCCGCGTCCCGGTCATGCGGATTTGGTCGGTGTTTCAAAATATAATTATAATGATATTCGTAATTCAATTGAACGTTCCAGCGCAAGAGAAACCGCAGCGAGGGTTGCTGTCGGAGCTTTAGCCAAGGAACTGTTATCCCGATTCGGAATTAATTTTACTTCATTTGTTGAGAGCATCGGGGGGATTTACCCGGCTGAACCGTATTATGATAAGTTATTGAAAAAGGGTAAAATTTCCTCCCGGGAATTTGAGGAAATTGATGTAATTTCGAATAAAAGCAGCGTTGGAGTATTAAGTGCTGCGCAAGAAGATAAAATTATTAAACGGATTAAGAAGGCAAAAAAAGAGGGGGATTCACTTGGAGGTACTTGTGTTATTATAGCTTCTAATCTGCCGGTTGGTTTGGGAAGTTTTGTTCACTACGAAAGAAGATTGGATACGCTAATTTCCAAAAACGTAATGTCAATAAATGCGCTAAAGGCTATCGAATTTGGTAAAGGGTTTGCTATTGCCGATCTAGCCGGCAGCAAAGTTCATGATGAAATTATCAATGAGGATGAAAACTATACGCGAGCAACTAACTTTGCAGGAGGAATGGAAGGAGGAATATCCAACGGAATGCCTGTCGTTATTAGGGTTGCGATGAAACCTATTGCGACATTAATGAAACCTCTAAAAAGTGTTGATCTAAAAACAGGAGAACCGGTAGAAGCAAGACGCGAAAGAAGCGATACGGTAGCTGTTCCGGCTTGTCGAGTTGTAGCCGAGTCAATGCTGGCTTGGTCAATAGCCGAAGCGTTTGTTGAAAAGTTCGGGGGAGATTCGTTTGAAGAGATGAAAGATAATTTTAATAATTATACAAAAAAATTACAAACCAGATTAAAGAGGAATTTTAAGTAAATGCTTGTAATCGAAACTTATACGTTCAGTCCTTTTCAGGAAAACACATACTTAATTTGGGATGATGTTACAAATATCGGAGCTGTGATAGATCCCGGATGCAGTACGTTATTGGAGCAGCATGCACTTGTCGAAGCGATTGATATTAATCATGTTAAAGTTAAATACTTGCTTAATACTCACATGCACATCGATCACATAATGGGGAATAAATTTATTCTGGATAATTATGACGTTACTTTCATCTATCCGCGCGGGGACGAACATCTTATCGCGTTGATGAAAGAAGAAGCGGAAAAGTATAATATGCCATTTGATGATTTTAGAGACCCTGATTATTATTTTGAAGACTTAACTGAAATACAAATGGGCGAGCAGAGTTGTGAACTGCTATTTACACCGGGGCATACACCCAGCGAGTACTGTTTATATTTCCCCGAGGCTAAAGCTTGTTTTGTCGGAGATGTGCTTTTCAACGAAAGCATCGGTCGCACGGATTTGTGGGGCGGCGATTTAGATGTTCTGATAAACTCAATAGAGAATAAACTTTTTACGTTGCCTGAAGAAACCGTTATCTACTCAGGGCATGGGGAAACTACAACAATTGAGCACGAAAAAAACTTTAATCCTTTTCTGTGATGTGAATGATGGAGAGTGAAGCAAAAAAATATAACCGTGTGAAACTACAACTTGAAGTTGTAGAAGAACTTCTTAGTTTTTTCTTGTTACTGATAATATTGGCTTTTGACATTTCAAATAAAGTTTTTCATTACGCGGAAGCGTTTTCGCCGAATCAATATTTTCGATTAATTTTGTTTGTTGTAATTATAGGAGCAATAATTTCACTCTTCACTTTCCCGATTAGTTTTTACTCTTCGTATATTTTGGAACACAAGTATAATCTTTCTAATCAAACATTAGGCGATTGGATAGTTGACGAACTCAAGGGACTTGCAGTCGGAAGTGTAATCGGATTGCCTCTTATTGCCTTATTTTATTGGACTTTACAATTCTCACCCGATTATTGGTGGCTGATATTTGCCTCTCTTATGTTTTTTGTTTCGGTAATTCTCGCACAAGTTTTCCCGATTATTATTATGCCGATTTTCTATAAAGTTATTCCGGTGGATAATGATGCTTTGAAAGAACGGATTACAGGCTTAGCTGGAAAAGTCGGATTAAAAGTTCAGAACGTTTACACTTTCGATATGAGTAAGAATACGAAAAAAGCTAATGCCGCATTTACAGGATTGGGGAAAACCAAGAGAATAATTTTGGGTGATACATTACTAAATAACTTCTCAACCGACGAAATCGAAACGGTGGTAGCGCACGAATTAGGACATTACAAGAAAAGACACATTATTAAAAATTTAATAATTTCCACTGTTTCAAGCTTTCTCTTTTTTTATTTGGTAAATGTTTTGGATAAGTTTTCACTTAGTTGGTTCGGATTTACTTCGATAACGGAAATACCTGCTCTTCCATTAATTGCAGTTTGGGGAATATTAATCGGCTTTTTTACAACTCCACTAACAAATGCAATTTCACGCAAATTTGAATTTGAAGCAGATGAGTATGCCGTTTTATCTACAAGGAAACCGGATATATTTATTGAAACTCTCTATAAACTGAACGAACAAAATCTCGGAGATGAAATACCAAATAAGTTTGTTGAAATTTATTTTTATAGTCATCCTTCCGTTAAAAGGCGTGCTGAAAGGATACAAACGATTTCTGCTGAATTTATTGGGGATAATCCTTAAATTATAAAGTTAGTTTTTATGATTTAGTCAAATTCCCGAAGATTGTGAAATCGAGAGTTAACAGGAAAAAATAGCGTAAAATAAGTTTGAGATAATATATGTTTAATAAGAACGGAAATAGACTTTTCTCTTTGATTGGCCAAGCATTAACTTTAACATTTGTTTTCGGATTAAGCGCTTGTTCATTAACAGGTCCCAATAATGATAACGGAGGTTCTTCAAATGCCTATTTCAGTTCTCCCCAACCTTCGAATGGTGCAGCAAATCAGCCTGTTGTTGTTTCTCTCAAATGGGCATCAACCGGTTTTTCCTATTACGATATTTACATGTCCGAAATTTCTCCGCCCCGTACAGTTGTAGCGAATAACATCACTTCCAATCAGTTTGTAAAAGCCGGATTAAACTACAACTCAAGCTATTTCTGGAAAGTAGTCGGACATAAAAGCGACGGTACTGTTGCCGAAAGCCCTGTTTGGCATTTTACGACAAAAGCTTTGGGTGCAAACGGAAATGGTTATTCTTTTATAGATCACGGGATAAAAACCGAAACTCCCAATTATGTTAAACTATTGTTTGAAGTTGTTGATGATGCCGGAATTCCGGTACCTGATTTATCTCTCGATAAACTTGAAGTTTACGAAGATGGTCAGATAATTTCATCATCCGAATCTTTCGTACTTCTGCAACAATATCTTTCTAATAAATATGTTGTGAAGATTGTTTTGATGCTTGACAACAGCACAAGTTTAAGAGACAAGATTCCGGACATTAAAAATGCCGCATTAGATTTTGTCAACAATATTGTCGATTCACGTCATCAAGTAGCAGTGTATGAATTCTCTGAAAATACAGTATTGCTGCAGGATTTTACGTCTGATAAAAATTTGCTTTCAACTGCAATAAATTCAATAGTGGTGGGGCTTCCAAGTACGGATTTATACGGAGCCACAATTACGGGCGCCGATCATTGGCAGCAATCCTTTTCTCCGGACGAAATTCGTACCGGCGCTATGATACTATTTACAGATGGTACCGATACGCAAGGTTCTCACACGCTTGATAATGCCTTGAATGCGGTATCAGGCAAACGAGTTTATACAATTGGATTGGGTGACGAAATTAATCCAAACGTTTTGGAATCGATTGGGAACAGCGGATTTTTCGCGATTACTGAATCTTCCGAACTTGTCAGTACATTTACTACTATTAGCAGCGAGATTGAACGATATTCAAAATCATTTTACTGGCTCACTTATGCCAGTCCGAAAAGAGGCGATAATTTACATACTTTAATTGTTCGTGCAATTGATAATCCGATTAACTCTTACGTTGAAGGTACTTTTTCCAGTGCGGATTTCTTTTCCAATACTCCCGGTTTATACATTAACGCAACTGCTCAAAATCCTTCCGGAGTTGATACGCTGAGCGTTGCGCGAAATTCATCGATTGAAGTCGATGCCTATTCATTTTATTTTGAAAATCCCGATTACAGTTGGCAGATTACTTCCGGCGGTGGATTAATTACCATTAATCCCCGGAATACCAGCCAGAGTGTTGTAACAATTTCGGCAGGTAACTCAACAGGTACTGCACAAGTTAAAGTTGATGATATTCAGAATAACCTAACCAAAAACGTTACTGTACTTATTACTAATTGATATGAATATTATTGGAATTATACCTGCACGCTTTGCATCCACAAGATTAGTAGGTAAACCGTTAGCGGATATTGGCGGAAAGCCGATGATACAACATACTTGGGAACAAGCAAAAAAATCGAAATTGCTTAACGATATTTACATCGCTGTTGACGACCAAAAAGTTTTTGACGTTGTATCGGCATTCGGAGCTAAGGCTGTGCTGACCGGACAAGAGTTTCAAAGCGGTTCGGATCGTATTGCATTTGTTGCGCGTAAATTACCTGATGCCGATGTGATAGTCAATATACAAGGGGATGAGCCGTTTATTCAAGGCAAAATGATTGATGAAGCAATAGAGCCGTTTCTATTTGATAATTCGGTAAAAGTTTCGACACTTGTAAAAAAAATTACAGACATAAAAGAACTTAAAAGCCCTTCGATTCCGAAAGTGGTTTTTGATTACAGGAATTACGCCCTTTATTTTTCTCGTGCAATTATTCCATATGTACGCGATGCAGGTTCAACGATTGAAATGTTTCATTCAACGGATTTCTATAAACATATCGGTTTGTATGTTTATACTCGCAAAACTTTGTTAAGGTTTACTTCGATGAAACAGACAGATTTGGAAAAAATTGAAAAGTTGGAACAGTTGCGTCTGATTGAAAACGGAATTAAAATAAAAGTTGTAGAAACCGAATTTGAAAGTTTTTCGGTTGACACTCCGGAAGATTTAAAGAAAGCAAGAAAGTTTTACGAAAAGTTGATTCAAATAAATAAAGATTAGTATTTTTATTATCCTGTTTTGTAAAACAGAGTAATTTTCTATTTTGATAAAAAAAGATGGATTAAAATGAGTAAGAAAATCAGAGTTTTAGTTGCAAAAGCCGGACTTGACGGACACGATAGAGGCGCAAAAGTAATCGCATCTGCGTTGCGTGATGCCGGAATGGAAGTAATTTATACCGGTCTGCGTCAAACGCCGCAAACCATTGTTGAAGCCGCAATTCAGGAAGATGTTGATGCAATAGGGATTAGTATTCTTTCCGGTGCGCATATGACGGTTTTTCCCGAAGTGCTTCGTTTGATGAAAGAGCGCGAAGTTGATGATATTTTGTTGTTTGGCGGCGGCATTATTCCGGATGAAGATATTAAAAAATTAGCGGAAATGGGTGTGGGAAGGCTCTTTACTCCGGGTACTCCGACAACCGAAACAGTTGAGTATATCGAAAATTGGGTGAAAGAGCATCCCCGTTTTTAATTTAATCAAAGATCTAAAAAATTAGAGGGTAACTAAATGGAACTTTGGGCTAAATATTTCTCGTATTTTCTTGTTCCGCCGGTGATGAATTTTTATTTATTCCTTATTTTGTCGAAACATTCATCTAACCCGAACTTTGTTGTTGCTGTAGCCGTATTTTTCGGGTTTATTCTACCGGTTACTTTTTTCATTTACATGCGTAAAAAAAAGCGGATTGTGGATAATGACGCAACAATTAAAGAAGAGAGAACCGTCCCGTATTTGTTTGGGGCGTTGTTTTGTTCGCTCGCTTTAGGTGTATCCTATCTGGCTCATTCGGAAAGATTATTCCTTGAAGTCTGGTTTATTTACATACTTACTTCATTGTTGATTGCTGTTATAAATAAATTCTGGAAAATAAGCGCTCACGCAATGGGAGCCGCTATTCCGCTGGGTGTGTTGATTTATTTGAACGACTACTGGTTTTTGCTTTTTATTTTCTTTCTTGTTTTGGTCAGTTCGTCTCGTTTGATCTTAAAAGTCCATACTCCCGCTCAGGTATTTTTCGGCGGACTATTGGGCAGCATTCTCCCGATAGTTGTTCTTTGGTTTGTTTACTAATTGATTTGAAGTTAACATTTTGCTGTTAAAAAGGTAAAAATATAGAAAATAGTCAAAAGGGGGAATAATTAAGATTAAGCAATTGCAGTATTGAAAATTTTAAATATCAAGATAATTTAAATGCAGATTGTTTAATAAAAAAGTTAAAGTTATTGAAATGTCCGCATAAATCTTTCTATTTCCTGAATTTCAATTTTACACACAGTCTCTAAAGTTGTAAGTAACGGGTGAATACATTGTTTAAATTGGAAGATATTTTTTTCATTCGGTAATTCATATTCAATAGTTAAATTGCATTTAGTATTTGCAGCAATTAAAATTACAATAATAATTTCTATGAAAATAAATATTACAAAAAAGGAACTTCTTAACACTTTGGAGGAGATCGCCGATCTCCTTGAATTTACCGGAGCAAATCAATTTAAAGTGCGCGCATACCGGAATGCAGTAAATGCTTTGCGATATGTCGGAGATAATTTCGAGGAGTTGATTGTTTCAGGTGAACTGCTAAAAGTAAAGGGAATCGGCAAAGGTATTTTTGCAACAATTAAAGAGTTTTGGGAGGAGGGGTACTCAAGAGAGTTAAATGAGCTTAAGAAAGAAGTCCCGAAAGGAATCGAAGACCTTTTACATATTCGCGGGTTGGGAATTAAGAAACTAATTTTACTTTCCTCCGAGCTTAACATAGAATCGATTGATGATCTGGAAGAAGCTGTCAATTCCGGCAACCTCAGTAAAATAAAGGGGTTCGGAGATAAAAGTGCTGATAAAATTAAGGCCGAGATTGAAAGGATCAAAACAACTAAACATCTTCTTTTCTTGGATGAAGCTTTTGAAATAGCTGAGGCGCTTACCGAAAATCTACTTGAACTCCCTTCTGTAATTAGGGTTGAGCTCACCGGAGAGTTGCGTAGGATAAGAGAAGTAATTTCCCGGATTGATTTACTCGTTTTAATTAACAGGGAGTTTAATTCGGAAATTTTAAGCGAAATATTTTCACCGGAGAGCTTTGCTATTGTAAAAGTTGAAACCGATAATGCGATATTGCAAATTATTAGAGAAGATGAAAAAAAAGTTTTTCTCAACGTAGTTGCAAGTGAGTTAGCTTTTAATAGGCAGAATTTTATTTTAACCGGAAGTCATGAGTTTGTCGAGGATTTTAAAATACCTGAAAATGGAATTAGTAGTGAAAAAGATTTGTTTGAAAAAAACAATCGAAAGTTTATTCCAGTGGAAATGCGGGAAAGTGAATTTTCTTCAATCTTCAATAAATCGGATGTTGCTTCCAACCTTGATTTTCCGGGTATGAAAGGGATGTTACACTTCCATACGATTTATTCTGACGGTGTGAATACATTGGAAGAAATGATTAAAACCGGATTGCGGTTCGGTATGGAATATTTTGCCGTGTGCGATCATAGTAAGTCCGCATACTATGCAAACGGATTACAACCGGAGAGACTCATATTACAGAAGGAAGAAATTGATGTTGTGAAATCGAAACTCGGAGTTCCGATTTTCCACGGAATTGAAAGTGATATTTTGATAAACGGAGATCTGGATTATCCCGATGAAATACTCAAAGAGTTTGATTTCATTGTAGCGTCGGTACATTCTAATTTTACTCTTGATGAGGAGGCAATGACCCGGAGAATAATAAAGGCTGTCGAATCCCCCTACACTAATGCACTCGGGCATCCTACGGGGCGCATACTATTAAGAAGAGATGGTTATAAACTCAATATCAAAAAAGTAATTGATGCTTGTGCCGCAAATAATGTAGCTATCGAAATAAATGCAAATCCCCGTCGGTTGGATTTGGATTGGAGGAACTATAACTATGCTCGTGAAAAAGGCGTTAAGTTTACAATCAATGCAGATGCCCATGCAACTTCTCATATTGAATATACAAAATATGGCGTGATGGTTGCACGTAAGGGTGGAATTAAAAAGGAAGAGGTGATTAATTATTTTCCTGTAGATAAGTTTTTAATATTTTGTAATAAGTAAGGAAGATATAACCTTAAATAATTTTATTCGTAACGTAATAGATTTTTTTATCAAAAGAATTAATTCACAAGATGTTACATCATAATAAAAAGCCGGAAGCATTTGTTTTTTTATCTCTCGATAAATTGATTTATATTTAAAGTTTAAAAATAAAAGGATACTTATGCAAATAGGATTGATCGGATTACAAGGCAGCGGAAAAACTAAATTATTCAACACCCTTGCAGGTATAGAAGAAAGCAATGAAATGCGAAAAAGGGACGAAGCACAAATTGAAGTGGTAAAAGTTCCTGACGAGCGTTTGGATAAACTTACGGAAATGTTTAATCCTAAAAAGAAAGTTAACGCTACGATTGAGATTTATGATTTCCCCGGATTGCAAACCGGTGATGACGGCAAAGTTAGAATAACTACACAGTTTTTGCAAAATGTCCGTAATAACGATGCTCTTTTCCATGTAGTCAGGCAATTTGATAATCCCGCAGTTCCTCATCCTTTGAATAAAATTAACCCGATAAATGATATTGAATTTCTTGAAACGGAATTCTTGTTGACCGATATGGAATTCTTGGAAAAACATAGAGAGCGTCTGGAAAAAGATATTAAAAAAATTAAGGATGAAAATCTGAAAAGGGAATTGCCTGTAATTGAAAAGTGTTACGCACACCTCGAAGAAGAAAAACCTTTACGTACATTGAGCTTAAGCGCTGACGAACTGAAAATGCTTTCCGGTTATCAGTTGCTAACACTTAAACCGATGGCTGTTGCAATCAATTTTGATGAAGGTTCCATCGACACAGTTGATTCGACAATTTCGGAGATAAGCGCTTCCGTTAAAGATAGAGAAATTTCAGCTATTCCGTTTTTTGCGGAAATCGAGTATGAAATGTCGCAGTTAAGCGAAGAGGATAGAGCCGTATTCATGGAAGATTACGGAATTAAGGAATCGGCACTCTCAAAAATTTTACGAACCTCGTATGACTTATTAGGTCTGCAGTCTTTCTTTACTGTCGGCGAAGACGAATGCCGCGCATGGACAATTAAGAAAAATTACACTGCGCAACAGGCTGCGGGTGTAATCCACACGGATTTCTTTAACAGATTTATTAGAGCTGAAGTTGTTCATTACGATGACTATGTACGGTACGGTTCATTTGCAAAATGCAAGGAAGCCGGAGTTTGGAGGTTGGAAGGCAAGGAATATACGGTCAAAGACGGTGATATTCTAAATATTCGCCACAATTAATAATTGTTGATTACTATTGATTTTTACGGTTTTGGCTGAGTAATAATTGATTTTTTAACAGAGAATAATTTTTTGAAAATATAAAGGTGATTAAAATGGGAAAAGAAGCTATTGAAGGTTTAAATCCACAACTGTTGTGGCAATATTTTTACGGGATGACGCAAGTGCCTCGTCCTTCAAAAAAGGAAGAAAAGATTCGTGCTTGGATTAGAGATTTTGCTCGCGAAAATAACTTTGAATTTAACGAAGACGCCACAGGCAACATAGTTGTTAAAGTTCCTGCAACAGAAGGAATGGAAAATGCTCCTACCGTAGTTTTGCAGGGGCATGTAGATATGGTTTGTGAAAAAAACAATGATAAAGTTCACGATTTTGAAAATGACCCTCTCACAATATTCCGCGATGGTGATTGGATTACTGCCGACGGCACAACTTTAGGCGCTGATAACGGAATCGGAGTGGCTGCAGCAATGGCAATTGCAACCGACCCTAATGCAAAACATGGTCCGCTGGAATTACTGATGACGGTTGATGAAGAAACCGGTATGACCGGAGCAAACGGATTGGAATCGGGATTTATTACCGGAAAATATTTGCTTAATCTCGATTCGGAAGAAGACGGAGCTTTTTACGTCGGATGTTCCGGCGGAGTAGATACGGAAGGGAATTTTGAAGTGGAATTTGACGATATTGATTCATCAAAATACACGGCTTTTAATGTTGAAATTACCGGCTTAAAAGGCGGGCATTCCGGTTTGGATATTCATCGCGGACGGGGAAATGCGATAAAACTTCTCGGATATTTACTTTACAGATTTAACGAAGTTGATCACAAATTGGTTTCGTTAAGCGGCGGTTCTTTAAGAAACGCTATTCCTCGTGAAGCCGAAGCGGTTTTGTATATCAATAATCTGCAAATCGATAAAGCTAAAGAGATTGTGGCGGATTTTGAGAAATATGCACAAATCGAATATCTGCATAAAGATGCAGGATTAAAGGTAAACTTTTCTGAAAATTCGGTTGAAGACGGAAAATTCATGAAAGATGAATATGCTCGGACATTGATAAATACAATTTGCGGTTTACCTCACGGCGTTATTTCGATGAGCGCTGATTTGAAAGATTTGGTTGAAACATCTACTAATCTCGCTACGGTAAGCATGAACGGCAATTTTGTAAAAGTAGGAACAAGCCAAAGAAGTTCCGTAGATTTTGCTAAAGATAATATTGCGGCTTCGGTTGCTTCAATATTTAATTTGGCCGGCGCAGAAGTCGTTTACGGCGATGGTTATCCGGGATGGCAGCCTGACATGGATTCCAAAGTTCTTAAAGTCGGAAAAGATGTTTATGAAACTAAATTCGGGGCAGTTCCGGAAATTAAGGCAATACACGCAGGATTGGAATGCGGGTTACTCGGCTCTAAATTTCCCGGAACCGAAATGTTATCTTTCGGACCGACAATCGAAGGTGCTCACTCGCCCGACGAAAGAGTTAATATACCTGCAGTAGAAAAATTCTATGATTTACTGCAAAATATTTTAGTTGAATTAGCAGCTAATTAATTTAGGATTCCCCCTGCGATTTTCAGCAGGGGGATTTTATTACAAATGATTTTCAGTGCGCTAAATCTTCTGATAATTGGGCTTATTGCAGGGTTTGTTTTCTCAATACCCGTGGCAGGACCAATTGCAGTACTTGTCGTAACAAATTCACTTAAAAACCGCGCCAGATATGTTCACCGCGTTGCAATAGGTTCGTCTATTGTCGAGTTTTTTTATGTTTTTCTGGCGATGTTCGGAATTACGGCATTGATAAAATATTACCAGCCTTTTATTCCCTATCTTTTTATTGCCGGCGGAGTAATCTTAATTTTTGTTGGATTTAAAATTAGTAATACCAAGTTTGCTTTAGATACTTTAACTAAGGACGATGGAAAAATAGATGAGGAAAAAGGGGGATTACGACGCGGTATGATTTTAAACATAACTAATCCGACACTCTTTTTCGGATGGCTCACTTCCTCTTTTCTGATACTTTCTTTCGCTGCATCTTTGGGAATGAACACCGGAGGAATGGAAAAAGTTGTCGGAAAAAATGTTGCGGAGATTTCTAAATATACTGAACAATCCGTGCCTGAATTAAAAGAGCAGATCTTTGAAAACTCCGATTCGACCTCAGTAGATAAATATCTGGAACAGAAAGTAATTATTACTCCCT
Source organism: uncultured Melioribacter sp. (assembly GCA_964570865.1). GTDB lineage: Bacteria > Bacteroidota > Ignavibacteria > Ignavibacteriales > Melioribacteraceae > WGAL01. Next base: position 42,073 of record CAZMZM010000012.1, read on the forward strand.
ATAAAGCAACCGTTTTAAGCATATTTTACGCAATTGGAATAAGTGCGGGAGGTTTTATCTGGTTTTATTTTTTCGGTAGGTTTATACGGAAACATAGGCAAAAAATTGACCCGACTTACTTGAATATTTCAATTCGGGTATTTTCGGTCTTTATTATCGGTCTGGCTGTTTATTTCTTTTATCTCGGAACTAAAATCTTATTTTTTTGATTTTTAGCGCGTTTCTATCATTATTATTTTTTTTTCTAATATGTCCGAATATGACCACCGTCATTGTTTTATCAAATATCTTTTAGTAAATTGCACAATAAAATATTGAGGAGAAAATAGAAATATGAAGATAATTAAGCCTAAAAAGTTAGAAAAAGGGGATGTAATCGGTTTAATTTCCCCTGCAAGCACTCCTGAGGATGTTTCAAAAATTGATAATGCCGTTAAATATTTTGAAGATTTGGGGTATAACGTAAAAGTTGGTCATAATGTCGGACGCAAAAACGGTTATCTTGCAGGTGATGATGATGAGCGAATTGAAGATATTCATGAAATGTTTTCGGATAAATCGGTAAAAGCCATAATAGCAATTCGCGGAGGATTCGGTTCTTCCCGGTTATTGGATAAAATCAATTACGGTATAATTAAGAGAAATCCGAAAATATTTATCGGATACAGCGATTTAACAGCACTAAATATTGCAATTTTTAAGAAAACCGGTTTAATTACGTTCGAAGGTCCTATGGCTGCAACAGATTTTGGTAACAATATTGATCCTTATACCGAAGAATGGTTTTGGAGAATTGTGTCAAATAAGAAGAAGATAGGAAAAGTCTTTAATCCCGACGGTGAAAAATTCTACAAATTGTCCAAAGGTAGAGGTGTTGGCAGGATAATAGGAGGAAACCTATCGATTTTAACTTCCTTGGCCGGAACTCAATATTTCCCCGATTTTAAAGATGCAATTTTGTTGCTTGAAGAAATTAATGAAGAACCTTATCGAGTTGACAGAATGTTAAATCAATTAAGATTGCTGAACGTGTACAATAAAGTAAACGGAATAATTTTAGGCAGGTTTGTCAATTGTTTTCAAAAAGCAGGTGAACGGGATGAAAGAACTTTGAATACTGTTATACTTGATTACTTTGAAAATCTCGGACTTCCTCTCATTTACAACGTAAGTCACGGACATGTTAAAAAGAATTTCACACTTCCAATCGGTATTATGGCAAAAGTAAACGCTTCACGCGATTTTGTCGAGATTACCGAATCTGCAGTTGAATAATATTTAGTTAATTTCACTATTTATATAAAATAGTTTAACTTTGCATTACTAATCAAAATCTAGAGGTTAATGTTGAAAAAAGTTGTTTCGATACTACTGGTTTTTGTTGCTTTTGCATGTGCATCAAAAAGCGCTGAAGATATTTTTAAGGAAGCGCAGCAGCATCTTGCTCGCCAAGAATTTAAAGCCGGCGTTAACACGATGAAGGAGATTTTAAGTCAATATCCTGATAACAAAAAATGGGATTTTAAAGCCAACCTTGAGATTGCAAAAGTTTACCATGCACACGCTATTAAGTCTGTTCCTAAAGACGAATCGTTAAAAATTGCAGTTAAGTATTACACTCGCGCAAACTCAATTGCTCCCGACAATAAAGAGGCTCCGAAAGCTTTATTTTTAGCCGCATTTATCGAGGCAAACGAACTCAACGAATTTCAGAAAGCCAAAGAATTATACACGAAGTTCGTTAAGCTTTATCCGAAAAGCGAAATGACCGAATCCGCAAAAAAAGAGATTGAAAATCTCGGTATTCCACCGGAAAAGATAATTGAAAAAAATCTGAAACCGGATGAAAAGAAAAAACGATAGAATTCGGGAATATTTAAGACCTGAAACAATTTCCACGCTTGACTCATTAGAATTAAAAGCCAAACTTTTAGTCGAAGGCTTTCTTATCGGTATGCATAAAAGTCCGTATCACGGATTCAGTGTTGAGTTTAGCGAACATCGAGCTTATTTTCCGGGTGACCCGATTAAACATGTCGATTGGAAACTTTTCGGTAAAACCGAGAAGTACTTCATTAAAAAATATGAAGAGGAAACAAATCTAATTTCTCACATTATTTGTGATGTAAGCGCGTCAATGAATTATGCAAATAATGGGAGAATTACAAAATTTGAATATGCAAAACTACTCGCGGCGGCTTTGGCATATTTGATTATTTCGCAGCACGATGCCGTTGGACTTACTTTTTTTTCGGATAAAATTGAGAATATGCTTCCACCTAAAACCTCGAGAGCCAATTTAATAAAAATTTTAAGCGCCATTAATAATCAAGAAGTGAGTAGTAAAACGGATCTTTCCCGAAGTCTTCAACTGTTATCGGAAAAAATCAGGAAAAGAAGTTTAATCATTTTAATCTCCGATTTTTTTGACGATAGAGAAAAAGTTCTAAATTCTATTAAACAGTTTAAGTATAACAAAAATGAAGTAATTGTGTTTCATCTTTTGGACCCGACTGAAATTAATTTTGACATTTCCGATGAAGCTCTTTTTGTAGATATGGAGGATGCCTCCGAGTTAACAACACAGCCTTATCAATTAAGAGGGGAGTATAAGAAATCAGTTAATAAATTCATAAACAAGATGAAAACCGAGTGTTTGAATTACGGAATAGATTATTCACTTGTTACTACAGATTTATCTTTTGATAAAGCTTTGATGAATTATTTTGTAAAACGTTCAAGGCTGGTTTAAAACTAAAAAATCTGTTCCGGAAAACCAAAACAGATTTTTTTTATCTATTATTTTTTAACTAACTTGCTTTCGCTTTTGTGCTTTTGGAATCTGTCGAAGTTTTAGTATTTTCCGATTTACTCTCTTTTTTATCACTTCCTTTTGTCTCAGTAGAATTTGAATCAACTTTTTTTGAGTTAGTGGATGTGTGACTTTTCTTGTAATCGGTTTCGTAAAAACCTGAACCTTTAAAAATAATTCCCGCTCCGGCTCCGATTACTCGTTTTACTTTACCTCCGCATTCGGGACAAACTTCCAACGGGGCATCGCTCATTTTTTGAAAAGCATCGAATCTGTGTCCGCATTCCAAGCATTTGTATTCGTATGTTGGCATATCATCATCTCCAAATTTTTATCCCGTAAAAATATTGAAAAACTTTTACAATTCATAGCACGGTAAACTGCAATTTCGAATTATGAAATTATCAATAAACAATTCTCTTCTGTTTCCTAACAAAACATGTATTATCTGCAGAATTATTTTGTAATTGTGTAATTCTGCATAATTCAAAAAGATGAAATCTGTAAACAGAAAAAATAATGATTTAGTTCCCGTTGATAATCGAGTTAAAAATTGCCGAATAGTCTAAATCGGCATCACCGCTTTGTGTCCCTTTCTTTAATATTTCCGTAATAGCTTCAAGTATTTTGGTGTTAATTTTTTTCTCGGCAAAATCTTTTTGAATAATTTCAACATCTTTTAATAAATGTTTAAGCGGAAAATTCGGATTGGTGAAATCTCCGGATAGCATTTTGGGGAGCTTTTTGTCGAATGTAGGGGAATAAAGGGCGCTCTCACGTAAAATAGTCATAAATTTTTCAACATCTACTTCACATGATAAAACATATCCTAAGCTCATTGAAAATGCTGCAGTTAAAGTTGCAATTAGTTGGTTGTAAGCTAATTTAGCGGCAGAGGCTTTGCCGACTTCTCCGAAATGAACAACCGTTTCACCAAAAACTTTAAGAAGAGGCAACCATTTATTATAAAGATTTTCAGCGCTTCCTACAAGAGTGATTAATGTTCCGCTCTTAATTTGCGGAATACT
>CAZMZM010000012.1:46012-50196 GCA_964570865.1 uncultured Melioribacter sp.
TTTTTTTTAACGGAACAGCTTTTTCAGTTGTCCGATTAAAGACGTTTAGGTTGTAACCGTTTTGCAACAGTCGTTCAGCCATAGGATAACCTAACAAACCCGTTCCGATAAATGCAATATCTCTTTTCATTTTTAAACTTATCAATTTTATTTCCGATAATTAAATTAATTTAAACAATTTAAAATTATTACTTTATAATATAATGTTAAAATATTTTTTCTATAATAAGGAGGGAAAATGATAAAGAGATATATTACTATCCTAATAGGAATTTTTTTCAGTTTTACCCTAAATAATCTTGCACAAAACACTCATCACAATTTAGGCGACGCAAGCCAATTCAATTTATTCACAATCGGAAATGCAGACTTATCTTCAGCCGATATTCAAGGACGAGTTGCTATCGGTTCAAATGCTCATTTTACTACTTATAGTATTGGTGATCAAATTCCTAACTCGCAGGGAACTGTTAATATTCTTACGGTCGGCGATTCGCTCTGGTATTCCGGCGGACGCGTTTACAGCGGGAATGTTGTTTACGGAGAGTTCGCAGATGTTTCCGATAATCTGATTCTGGATGGAGAAGGAACTGTTTTTCAGGGTACTCCTGTTGACTTTGCTGCAGTCGGGATTGAAGTAGCCGATATTTCAATCCAGTGGGGCGGAATACCGGCTAACGGTTCGACTTCAATTGATAATAATATTCTTACTTTAACCGGTGCCAATAACGGATTGAATGTTTTTCTTGTTTCTGCTGACACACTCCAATCGGTGAACGGAGTTACAATTAATTCTCCTGAAGGTTCTACGGTTGTTGTTAATGTGTCGGGTTCCAATATTACCTGGCAGGGAGATAACGACATAACCGGAACGAATCAGACAAATGTTGTATATAATTTTTATGAGGCTGATACTTTAACAATATCGGGAATAGCGGTAAAAGGGAGTATTCTTGCGCCTTTTGCTCAGATATTTTTTACAAGCGGACAAATTAACGGAAATGTAATTTGTCACGACATTACCGGCGAAGGTCAAATAAACTACAGTTATTTTAACGGTAACGTTGAGTATTCTTCCTCCGAAGTAACAAGCAGTTGTACAGTAACAATGAAAAGAGTTCTTAAGGGGCAATCATTTCGGTTAAGCGAAACTTTCGACGGACATCATTCGTTCTGGGCGGGAACAATTCTCGGACAGATGAATAGTCATGCAACATCCTACTACTGTATAGATATTTCGCACTATTTAAAATGGAACAGACCTTATGAATATGACGGAGCAATTACAGGTCCCGTTGCTTATATTTTGCGAAACTATTATCCTCATGTTCCTTACACCGGAGATAACGGTCAGCTTAATCGTGAACGAAAAGAAGCGGCAGCCGTACAAGCGGCAATATGGCATTTCTCCGACGGTTTTGATGCAAGTACGATTTCAAATAATAATCAAATAAAAAACAGAGCTTTGGAAATAATTGATGCCGCAACAAACCAAAATCCGGTTCCTATTACTACCTTTACTGTTCAACCCGCATCCCAAGTTGTACAGGTCGGACAAACGGCAATGCTCACTGTGGTTTTACGCGACTCTGAGGGAAATCCTGTCCCGAATGCTTTTGTAACGTTAAACACTACTGCAGGAACATTAGTACCTGAAGAGGGAACAACAGATGCAAACGGACAGATTATTGTTGCACTTCAGTATGATGACGTAACAAACCCTGAAAGCGCTGAAATTACCGTTGCAACAGATGACGGGATTATTCCTGAAGGAACGCGTTATATTTATCCGAATAGCCAAACGCTGGTTACAAATGATGAATTGGTAACATGTCTTACTACCGTAGCAAATGTTTATTGGTCTAATTCGGCGTTGCCAGGTAACGACTTTGATTTTTACATGTTTACAACTACAAATTCCGGTTTGCCCGCAAACGGATTAACCTCAGTAGCGGCAATGAATGATTATGTTTACTTCGGTACAAATTCTGGCTTTTACGCATACGATAGGGCAAATGATACTTTTGAACAGATTACTTTGACTAACAATAACATCGGAGATATTTACGCGCTTAATGATAATACGGGAAACCGTGATATTTATGTTGGTTTTACAAGCGGCGGATTTGCTTATAAACACGGAGATGCCGATTTTGTTTATTATAACGCTTCAAACGGTTTTAACGGTTCGCACGTTTACGATTTTGAATTTTATAATTACAACGGTTCAAAGTTAATGCTTATTGCACACGATGCAGGTGTTTCACTATTTAATCCATCCACCGGAGTTTTTGCAAATATAACTTCTACTAATTCCGATTTATTGCCAGGTACTTGCTACGATGCAACAATTGACGATAACGGCGGCATCTGGGTCGGAACGGATTACGGAGTTTCATTTTCGACCGATTTCGGCACAACCTGGACAACGTTCACAACTCAAAATTCAGGAATAACCGGAAATTTCGTTCGTTCAATAGCTTACGGCAACGGAGAAGTTTATGTCGGAACATTTTACAGCGGACTTTGCGGATTTGATATTGATTCCGGTGCTTGGACAAACTACACTCCGTTTATCAGTACTCAGCCGGTAATGAACCTTCATTTTGCAGACGGAAAATTATTTATTGCCAACTGGTCCGAAGGACTTTATGTTTATTCTGACGGCAACTTTAAGCAGTACAGCAGCGTTAACCCAAACAATGCACCTACAATCATCGAAGATTTTTGGTACGACGGAACAGATTTTTGGTTTGCTGTTCAATCAGGTTTAAGCCGAACTATCGATGGAATTACAGCATCGACCGGTGATGCGGCGATTGTTATCGGAGACAATTCCACTTACGCCGGAGGAACTACTACTTTGGATTGTAACTTGGTTCCGGCCGGTGATATTGAATTTCATTCGCTAACCGGAACAATTGAATATAATGCAGGAGAATTGGAGTTTATTGATTATACCGTTCAAGAATTATTTGCCGGCTGTATTTTTCATTTTAATGAAACATCCCCGGGTAGAATTCAGTACAAAGCTATTTGTCCCGAGGCTTCTCCGGTTACAACCGAAGGAACTATGTTCAGCTTAACATTTAAGGTTAAGGAAGAAATGGCTCAACTCGGGGGCGGAATAATTGCAGTATTTGCTCCTTCATTTACTGCAGGTGTTAATAATCCGCTTAATCACGAGGATTTAGGTGTTATCAGTTGGAGTAATGACGGTTCGGGAAATGCCGGTGAAGGTGATGCTAATCTTGATGCGGGAGTTGATCTATCCGACTTTCTCGCTACTGTTGATCACTACACTTTCGGTGGTCAATTCGCTCTTTCTGGAGATGGATTTAACAATGCCGATGTCGATGAAAACGAAACAGTGGATGCTGACGACGCGTCACAGATTTTATCATTTTTAACCAACGGCTGCTTCCCCGGAGTTTTCGGCGGCAATCAGCCTGCAGGCGGTTTTATTCCTGCTGCGGTTACTCTTAATCCCGATAATAATGAAGCCGCAATAACACTAAACACTGAGGATGTCGAGAACTTAAATAACATGACAATTACATTTACATTCGATACAACTCAGATTAATTACGAAGCTTTTTCCTCAATTCAAATCGGTAACGGTAATTATGTTCATGCAACAAACTCCGAACCGGGGAAAGTTATTTTTACTTTCAATGCACCCACGTTTCTTTCAGGTAATTTTGAGCTTGGCGATATTGTAATTCATTATAACGATACAAAAGGGGATATCCTAATCAACACAACATACTCGTACGACGGTATTAACCAAATACCCGGACCGGTAATTACTTTTAATCCGAATGGCGTACAGGACGAAGCTAAACCAACCTCTTTTAAGCTCGAGCAGAATTATCCTAATCCGTTTAACCCGAGTACTACAATCAGATTTTCATTGCCTCGGCACGAGTTTGTATCGCTGAAGATTTACGACATTCTCGGACAAGAAGTTAAAACGCTTCTATCCGGAGAAAAAAATGTCGGAACATATTCTGTTAAATGGAACGGAGATGACAATTACGGCAATAAGATCTCGTCCGGCGTATATTTTTACAGAATAAAAGCCGGTAATTATATTAATGTAAAAAAAATGGTCTTACTCAAATAAAGTAAGATTTGCCCCCATACGAAGGTCGCTTTTTATTTAAGAGCGGCCTTTTTTATTG
>CAZMZM010000013.1:0-46245 GCA_964570865.1 uncultured Melioribacter sp.
TCTTACAAGGATTAAAGAGCTGGCGGACGGACTTGAACCGCCGACCGGCTGATTACAAATCAGCTGCTCTACCAACTGAGCTACGCCAGCAAAAAAACAGAAACAAAATTTTCAAATAAACAAAAACCGCCGACCGGCTGATTATCCGGCAGCCGCCGGACTCTACCAACTGAGCTACGCCGGTAAGATTCTAATAACAATATCTAATGAACACAATAATTTTGAAGTGCTAAACATACAATTTTTTAAAAAACAATGCAAGAAATTTAAAATTTTCCGGAATATTTTTCTAAACTTTTTTCATCACGCCAATAAATTAAAAATTATTGTAAATAGTAATATCATTATTAACCAGAAGTTTTTATTTTTATATTTTGGAATTAGGGAGAAACAGATGAATATTATTATTGCCGGAGCCGGTGAAGTAGGTTTACACCTCGCAAAGGAATTATCTTTGGATAATCATAATATAACTATGCTTGACATTAATCCGGACAAAATTGATGAAATTGATTCTACAACTGATGTGCTATCGTTACAAGCTTCAGCCACTTCGTTAAAGGCTCTAAGAGAAGCTCATGTTGATCAGACAGACCTTGTTCTTGCAGTTACTTCAAGCGAGTCGGTAAATATCAGCTCCGCAATTATAGCGAAGAGGCTTGGAGCAAAAAAAACTATTGCGAGGGTTAGTCATGCTGAATACGTAGCGGATGAGAATCTCCCTTTTCTTCATGAGTTAGGGATTGACTATTTAATTTATCCTGAAGAAATTGTCGCTAACGAGATTGCCGGATTGATAAGGCGAGCTGCAGCAAGCGACATTGTAGAATTTGAGAAAGGGAAACTTACCCTTCTCGGAATCAGAATAGATAAGTTTGCCCCGATTAACAGAAAAACAATGATTGAAATCGGGAGGGATTTTGCATCGCATGAGTTTAGAATAGTTGCTATCAAAAGATTGATGCGGACACTTATTCCCGTTGGTAACGACAGTGTAATTGAGGGAGACCAAATCTTTATACTCACTACGCCTAAGGGAATTCCCGAGATACTGAAAATAACCGGCAAGGAGAATACTAAGCTGGAAAATATAATGATATTAGGGGGCGGAAGAATTGGTCGGAAAGTTGCAAAGATTTTAGAAAATGAATTAAACATTAAACTTATTGAGTCGAACGCTGAAAAAACAACTGAACTGGCTGATTATCTAAAGAACACGCTTGTTATACACGGTGACGGGCGTAACATTGATTTGCTTGCTCAGGAAGGAATAGTTGATATGGATGGTTTTATAGCTGTTACCGAAGATGCGGAAACCAACATTATCACAAGTTTGATGGCAAAACATCTCGGCGCAAAAAAAACTATTGCACAAGTTGATAACGTAGATTACATTCCTCTTACGCATACTATTGGTTTGGATTCTCTGATAAATAAAAAGCTGATTGCCGCTAACACAATTTCCAGGTTTGTTCGTAAAGCGAATCTTGTTTCTACAATTAATATTTTCGGAATTGATGCCGAAGTATTTGAGTTTATTGTGAATGAAAAAGCTGACATAACAAAATCGGAAATTAAAAATCTGAAAATTCCACGGAATGCCTTAATTGGCGGTGCTGTTAGAGATGAAGAAGGTTTTATTATAGTTGGTGATTCCAAACTATTGCCCGGCGATAAGGTTGTGGTTTTTGCTTTGCCGGATGCAGTACCAAAATTAGAAAAACTTTTCCGATAGGATGATAGATAAAAAATCAGTATTAAAAGTAGTTGCTTTTCTAATACTTCTCGACGGTGTTGGGATGTTGTTAGGGATTCCTTTTTCATTATACTACGGCGACAGCGATTGGAGGGATTTGCTCAATACGGGTGGAGGGTTGATAGCACTTGGTTCATTGATTTTTCTTTTTACTTATAAAAGTAAGTTTGAAATAAAAAAGAGGGAAAGTTTTATCATTGTAGGATTGGGATGGATTATTATGTCGATGTTCGGCGCTTTGCCTTTTGTAATAAACGGCACTATCCCATCATACACTGATGCTTTTTTTGAAACGATGTCGGGTTTTACTACAACCGGTTCTTCGATTCTAAACAATATCGAAGGAATGCCGCACGGACTTTTGTTTTGGCGAAGTTTAACACAGTGGTTTGGCGGAATGGGAATTATTGTCTTATCTCTTGCCATTCTTCCGATATTGGGTATCGGCGGAATGCAGCTTTTTGTCGCTGAGGTCCCAGGTCCTACAAAGGATAAAATTCATCCTCGCGTAAGGGAAACTGCAAAGCGTCTTTGGGGTATTTATGCTTTATTAACATTGGCTGAAACCATTTTGCTTATGTTTGGCGGAATGACTTTTTTTGATGCCGTAAATCATTCGTTTACAACTATGGCAACCGGAGGATATTCAACTAAACAAGCAAGTATTGCTTATTTTAATTCACCCTTTATCCAGTATGTAATAATATTATTTATGTTTTTGGCCGGAATGAATTTTACTCTGCACTACTTTTGGATTCATGGAAAATTTAATCGATTGAAAAAAGATGATGAGTTGAGGTTCTATTTTTTTATAACTGTCGCCGTAGCATTGATAATAGCGATTGATCTTTTTGTTCACAATCACGGAAGTTTTGAAAAGTCATTTAGAGATTCTATTTTTCAAACGGTATCAACTATTACAACAACCGGATATGTTACGTCGGATTACGAATCTTGGGGACCATTTTACCAAATCCTCTTTTTTATTCTTCTGTTTGCCGGTGGTTGTGCAGGTTCAACCGGTGGCGGAATTAAGATGGTTCGGCATAGAATTTTAATGAAAAACAGTTCATTGGAACTTAAACGTCTGCTTCATCCTCGTGCTGTTTTATTGGTTCGTTTTAACGGACACGTAGTTCCCAATAATGTTTTATCTAACATAATGGCGTTTGCTTTTTGGTATGTGGCAATTTTTTTATTTGGTACATTGTTGATGTCACTTCTCGGATTGGATTTTGCCAGCTCAATAGGAGCAGTAGCTACATCACTCGGTAATGTTGGTCCCGGCATTGGAACGGTTGGCCCAAGTTTTAACTTTTCACATGTTTCGGTTCCCGGTAAATGGGTCTTATCTTCATTAATGTTAATCGGAAGGCTTGAGCTTTTTACAATTTTGATTATCTTTTCGAGAAGTTTTTGGAAAAAATAGGTTTAAAATGAAAAAACTTTTTTTTATAGTAATTTTTATGATAATTCTTACTTTTTCGGTTGAAGCGCAACAACTTTATTTTGCCCAAAGTTTTACTACTGACGGTAAAGCAATTAATGCGCGCAACAGCTGGGTAATTCCGAGTAAAGGGAAGTCGATTTTTATTTTATTCGACTCGGAAGGTTATCACTTAAGCAGCAAAATGCTCTATTTGTATATTGATAAGCTCAATGCCGGTAAGTATCAGCCTTGGGATTCAAAATCCGTAATGATTGAAAATGACAGATCTTGGTTTGTGTATCGTGAAAAGTTTAAAGAGGCAGGCAGTTATTCCATTTACGTTACGGATAAAACCAACAAGGAGCTGGCTCGCGGAAATTTGACTATTAAAATTAAAGCTTCTCCTTTCAAGCTGGAAAAAAAGAAGAGTGCTCCATATTACGAAAAAGTAAAGTTAACTTTTAGTGAGTGGATAATTAGCGGAATGCCGTTCCGTCCTTTGAAATTCAAGCAATTATCGCGTTCTCCCGATTCTGTTTGCGTCTATATTAAGCATCCTGATTCGCTAAATACAAACATGCTCTATGTTGATATTTTTAAGCAGAATAATGTAACCAATGATTGGGAACAAATAGATAGTAAAAAATATGCAATTCTTCCTTCGTGGGATTACGCATTTTTTAAAGTAAAATTTAAAGAGGAAGGATATTATAAAATTTCAATCTATAATGAAAAAAGAGAGTTTATTAAATCAGGTTATTTGAAAGTGGTTAAATAAGGAGAAACTATGAAAGGAATTATTTTAGCGGGAGGTTCGGGATCCAGACTTTATCCCATTACACAAGTTTACAGTAAACAACTTGCAATGATCTATGACAAGCCTTTGATTTATTTCCCCCTTTCTCTGCTTATGCTTGCGGGAATAAAAGATGTACTTATTATTTCCAATCGCGAAACAATTCCGCATTATGAAAAGTTGTTTCATAACGGCGAGCATCTTGGAATGAATATTAAATATGAAGTACAGCATGCGCCAAACGGAATAGCGGAAGCATTTTTAATTGGCGAACATTTTATCGGCAGTTCTCCCGTTGCTCTGGTTCTCGGGGATAATATTTTCTATGGAAAAATGGATTTTCTCTATAATGCAATTAATAATCATAAAGAGGGTGGAACTGTTTTTGCCTATAAGGTCAACGATCCTGAACGTTACGGTGTTGTTGAATTTGATGAAAATAAAAATGCAATTTCAATTGAGGAAAAACCGGAAAAACCTAAGTCTGATTACGCCGTTCCGGGACTTTATATTTATGACAATAAAGTAGTGGAAATTTCAAAGAATCTGAAACCCTCTCAGCGAGGTGAACTTGAAATTACTGATGTGAATCTTGATTATTTGAGAAAAGGGAAACTGAAAGTACAGGAAATTGGACGCGGCGTTGCATGGTTAGATACCGGAACACCCCGCTCGTTGCTGCAAGCTTCAAATTTTTTTGGTATTGTAGAAGAGAGGCAAGGCGTAAAAGTAGCGTGCATTGAAGAGATTGCGTATTACAAAAATTTTATCGGTAAGGAAAAATTTTCGGCATTGATTGAAAAAATGCCGAAAAGTGATTACCGTAATTATCTGGAAAAATTAATTTGAGTTAAGGAGTAAAAAATGGCTTTTTTGAATGTTGCTTCAAAAAAAGAGATTGATAGATTAATAAAAGAAAATGACGAGTTACGTAATAAATTACACGATTTACTTGCAGCACAAGAAAGTTACGAAGGTTTGCAGGAGCGCATTGATACGTCCAGAGCTATCGTTCAGGAACTAGCGGCTGAGAAGGAAACCCTGCAGGAAAAAGTTACTGAACTTACTCTCCAGAAAATGAATTTGGGAGCCGATGTTACTACGCTATCGGTAGATAAGAAAGAATTAACGGCAAAGAAATCTTATCTGGAAAAGGATATTGAAGAACTTGAGGATAAAATATCTAAACTTAATGAGCAAAACGATGAGAAAGAGTTTCAGTTATCAAGCATGATAAAAAATTTGGTTACTAAAAACGAAGAAGCCAATTTAGAAATAGAAAAACTTAATACCAAAATTAGTGATTTGAAGAATGAAGCTTTAGATTTAGCTAAAAAAAATAACGATCTGAAAAAGATGAACGATGTTGCAGAACAAGTTAAGTTAGGTTTGGAAAATACTCTGACTTCCATTACAAATGAGATTTCCGAAAAGAACCACCAGCTTGATGATGCTTTCAAAAAACAAAAAGAACAAGAGCAAAACTTAACCGACCTTAATCTTACTATTTCTAAAAAGGAAAAGCAAATAGAAGAACTATCAGTGCAGATCGATTTGCTGAATACCGAAATTTCTTCATTCGACTCTAAGAAGAGTATATTGGTAAAAGACAGAGAATCACTTGAGAGAATAATTTCCGATTTGCAAAATAAAATATCACTACTCCGAGATGAGGATAAGCGACTTGAAAAATCGTTACAGAAAAAATATAATGAGTTAAGTCGCCTCGAAAAAAAGAGGGAATCTGTAGAAAATCACACTGTCAAATTGGAATCTCAGATTGTCGCTGAGATGGATAATTTTCTTGCAGAAAAATCAAAAATCTCTAACGATATTTTGGAACTTAGTAAAAAATTATTGACTAAAAATGAAGAAATAGATTTTGTTAATAATAAACTTAACGATACAATTCTGGAATTAACGGAAAAGAAAGGAGCGCTTTCGGTTGTTAAAAAAGATTATGAACTTAAACGGAGCGATTTAAGAGCAATTGAAAATGAGATTTCAAAGACAAGGGAACTAAAATCTGCAATTTCCAGAGAAGTAAATGCTTTAAGCGCGAGAAATCAGAAATTGAAAAATGATGAAGCAAAGTTGAGAGTTAAGAAAAAGGAAATAGAGTCTTCGCTTTCGTCGGTTATTGAAGATATGGTAAATCAAATGAAATCTGTTGAAGATGCTAAGGATATTGTTGAAGAAGAGCTTGTAAATAGCCGTGAAGTATTAAAAAAAATGCGTGAAGAAATTAAAGATACCGAAAAAGAAATTTCATCATTGCGGACTGAAACCGCTTCAGTCGAGATACACCGTGATGAATTAGCGGCTAAAGTTATGCATCTATTACAAACTGAGAAATTGCTCAATAATAATATTGAGGCGCAATTATCCGAGTCTGACAATAAAGAGGATAAGGACAATGTGGAAGATGAAGTAAAAGAGATGGTAGATAAAAAACCCGATAATGGGAAAGTTGTTCATTCTTCCAAATAAGTAACAGATGAAAATCTATTTTAAAATAAGTAATGTTTATGAATAAAAATTTCTTTTTCAAAATATTGTTTATCATTATTGTTATTGTTCAAGGTGTTACGTTTGCGTTTTCACACGCATCCATTAGAACCGACAGTACCAAATTTTATTACCAACGGAATCCGGTTTACAAGCAGAGAGTAGAGATGTTTAAGTTGAATAAACTTAATCGTCCTGATATTGTTATGTTTGGCGATTCGCACACACAGGGTGCAAACTGGAATGAATTGCTCGGGAAGTATAAAATTGTTAATCGCGGGATAGCCGGAGACGATACTCAAGGAATGCTTGCACGAATAAACTCCGTAATTAAACTTCATCCTAAAATTGTTGTAGTGCAAGGCGGAATCAATGATATTTACAACTGGGTACCGACAAATGTAATATTTAACAATCTTAAAAAGATTATTACTATAATCGAAAAATCCGGAGCTAACCCTATTGTTGTTTCGGTAATATTTTCGGGTAGGAAATGGGGTGAAGATTGGATTAAAATGCACAGACCCGATATTGACGTGCCAAAGTACAATAAAGAGCGTAACGGCGAAGTTAAAAAATTAAACCGTTTGCTAAAAAACTTCTGTTCTGAAAAAAATATCGAATTTGTCGATATAAATAAATATCTTTCGGACAATAATTTTTTAAAAAATATTTATTCTCGAGATAATCTTCATCTGAACTCTAATGGTTACAGAATTTGGAGACGGGAACTTTTAAAAGCGCTTCACAAATAATAACAAGGATTACTTAAAATGCCGGATAGTAAAAACTACATTACAAGACCAATATATATTATCTTAACTACTATTATTATTCTTTTCTTTTCCTATTTGTTGCCGCCTACCGTAAATATTGCGGGAGTTGAAATAAAAAGAGTGGAAATTTTATCCGACTTATTGCAAGCTCCGGAAGATAGTACAGATATGAATTTTGAGGATGATTTTTTCAAATCCGACTCGAGTGGCTCTTCATTTAATAATAATTTTACTACTTCTGATTATTATGAAGCCGGTTTTTCATTCAGTAGTTTGATTGATTTGTTTGGAATTCAATCGTCATTGTCAAAAGTCGGCCAAGATGTTTCGATACAAGGAAACCTTAAACAGTTAAAAAATTTTTTTAAGGTTCTAAAAAATTCAAAAAAATCAAAAATTAGAATAGCTCATTTCGGTGATTCAATTATTGAGGGAGATTTAGTTACATCTCAGATTCGAGAAGAACTACAAAAAAAATTCGGCGGTAAAGGAGTAGGCTTTGTCCCGATAATAACTCAGGATATTACGTTTCGTCAATCAATGAAACTTTCTTTTTCAGATAACTGGAAAAGTTATTCCATTTTCACTTCAAATCCTGATAATCTCCCCGTTAGTGTTGGCGGTGAAGTTTTTCTACCGGAAGGCAACGCTTGGGTGCAGTATAAAACATCATACTTTATCAGAAGACAAAATTCATTTTCACAAGCTTATCTTTATCTTATTCCGGATAAAACATTCACATTAAATTATGATGTTAACGGAAAAGGAAAAAACTTAAGAATATTAAAAAATTCAAATCCTGTTAGAGTTGATTTAAAATTAAGCGGAAAAGTTAAATCGCTAAAATTAAAAATGCCGGCTAACTCCGGAAAATATTTTGGTGTAAGTTTGGAAGCAGGTAATGGAGTTTACGTTGATAACTATGCTCTTCGCGGTAATTCCGGAATAGCACTGAAAAACATCCCGGTTTCGGAATTTAAGAAATTTGGGAAATATTTGGATTACAAATTAATAGTGTTGGAATTTGGAGTTAATGCTTTAAGCAATCGACCTCGTGATTATTCGTGGTATAAGAATGAGATGATTCAGGTAATTAAGAATTTAAAAACCGCTTTCCCAAAAGCAGGTATTATACTTGTAGGAGTTCACGATAAAAGTAAAAAGAAAGGTTCACGTTTTATCTCTGACCCGGCAATTCCAAAATTACTTAGAACTCAGATGGAAATTGTAAAAGCAACCAATATAGCATTTTGGAATTTGAACAAAGCAATGGGAGGCAGAAATTCGATGCCCAAATGGGTAAGGTCAAATCCTCCAATGGCATTTATGGATTACACACATTTTAATGATTTAGGCGCAAAACGCGTTGCCGAACTTTTTGTGCATGCTCTTTTGGAAGCTAAAAATAAATCCGGTAGGTAATGGAGAATATTCTTTCTAATTTTTGGAACATGTTGAAATACAATCCGGTTGAACCTTTACTTTTCAACAGTGGATTTTTTCTCTTTTTCTTTTTATTTGTTATTGTTTTTGCATACTTTTTTGTGAATCATAAAAGGGCAAAATTAATTTTCCTAACATTTGCTTCACTTTATTTTTATTACAAATCCAGCGGTATCTATTTTTTACTGATAATTTTAAGTTCGTTAATCGATTATGTTGCAGGAATGCAAATTCATTCTACTGACAACAAACTTAAAAGAAGAATCTTTCTGATTATCAGTATTGCAATGAATTTGGGTATCCTCGGTTATTTTAAATATACTAATTTCTTCCTCGATACAATAAACAGCCTCCATTTGGGGCATTTTGATTTACTCGATATCTTCCTCCCCGTAGGTGTTTCATTTTTCACATTTCAGTCAATGAGCTACACGATTGATATCTATCGCAGACAATTAGAGCCTGAACAAAACTTTTTGGATTTTCTGTTTTTTGTCTCATTTTTCCCGCAGTTAGTTGCAGGTCCTATTGTTCGTGCATCACATTTTCTGAAACAAATACATGAATATCCTGTGATTAATAAAAAAGAGATCGGCTACGCTCTATTTTTGATTATGGCCGGCTTGCTTAAGAAAACCGTTATTGCCGATTTTTTGAGTATTAATTTTGTGGATAGAGTTTTTGAATGGCCTACAAGATTTACCGGTGTTGAAAATTTAATGGCTATTTACAGCTATGTATTGCAAATATATTGCGACTTTTCAGGCTATTCCGATATGGCAATCGGATTAGCATTGTTAATGGGATTTAGACTTCCGGTTAACTTCAATGCACCATATCGTTCTGTAACAATTACCGAGTTTTGGAGGCGTTGGCATATTTCATTATCAAGCTGGCTGCGTGATTATCTTTATATACCGCTTGGTGGAAATCGTAAAGGGAATAAGCGAACTTACTTTAATTTGATGGCTACGATGGTGCTTGGCGGGTTGTGGCATGGCGCTTCTTGGCGATTTGTTTTTTGGGGTACAATTCACGGAGTTTCTTTAGCAATTGAAAAACTATTAGGTTATCCGAAATGGATTAATAATAAAGGTTGGGGAGTGAAAATTTTCGGAGTAATTCTTACTTTTCATATCTGGGCTTTTTCAATGATATTTTTCCGCGCTCAATCATATCAAACGGCTTTTGATATGATTCACCAAATTACTCACTATTTCCATGCTGAAGTATTTCCTCAATTTATTACCGCATACCCAATGGTTGTCGGCATTTTCCTAATTGGAATGGTTACACATTTTACTCCTCCCAGAATTGAGGAGAAAATCAAAGCATTCTTGGCTAATTCTCCGGTTTTGGTTCAATCATTAATTTTAGCTATCATTATTTTAATTGTAGTTCAGTTTAAGACTTCAGATATTCAGCCCTTTATTTACTTCCAATTTTAGAGGTTGAAAATGCTGAGTAAAAATCGGCTAAAGTATCTAAACTCTCTCGAGAAAAAAAAATATAGAAAACTGGAATCAAAGTTTATTGTCGAAGGTGTTCGTGCAGTTGAAGATGGACTTAACAGCGATTACCTCTGTGAGGAAGTTTTTGTGCTTGATTCGAAAATCGATTCGCTGAAACCACTCCTTAATGTTGCAGAAGAAATGAGTTTGAAAATTACCGAAGTTTCTGAAAGCGAATTAATCCGTTTTACTTCCACTCAACATCCTCAGAGCATAGCGGCAATTTTTAGATTCAAGGAGAACACTGATAATATCGGAGAAAGAATTGTTGCTCTCGATAACATTTCAGATCCCGGTAATTTGGGAACATTAATCAGAACATGCGATTGGTTTGGCGTAGATACAATTCTACTCGGCGAAAATTGCGTAGATATTTTTAATCCTAAAGTTGTTCGTTCTACAATGGGTTCAATTTTTCACGTTAATTTTATCCAAACTCAAAATCTTTATTCGGAGCTTCATAAATTACAAAAAAGGGGATATTTACTGGCAGTTGCGCATCTTGACGGAAAATCACCCGAAAATTTACATAAAGATATTAGCCGTAAAATCTTAATCCTCGGAAGCGAAGCGTTCGGTCCTTCCGAAAGTGTACTAAAACTGTCTGATATAAAGATTCGAATAGCCGGAAAAGGGAAAGCCGAATCCCTTAACGTTTCGGTAGCAGGGGGAATATTAATTTATGAGATGTTCGGAAGAGGAAACTCCTGATTCGGAGGTTGAAAGTAAATTAGGTATTAGTCTGTTTCCTTAAGTTTAGTTTAGTTAAAATTAAATTTATTTCCTCTTTTTCCAATACTTTACATGCCCAAAGTGAAATTACAAAAGATAAAACCAAGAGAGATTTTATCACGAAAAAGGAAAACAAGGAAAGATCAAAGGAATCGAAAATATAAAAAAGTAAAAAACAGCTGAAAGTAATTGAAATTAATTTCACTAATCTTTTGGTTTCGTAAGGAATGAAAAATTCCGATTGAGCCGGTTTGATTGTAATTATTAACATAATCAAAAAAGAAACAGCCATGGAAATTCCGGAACCCAGAAATCCGAATTTGGGTACCAATAAAATATTCATCAAAATGTTAAAGATAGCCGTTCCCACAATTATGTAAGCATTGATTTTTGTCTTCTTTGAAAAATGAAAGGAGAGAGCAAAATTATATTGCATTCCTCTGAATACAAAAGCTATGGCAATTAAAGGAACTACTTTATAAGAAATTAAATAACTTTTACTTTGTGAAAGTAATAATAAAAGTTCCTTTGCATAGAACGAAATTAAAATGGCGGAAACTAATAACGCAGCTGTATAGTAAGTCATTACACGGGCAAATAAAGTACCTGACTTTGGTTCTTCAAAATGTTTAAATGTAAATGGTAAATATCCTAAAGAAAATGATTGTACCAAAAACATGTTTATTACCGCAGCAATTTTGTATCCTAATGAATATATCCCTACTTCGGAAGGACCGTAAAAATGTTGCAGTATAAATCTATCACTAAAAGTAAGTAAGATGCCTGAGAGTGCCGCAAAAACCAATGGTAATCCGTAAAGAAACATT
The DNA here is from genome assembly GCA_964570865.1 of uncultured Melioribacter sp. Classification (GTDB taxonomy): domain Bacteria; phylum Bacteroidota; class Ignavibacteria; order Ignavibacteriales; family Melioribacteraceae; genus WGAL01. The sequence continues at coordinate 11,779 of CAZMZM010000013.1, forward strand.
TCTTTTAGAAAAGTAAGTCGTAATCTCAAAAAGATATTTTTTAGTAAAAACGGGAAGGTTACTAATAAGATAAATAATTCCCCGATTGCTAAACTATCAACAACACCAATCACCCCGATTTGTGCGTATGCTACAAAATATATATTAAAAGATAGTATAATAATCAATTTTAAGATATTCGCACCGGCAAAAAATGCAGCTTTTTCTCTATGCCTAAGTAAGGTTAAAGGATGACGATTGATGATACTTAATGAAGCTGAAATAAATAGGATTTTTAGGTAAAAGGCATATTTGTCAGAACTAAAAATAAAATTAGATGTTTGCGAAGAAAAGAATAAACCAAAAGCCAAAACCGAAAAGGCGATAATAATTAGGGTGAAATAAACGGTAAAAATGATTGATTTCTCTTCTTTTTCTTCCCTTACTTCAGCAATCCAGCGTAGCATTGCTATCGGTAAATTGAATGTAAAAATTGCAATCAAAATTTGGCTGATTACTTCTAATAGAGCTAAAATTCCATATTCTGCTGTTGTAAGATAGCCTGTGTAAAGCGGAAGCAAAACAAATCCCACAAGTTTTGTGGAGATATTACCCAAGCTGTAAATAGCCGTTTGAGAAAAAATATTTTTTAATTGTTCTTTCAATTTTCTCCGGATAAAATTTTTATTAGTGCGGATTTAATATTGTTGGCGGCATCCGGTTTGTAAAATCTGCCACTATTATTTTTCAGTTCCAGCCTGATTTTTTCACTGTTAGTATTTATTGATTTAAGAATCTCTAAATATTCTTCGGGAGTTTTAGCCAAAAAGATAGTTTTATTATCTACAAATTTTGTTATTACCTGAGAAAAGCCATCTATAAAAATAAATATATTCGGCTTCTGCAGGTAATTAGCTTCCATAAATGATGTTGAATATGCTGTTGAATGTACATAACAGTCGGGGATAATTTCCAACGAATTTATTTGTGGATCGGCAACTAATTTAATGTTGGGATATTTTTTGAAATCAGAATAAAACGTATCAACGTTATCTTCCAACGGATGTGTTTTATAAATAATTTTATATTCGGACGGGAGAATTTCAGCAAGATTTGAAACGAACTTAAATAATTTTTTACGAATAGACCATTGAGACGTAATATAAATAATTTTTTGATTATCGTTAGCAACAAAAGATTGTGAACTTTTGTTTTTGAAGAAATTTTCAATCGCGTATGAACCGCAAGTAAATATTTGTTTCGGCTTAAACAGCGTGCTTTTTTCGGTGAGCAAATCGGTAAAATAATCACCGTATGTTAGGATGTAATCCGGGAAGAGGGCTCTATCGGTAACCTGTTTCCAAATATATCCGGGATGGTCTTCTCTAATAAATCCGTGTTGAAGTTCGACGGTGATTATCCCAAGATTTTTAGCGGCGTAAATAAAAGCCATATTTGAATAATTATAAGCATTCAAAATGATTAGCAATTTAGGTTTGACCTTTTCCAACAGATTTAAATAATACTCGTAAAGCAGGAAAAAACGTGATATTTTCAGATTAATAAAACTTAAAATATTTTTATCTGAATCCAAATAATCTATAATATCTTTTAGCACCGGAAAGGATTCATATGAAATCACTTTCCTTTTCAACTTTGCCTTAATGACGGCAATAATAAAATCAATATCAGGATAGATAAGATTAATATTTTCAGATACTTTCTCAAAATGGTTAACATCTGAAAGTGCCGGACGCTCAAAAGTGGCAATATTTTTCTCGGGAAAAAGGGAATAAAGGTAATCGGAATATAAAGATTCATATTTTTTAGTAACGGGATTTTCTTTTCTCGAATTAGCCGTATCTACAATTAGAAAATCAAGGTTGCCTAAAGGCTTGTTTCTTCGATTCCATTTAAGAGCATCAAAAAACTTAGAAATACCCGATGAAGATGAATTAATTCCTAAGGATGATTTGTTTTCCGAGATATCATAGACAAACAAATTTTGCTTAATTACGGGATAGAACCAAACACCGTCAAGTGTTAACGATGAAAGGTCAAATTTTGATTCGGCCTCCAGAAGTTTTTCAAACTTATTCATTTCGGGCTATACCAATTAGTTCGGAAAAATGGTCTATTTTATACGTGGCCGAAGTTGGCAGTCCGAGATAATTGTTGAATTCGACACTTCTAATACCCAGCGTTTCGGCTCCGTCAATTTCATCTTTATCGTGGCCGACAAACAGAACCTTTTGGGATGATAATGAAAATTTATCCATGGCAAGTTCAAAAATCTTTGGATTGGGTTTGGTTAAATTGTAACTTTTCGATGAAAAAATTGTATCAACTGCATTACTAATCTCAAACCTTTTAAGGATGTTATTCCTGATTTTTGCTTCCGATTGTTCATTGTCGGTTATTACAACATTGATTATTCCTAACAACTTCAATTTTTCCAATGTGGTCTTAACTTCAGGGTATAAAATCCTGTTATCTTCAAATTGTTTCTTTACTTCAAAGGACTCTCTGTAAAAAGATTCTTTTTCATTAACTTTCAAAGAATCTAAAAAATCAAAATAAGCGGTTTTGTAATCTTTTATGCCTTCGTAAACAGGCAATAAAAAAGATTCGTAATAAAGATAAAAATCGGAAAAAGAACCGACAAAGTAGTTTAATGAAACAAGTTTTTTGAACATCCATTTTCTCCAAAAATGAGCTTCAAAGAAAATGTCTCCCATATCAAAGAAAATGGCACGAATCATTATTGAAACATCTCTATTGTAATTAGTGAAAACTCGTCTATTTCAACATTTGCTTTTTTACCGATTATGTTCTCCTTTGCTTCCCAAGCAAGTCCTCCGCCGGGTGATAACATTATCAAATCGTTTTCGGTAATTATTTCTCCTCTATGAATCTTTCTTTTTGTCGCCAAAGATCTTTCCAGTTTAATCCGAAATTTTTCCACTTCGGGATTAACTTCCTTTTTAAACTCTCCGAGAGCTGTTTCCATATTTCTAATATCTCTTACCATTCTCCACAAGCCGTCCGGTTCCAAAGCTCCTTTATGGTCGCTTCCTTTTAAGGAATGACTGAGAGTAATATGTTTTTCGATAAATTCAGCGCCTAAGGCAACTGCAACAGCAGGAGCAACGATACCGATTGAATGATCACTGTATCCAATTCTGTACGGATAACGTTCTTTTAAGTATTGAATGGAGCGCAAGTTCAAGTTTTGGTATTCCGCCGGATATTGAGACAAACAATGGAGGATTGTAATATTTTCATGATAAGCAGTAATTGTATTTACAGCTTTGTCAATTTCCGGAATTCCTCCCATTCCGGTTGATAGAATAACAGGCTTTCCGGTTTTAGCAATTTCGGAAAGAAGCGGAATATTAGTTAAATCGCGAGAAGCAACTTTAATAAATTTAACATCAACGGTTTCAAGCAATTTTAAAGTTTTGGGAGAAGTTAACGTTTCAATAAAATCCAAATCTTTTGTTTCGGCGTATTGGAAAAGTTCTGTATGTTGCTCATAACTTAATTCCAATTTTGCTCGATGTTCTCCGTAAGTTCTTCCAAATGAATTGGGAGAATCATAAATTTTGTCGGAAGCTTCTTTTGTAAGTTCTTCGGATAGGTCTCTTTTAGTAAACTTGATAGCATCAACGCCTGCAAGTTGTTTATTATTAAACTTATCAAAAATGGGCATTGAAGCCATATCTATTAATTGTTTTGCAAGCTTCATCTCGCCATTATGGTTTTGTCCTGCTTCGGCAATTATATATACGTGTTTCATTCTGAACCTTTATTTTAAATTTTTATTGATGCTGGTTTTCATTTTTGTCAATAATTTATTATTGTTTTCCAAAACATTTAGTACATCTTTGTAAGAAAAATCAAGAGTATTTAGTTCCGAAAAAATTTGTTTAATTACAGCTAAGTCATCTTTAGTGTCAAAAGTAAGTCGAATATCATCTCTGTGGAGTAAATCGGGCATTTCCAAGTATTTTTTTGTAAAATAATTTGTTGAATGAAATATCGGAGTAACATGTTCTTGCTCAATTGGTGTACTTATTAAATTTTCTGCGGATAAAAACGACTCGGTTTTAATAAGCTCTGCGAAAAATCCGTAATGAGTTAAAATCGCCGGTGTTTTTTTGTAATCTTGGAAACTCACATAATCAAATTCGGATTCGGAATTAGCAGCTTCAATTATTTGGTCGATAAACCCCGGTTCAAGAAAAGGGTTATCGCTGCAAACTCTAAAAAAATATTTTGGTTTTTCGGATAATGATTTGAGATAATCTTCGAATCTTTTATAAACATTTTGTTCGTTACCTCTGAATATTTTAATATGTTGCTGTTCCAAATATTTAGCAAGAGAATCATCTAACGGGTTTGTAGTTGTCAGAACAACAAGGTCTTCTTTGTCAACATTAGTAGCCATTTGAAGTCTTTTGAGAACTATATCAATAAGTGTAAAATCATTAAAAATTTTTTCAAAAATTTTATTCGGAAATCTGCTTGATCCGGTTCGCGCTTGAATTAAAAAAAGTGGTTTCATTCTTCTCCTTTCATTAAAACCAAATTCGGTTCGGATAAAAATTTAGATTTTAGGTTTTTAAATTCTGAATTATCAAGAATTATTATGGAAATTTTTCTCTCAATTAGTTTTTCTGTTTTTTCCCGTACTCGTTCTAATTCCGATTTGTTAATTTCGTCACCGACAACAACAAGTTCAATTAATCCCGTATCGTGCCCGACTGCGTAATCCCCGCGTATAAAGGCAATATTCACTTTCCCGAGTTTAGAAATAATATTTGATATAACCTCTTCAATACCGGTAGATTTTAAAACAATTTTTCTTATTTCTTCGAACAGTGGATGAGTTTCGTTTGCTCGATAAAGCTTGTTTCGCCCTTTGGTTTCAGTATTAAGAATGTTTGCTTCCACTAAGCGATTTAGTTCTACACGGATTCCGTTCGAGGATTCGCCAAACTCGTTTGAAAGTTGTCGCAAATAAGCTTGAGTTTTCGGATTAAGAAAAAACTTAAGCAACAACTTAATTCGTATTTCGGATGTAATTAGTGATTTTAACATTTTGAGTAATTATTTTACTCAAAAATAGAAACTAAAAACAAATAAGTCAAGCCGCTTTTCTCTTTTTTGCGTAATCTAAAAAAGGGGGAATAAGAATAAATAGCCATATTAAAACATTCCCTATCCAGACATAATTCATACCGGCAAAATATGTTTCGGGATGAAAAACTAATTTCAGATTGTGTTTGCCGGCAGGAATTTCTACTCCGCGAATGATGAAGTCGGTTTCGTAAAGAGGAACTTCTTTTCCGTCAACAACAGCTTTCCAACCTTGCGAATAGTATGAACCGGAAATTGCAACAAACTGTTGCGAATCTGTCGAGTAAGAAAAACTAAGCATATTGGGATTTTTTGCCGTCAGTTTTATATCTCCTTTGCCGCTGTATGTTTTATCCGCAAAATTCTTATTCAGCAGCAGAGCTTCAGATTCAGGAGAAAAATCACTATTGTTCATAAAAAGTACAAGTGACTCGTTGGAGTCAAATGTTTTTGTAGATTCTACAAACCACGCTTTGGGTAAGGCTTGCCGGTTTTCGTACATTACCTGTTTTCTCGATTTATCAAAAGCAACTGCAGTTAAGTTTGAGTCGGTCAATTCCGAATCGGTAATTATATACCTACCGCTGAGAAGATTAATTACGTTCCAATTTAATCCGCCCGAACCTCTGCCGCTAAATAAAGCATGGTCGAATATGTCTTGAATTGCTTGAAGTTTAATAGCGCTGTAACCGCTGATGAGCGGGTAAAAATAAGCGTAGTGATTGCTTGTGAAATCACGACCGAGAACTAATGCGCGATAGTTGTCGTCGGCTTTAGTAAGAACTTTTGTTATCTGCGTCGGGGCAAAATCGCTGTTCTCAAGTCTGTCGGGATTCTGCAACGAAATCTGGTTGTAGGCGCGAATTGAAATTCCGCTTATTTCAAACACAGCAAGAACAAAAGTTGCAATAATAAAATAATCGGTACGTAACTTTTTGTAGAGGTAAGAAAAAATAACCGTTGAAAATAAAATTAAAATTATTAACAAACGAATTGTATCGCGCTGCATAAACTCCTTGCGGATTCCTTTTACAATGTTTAAAGTTTGTGCATCGTATCTGGAAAGTTCGGCAGAAGTGGCAAATGAAAAAGATGAGCTGAACAGCAATACATAAAGTGCAATGGCTAAAAACACGCCAATAATTCCGCCAATTACCTTTATGTCCTTTAATGATGCTTCTTTTACGAAAGCTTTCAGTCCGAAACCGGATAAAATTAAAGTTGCAACAAAAGTTACATTAACCAGCATTGAGGGCGCTCTGAATTTGGAAAAGAATGGGAAGTAGTAGAAAAATAGTTTGTAAAGTGCAGGGAAATGACGTCCGAATGAAAGAAGAATTGAAAAAACAATAAAGATTGCCAAGCCAACTACAAATTCATCTTTCCGGTAATAATAAATTCCGAAGATTGCAAAAATAAATAGTATTGCTCCCATTGTTGCATAATTTCCGTTAAAGGGTTTATCTCCCCAGTATCCGGGTACTTCACGACCTTTTAGCCGGGGATATTTGTTTCCGTCATATTTTTCACTTTGCAAACCACCGGAAAAATGCGGGATGAAAAAATCCAATATTTCATCGGGTGAAAACGACCAGCGCGTAGCATAATCAAAACTAACTCCGCTCGATTTTTCAGCTGATTTGGCTTCCTTCCCAATGTTTAGCGGGTGTCCGCCGCGAGTAGAATATTTTGCGTATTCATTTGTGGAAAGGAGCGGTTGGGCAGCAGTCATAATCGTTAAGATTAAAGCTGCGGTGAACATCAGAACAAGTTTCCCGAACTCTTTATATTTCTTATCGATAAGAAGTTTGATTGTCGGGTAAGTATAGAGAAACACGAGAAGTAAAATTCCGTAAAACACAATCTGAAAATGGTGAGTACGGTTAAACATCGCAAAAGCAAAAGCAAAAAGTCCTGCGCCGAGAAGGTTTTTTTTATCGAACATGTAAGCAAAAGATAAAACAAACCAAGGCAAAATCATTATGGCTCTGAGTTTTGAATTGTGTCCGGTACCTATTAATGCTTGCCAATCGGGCAGTAAAATAAATACAACGGCAACTGTTACGGCAAAGTACCACGGAATTTTTTTGTAACGTAGAAGTGCGTAGATGCCTAATCCACCGAGAAGCATGTACCAAAAGACCCAGTAAAATAATTTTCCCAAATATGAAATTGCAGTATCAAGTAAAACTATTTTTGGTGTAATCCGTTCGTAAATCGGTTCTCCGGCAAATATGTTGGGATTCCAAAGAACTTGTTCTCCCGTTTTTTCCTGCCATTCGTGCCAGACATGAGTTTGCCCGATAATTGAAAGATAATCGCTGCCGAGTGGCTGCACATTGTTTGTTTCGTAAGGAATGTAGTAAAGCAAAAGGGGGATTAGAATTAATAAAAATGCGAGAAGTTCTTTATAAAGTCGTGGAATTGTTTCCAAAAAGTTCCTATTTGTTTTTTCAACCTTTTTGTTGGCAACGTGTTTTTTTGATTTACTCATACCGCATCCGAAAAATTATTAATTGTAAAAATTATAAGATAAAAAGATAAGACTTTTAAACGAAATCACTTTAAGATTTTGAATATCTAACTCTGATATCGAAAGAAAAACAAACGCTAAAGTTCGGAGTTTTCAATCAAGCTTTCAACATCCTCATAAGTAAGTGTAATTAAATCTTCATCTGTTAAATCAAGAGAATTGGCTATTCGTTCTTCTTGGTAGCTGATTATCTTGAAGAGTACATTCTTCGCTGTTCGGGCGTTCCCGAAATTCTTATCTCGTTTTTCGTAGAGGCGTTCAAAAATTTCCAACAAAAGCTGTAACGCACCTTCGTCAAGTACATAGCCGTTTGCATTTGCAATGTTGTATGAAATTTCAAGAAGTTGACGTGGAGTGTAATCTTCAAAATGTAGTTTTATCTGAAAACGTGATTGCAAACCTGGATTGGAACTAAGAAACTGTTTCATTTCTTCGGTATATCCGGCAACTATTACAGCAAACTTACCTTTGTAATCTTCCATTCTTTTTAGTAGGATGTCAATCGCTTCTTGCCCGAAATCATTGGCTCCGCGTGAAAGCGTGTAAGCTTCGTCAATAAACAGAGTACCGCCAAGTGCTTGTTTGATTAAACTGTCAGCCTTTATTGCAGTTTGTCCCTGATAACCCGCAACAAGCGAAGAACGATCACATTCTACAAGATGACCTTTTTCCAGCAATCCCAACTCTTTAAAAATACTGCTCAATAATCTTGCTACAGTTGTTTTGCCGGTTCCCGGATTGCCTGTAAAAACAGAATGAAGCGAGCGCTCCATTACTTTTAGTCCTCGTTTTTCTCTCATCTTTGTAACTTTTAAGCTTTTCACCAACCGGTCAACTTCCGATTTTACATTGTCAAGTCCGGTAAGTGAATTAAGTTCATCTAAATATTGTTGGAGTTTTTCCGGATTTCCTTCAATTACAATTTTATCCCGTTTTTTCTTTTCCGAAATCTGAGGCAGTAAATCTTCAATAGTAATTTCATCGGTATTAAGCTCCTCTCTTTGTTCCGGAGTTAAATCCGCTATTCGAAGCAAATGCTGCTGTTGAGTTCTCTCCACAATATTGCGGACGATTCTAACATTTCCGAAAGTTTTATCTCTGTTTCGGTAAAGTTCCATAAGATACATTCTTAGCTTTTTTTCAGCTTCTTCGGATAATCGAAGCTTCTTAGATTCAAACATTTTTTTCGCAACGTCAATTAATTCATCCGGCGTGTAATCCTCGAATTCAAATATTTTACTGAAGCGGGATTTCATTCCGGGATTACTTTCAATAAACTTGTTCATCTCATCTGTGTAACCTGCCGCAATTACAATAAACTTACCTTTGTCATCTTCCATTCTTTTCAGCAGAGTATCAATCGCTTCTTTTCCAAAGTCCTTTTCATCACCTGTTTTAACAAGGGCATATGCTTCGTCAATAAAAAGAGTCCCGCCCATAGCTTTGTTGATAATGTTGTTTGTCTTTTCCGCAGTTTGACCGACATATCCGGAGACTAAACCCTCTCTGTCGGTTTCAATCAGATGTCCCTTCTCCAAAATTCCAATGGCAGAAAAGATTCTTGAAATTATTCGTGCAACAGTTGTTTTTCCCGTACCGGGATTCCCAAGAAAAAGAATATGATCAGAAAACTTACTCTTCAAATCCTCGCCCTGTTCCATGTAATAGCGGGCAAGCTTAATCATTTTGTTCACTTCTTCCTTAATGGAATTAAGTCCGTTAAGTTTATTAAGATCAGCTAACGCTTCTGTAAGTTCTTCTTCGTCAATGCCGAGTTTAACATTTTTGGATTTGTTCTCAGTGAAAATATCTTCAATGTCTTCAACAGAAAATGTAGAATATTTTTCTTTTGAAATTCCTTTTAATTCTTCTTCCGGAAGTTTAAGTAATCGTTTACTTAAGTTTAATTTTGCTGATTCAAATATTTTTCGAACTTCACGGGCATTGCCAAAATTTTTATCACGTTTACGGTAAAGCTCCAAAAACTTTTTCTGTAAAAGTTCTTTGGCTTTATCATCTAATCTGTAATCATTTTTTGTGAGCATTAATTCGAAAATCTTCATCATTTCATCCGGAGTGTAATCTTCAAAAACAAACTTATTGGTAAAGCGGGATTTTAACCCGGGATTAGCTTGTAAAAAAGTTTCCATCTCATCCGGATAACCGGCTGCGATTACAATAAATTCTCCTTTCTTGTCTTCCATCCGTTTCAGCAAAATATCAATTGCTTCCTGACCGAAATCTTTACCGCCAGGCTTGTAAAGTGTGTATGCTTCATCAATAAATAAAACGCCTCCGAGTGCTGATTCAATTGCCTGATCAGTCTTTTGAGCGGTTTGTCCGACATATTCTCCAACCAAAGCTGAACGGTCAACTTCTACAACATGACCTTTTTCTAAAATACCCATGGCTTTAAATATTTGTCCCATCAAACGTGCAATTGTAGTTTTTCCTGTGCCGGGATTTCCGATAAAAAGGGAATGAACGTCTAAATCGCTGCTTGTCTTAAGTCCCAATTCTTCGCGTTGTTTTTGAAACTTTAAATAGTCAATCATCCCTTTTATGCCCGATTTTATTGACTCCAAACCGACAAATTCATCGAGTGCGGCTAATAATTCTTCGAGAGATTTTTCTTCGGGTTCAATAATTTTATTTTGGGGTTGATGAAAAGATTGCTTATTGTCTTCACTTTTGGCAGGTGTAGGTTTATCTACAATTGTTAAATCTTTTTCTCCGAGAATAAAGAAAGTTTCAGCTACTTTGAAATCGTCAAAATATAATTCCACTTTCCCTTGCCCCGGTGTCCATAGTTTTTCATCATTCTCAAGTTGTTGACTAAAAATCACAGAGTCCCAATCTTTTGAGCAAGGAATTTCAAAGAGATTTTCCGAAATAAGCAAATCATTTATATACCATGCTAATCTGCCTTCAATTAATGAATCTTCTATTCGAAAAAGTGGATTAGCAAAAATAATTTCAGCTGAAATCGGTCTGATTTTATTATAAGCAATAGATTTAAAATAGGGACCGATTCCTTTTTTGAAATCATGATTTTCCGGATCGAAAATCTGAAGTTTGTAAACATCACCTTTTTCGTGAGGAAAGTAGAAGGAGTCGGTTCTAAGTTTTAATTTGGGTTTTTCGTTAACAACTTTGGCAGGTGAAATATTCTCGCCGGTATCAAATAAAGTTTTAGAGATAGAAGCTTTTTTATCTGTTGCTCTTGCTTTAAGCAGTTTGTAAATTTTATCAAATCTTCTATTGCCTTTTAGTTCCTTCTTTAATTCCTCAGCCTTTTTGAATGCAGGTAGATATTGAAAAAGGAAATACATTGCTTCAAGTTCGGTTATTTTTGCAGTTTCGTGAAATTTTTTCAGAGATTCATCGGATAAAATTTTACGAGAAAAATAGAGAGAAAACCAATACTCTTTGTACTTAATTGCATCGGCACATTTGCTGACAATTTCCTTTGCCTGTTCCTTATCTATTTTGCCGCCATTTGTTACGCGAGCGGCTTGAACGTATAATTTATATCGTTTCGGCAATGTCGGATTTTTAGTTTGATCGAGATTAAGCGCTAAAGAAATTTGCTCCAACGCTTCATCAAACTGACCGAGTCCGGCATAAGCTTTGGCTTTGTTTTCTAAGCTCCAAACAAAATATTTAAGATATTCTTTCTGAGCTATTTCAAGATCGGAAATTGCACCTTCAAAAATACTCATCCTCATTAAGAGATAACCTCGATATAGATTGGAGATTAAAGAATCCTGGTTAAGTTCAACTGCGGTGTTTGCATATTCCATGGCGCCAACCGGATCACCGTTCTCGAGCAGAGACCAAGCGTAACATATTGCGGCTTTGCTGTCATTCGGCCTTATGTTAATCAGCTTTTCGGCAATTGGTAATGCTAACCTGAAACGTCCGTTCCATAGATGGTCAAAAGCCTCGTTTAGCAGTTTGTAAAATTCATCCTCAATCAATCTGTCTCTCAGTAATTTGAAGTTAATTTGTAAAGATAAAAAATCTATTTAGTTTTTAATAATTTTAAAACTTTTTTCTGACATTCTCGTCCTACAAAGAAAATGAGATTATTATGAAGAAATTACATAAAATATTTTTATTAATTTTACCTGCAGTTATTTTAAGCGGATGCGGATTTCACAAAGTAAGAGGAAACGGGGAACTGGTTTCCAAAAACGTATCCGTAACAGATTTTAATTCAATCGATGCATCCGGAGCTTTTAGGATAATTGTCGGCTTCGGTGAAAAACCTTCTGTTGAAATAATTACCGATTCCAATTTGATGAAATTTGTTGAAGTTAAAGTTAGGAATGAAAAACTTTTTTTATCCACACGTAAAAATCTTTCACCTACAAAATCATTGACTGTAAAAGTAGTAACTTCTACTCTTTATTCTGTAGATTTATCCGGTGCAAACAATATGATTGTTAACGGAATTGATAGTGAAGTATTTGCCCTTGATATTAGCGGGGCAGCCGAAGCTAAGTTAATTGGCAGAGTTGATTTGTTTAAGGTCGATTTATCCGGCGCTGCTGATTTGGATGCGGAAAAACTGATTTCCAAAACTACTAAGATTCAAGTTTCCGGAGCGGCGAACGCAACCGTTAATGTTTCTAATGCATTATACGCCGATGTTACCGGTGCTGCCGACTTGGTTTATGTAGGTTCACCAATGATTATTCGGCAAAAAGTTTCAGGCGCCGGGTCGATTAGGAAAAAATAAATTTGTCAGGTAGATTTTTTAGTTATTCTAAGTTGATGATTCAAAGAATTGTTTTTCCAAGTTTCAAATTACTTTTGGTTTTATTTTCCTCTATGTATATTTCAATCTATTTTTAAATTATTCTGTTGGGAGACAAAATGAATAAACCGCTTGTAAGTATTATTATGGGAAGCGATTCGGATTTGCCCATTATGAAAAAAGCAGCTGAATTTTTAGATACATTGGAAATTCCATACGAAGTGAAAATATTATCGGCTCATCGCACACCGGATGAACATTCGGAATTTTCAAAAACTGCGGAAAGTCGCGGAATTAAAGTAATTATTGCCGGCGCCGGTGGAGCGGCACATCTTGCCGGAGTTACCGCGGCGAATACTATCTTACCGGTTATCGGAGTTCCAATCAGTTCAAAATTGGACGGGATGGATTCTCTTTTGTCAATAGTGCAAATGCCTTCGGGTGTGCCGGTAGCAACCGTGGCAATAGACGGAGCAAAAAATGCGGGAATACTTGCCGCTGAAATTCTTGCAATTTCCGATGAAAGAATATCTACTAAATTGAAAAATTTTAAGAAGCAAATAGCAGAAGATTCGATAAAGAAAAACAAGAATATTAATTTTTGATGAAGGGTAATAAAAAGTATTTCTTTAACGGAAAAATTATTGGAGTCGGTTCTGATTTTTTAACTTCTGACGCAATGATTATTGAAGGGAACAAGTTCCTTTTTTTCGGTGCTGAAGAAGAAGCTGTTAAGTTTGTTGATGGAAATACTAAAAGAGTAGATTTGCAAGGCAAAATTGTTACTCCTAAGTTTATTGATGCGCATCTTCATTTGATAGAAGGCGGACTTTCGCTGACAAGATTGGATTTGTCCGGCGTAAAATCTAAATCCGAGTTTCAGGAAAAGCTCTACTGTTACTCCAAGAAAAATAGTGAAGGTTGGATTATTGGAGGAGGATGGTCCGAGAAAAATTTTCGTGGGCGGAATCCGGATAAAAGTTGGATTGACAAAGTTATTTCTAAACGTCCGGTAGTATTGATTAGAATGGATTTTCATACGGCTTGGCTCAACTCTAAAGCATTGGAAATTGTTGGAATTACCAATAAATCGCAATCACCTGCCGGAGGTGAAATTGAATTTGTAAATGGCGAACCTACCGGAATTATTAAGGATGAAGCATTTTTCGGAATTAGAGGGAAGTTGCCGAAACCGTCAGTAAAAACTAAATTGGAAGCGCTGCAACTTGGAATAGAGGAAGCAAAAAAGTATGGGGTTAGCGGAGTTCATGAGATGCTTTTCGATTTTGAGGATTTGGAGGTTTACAAAAAGTATTGTGAAAAAGAGCCTGATAAAGATTTTATGATTTCAATATCCGTTCCGATTATGAAAACAGAGGAATTAAGCAAAATAGATTTAACCCTTTGTGATAATATTAAGATTGTCGGAGTAAAAGGATTTGCAGACGGCTCACTTGGTGCACAAACTGCTTGGTTTTTTGAATCTTACAAAAACAATCCTCAAAATTTTGGTTTGGCTACCGCCGAGTTGGCATCAGGGGAACTTGAACGGAAAGCTATGTTTGCCGATAGATTAGGTTTACAAATTTCCGTTCATGCAATTGGAGATAGAGCGGTACACGAAGTGCTTAATTTATATGAGCGATTGCGTTTGCAGAACGGGCAATCAAATATTATGCACAGGGTTGAACATGCACAGCATGTAAATTATTCCGATATAAAAAGATTTTCCGGTTTAGGTCTGATTGCTTCAATGCAGCCGTTTCATTTTTATTATGATAAAGAACCAATTGAAAATTTGTTGGGGAATCAGCGTTTGGCAGAAGCTTTTCCTGTAAAGGAACTTTTGGCAAGCAAAACTAAAGTGGTTTTCGGCACCGATTTCCCTGTTGTAGGATTGAATCCGACGGACGGAATTAAAACAATTTCAGGCAAGTTTGAAAACAAGATTGGAAAGATCAAAACAATTTCAATTGACCAAGCAATTAAAGCTTATACTAAATCTTCATCCGAAGCTGCAAGATTCGGGAAAGGGTATTTTTCAGAAGGTGAGGAAGCGTCATTCAACGTTATTGAAGGTTTGAATTAAAAAAATATATTTTGATATGGGTATAAAAAATATTTCTCTTCTTTTAGGGAGAGGAAATTAATAAATTTAAAATTAGAAATTTCTACAAATGATAAAGGAGATATAAAATGTCAAACGCATATTTCAAAGTACCGGAACCGATTAATGAACCTATTTTATCGTATGCTCCGGGCACAAAGGAAAGAGCCGAAATAAAAGACGAACTGAAAAAATTACAAGAAACAGAAATTGAAGTTCCTCTTATTATCGGCGGTAAAGAAGTAAGAACCGGAAAATTAGGGGAGATGGTAGTCCCGCATAATCACTCCAAAGTTTTGGGGCATTTTCATAAAGCGGGAAAAGAGGAAGTTCAGATGGCTATAGACGCTGCTCTTGCAGCTCGCAAAGAATGGGCTGAAATGCCTTGGGAACAAAGGGCAGCCGTATTTTTGAAAGCTGCGGACTTACTTGCCGGACCATGGAGAGCAAGATTAAACGCAGCTACAATGTTAGGGCAGTCCAAAACCGTTATGCAGGCTGAAATCGATTCGGCGTGTGAACTTATTGACTTTTGGCGGTTCAATAGTTTTTACATGGCTGAACTGATGAAGGAACAACCTTACTCACCAAAAGGAATGTGGAACAGAGTTGAGTACAGAGCGTTGGAAGGTTTTATCTTTGCAGTAACCCCATTTAACTTTACTTCCATTGCAGGTAATTTGCCAACTGCTCCCGCTTTGGTTGGTAACGTAGTCCTTTGGAAGCCGGCTTCCAGTGCGGTTTATTCTGCCTATCAGCTGATGCTCTTATTCAAAGAAGCCGGTTTCCCCGATGGTGTTATTAACTTTGTGCCGGGTTCAGGTGCCAGTGTAGGCGGACCTGTTTTAGACAGCCCCGATTTAGCCGGAATTCATTTTACAGGCTCAACTGCAACTTTCCAAAACATGTGGAAAACCGTTGGAAGCAATATTACAAAAATGAAATACTATCCGAGAATAGTTGGCGAAACCGGCGGAAAAGATTTTATCTTCGTGCACAACAAAGCTGATATCGACGGTGTTGTGGTTGCAGCATTGCGTGCCGCTTTCGAATACCAAGGACAGAAGTGTTCCGCCGCTTCCAGAATGTACATGCCAAAATCACGTTATGATGAATTCAAAGAAAAGTATGTTGCGGAAGTTTCAAAAATAAAAGTCGGTGACGTTGAGGATTTCTCGAACTTCATGTCGGCAGTTATCGATAAAGCTGCATTCGATAATATTACAAGCTATATTAAATTTGCTGCAGAGTCCGATGAAGCCGAATTTATTACAGGAGGAAATTATGACGATTCGAAAGGTTACTTTATTGAACCGACCACAATCGTAACAACAAATCCCAAGTTCAAATCTATGCAGGAAGAAATTTTCGGACCTGTACTGACAATTTATGTTTATGATGACGATAAGTTTGATGAAACTCTCGAGTTGTGCGATACAACTTCGCCATACGCTTTGACAGGCGCAATCTGGTCGCAAGACAGACATGTTCTAAACTATATGGAACAGAGATTAAGAAACGCCGCAGGTAACTTCTACATTAACGATAAGCCAACTGCCGCTGTTGTGGGACAACAACCGTTTGGCGGCGGACGCGCTTCAGGAACAAACGATAAAGCAGGCAGTGCAATGAACTTACTTCGCTGGATGTCGGCACGTACACTTAAGGAAACATTTACTCCTCCTCATGATTGGACTTATCCTTTTATGGGTGAAGAATAAGATATGAAAATGTTAGAGCGGTAATTTATTTACTTGCTCTTTATTATTTTTCAACATAAATTAAATCCGTATCGAATTTCTATTTCGGTACGGATTTTTTATTTATCGTGAGGTAAAAAATGTCGCGAAAGAAAAGTTGGATTGAAAAATTAAAGAATAATAAAGATTTACCCAAGATTGTTACGCTGGAAGGGAAGCAAGCCAAACAATGGGGAGGGGGAACTATGGTAGTTCCGGCGCCGATGGAAGTTTACGAGATAATGAGTTATCCGAAGTCGGGGGAATTACTAACACTTAGCCGTATCAGAGAAATATTAGCCGAAAAGCACGGAACTACAACGGCATGTCCCTTAACAACAGGTATTTTTGCTTGGATTTCGGCTAATGCATCGGAAGAAATGATGACAAGCGGTAAAGGCTCAGGCATTGCCTGGTGGCGTACTCTAAAAGGAAAAGGGGAATTAAATCCCAAATATCCCGGACATATATTAAAGCAACGAGACTTGTTAATTAAAGAAGGTTTCACTGTTTTTCCGAAAGGAGATAATTTTTTTGTATCCGATTATGAAAAATATCTTATTTGATATTTTTGTTTTTAGTTTGATGTTTCGGCATACTCTCGCTTTGAAATTTAAAATTTCAAAAAAATATGATGATTTTATTCTTATTTTTCAAACTTCAATTAATAATTAAAGACAGATTTTAAAGAAACTATTGGAATATCGGTTTACCAAATTGTCCGGAGCCGGGAACGATTTTATTCTGTTTGACGGAATAAATAATAAAGTCCCGGCGCTTACTCCGAAATTGATTCGGAAACTTTGCTTGCGAGGATTAGGAATCGGTGCCGACGGAGTTTTGGTCGTACGTCCCTCCGACAAATTCGATTATGAACTATCCTATTATAACTCTGACGGATCAAGCGGAATGCTTTGTGCCAACGGGGCGCGTTCTTCATTAATATATGCCAAGCAAAATCTCAAATTAAAATCGGAAAAGATTTCGTTTGGATGTTGCGGCAATAGTTATTCCGGTATTGCACTCGATAAGGATGAAGCGGTATTTTATCTTCCCGATTTGGCTCATGGGGAAAAAATCAGCATTGAGTTAAACGGAAAAAAATTAACGCTCTATTTTGCAAATTCGGGAGCGCCTCAAGTTGTTGCAGACTTTGGCGAACTAAAAAAAAATGAATTGGTCGGAAAGCAGACTTTCGATAATTTTAAGTTTTCCGATTTAGCTCGGTCGATTAGAAACCACAAAGCATTTACACCGGATGGAGTAAATGTGAACGTTATTACGGATGAATCAGGGGTAATCAAAATTCGTTCGTTCGAGCGAGGAATTGAAGGTGAAACTTTGGCCTGCGGAACCGGTATTATTGCGGCGGCAATGTTTCTTTCGGATATTACCGGTGCTGACTCTCCGATTGAAATTATCTCGAAGAGCGGGAAAAAATTCATCATTAATTTTAGAAAAAATTTAGCTAATTTTGAAGATGTTTCTTTAAGAAGTCATGCACAGATAATTTTTAACGGATATATAAATTTAAGGAGTATAAATGAGTAACATAATTTTTCAAATCAAGTACAAAATTGATCATGAACAGAGAGAAGAATATCTTAAAGTTGTAGGGGAATTAAAATCCCAGATAAAGGCTGAAGGATTGTTAAGTTACGACATCTATGAACTAAAAAAAGGGAATGAATTTTGTGAGTTGTTCGTTTTTGAAAATGAGGAAGCATACGAAAATTACGATGACTCGGATGAAATGATTTCTCTTCTAATGGATAAACTTTCCTCTATGATTGTGGAAGGTTCAATGGAATATTTTACTTACACTAAAATTTCAGAATAAATATGTTCGAGTATGTCGGCTCAATACATATTCATTCAATTTTTTCCGACGGTACCGGTAATCCGAAAGATATTGCCGAAATAGCTGCTGATGTAGGACTTGACTATATCATTATGACTGATCATAACACTTTGCGCGCCAAAGACGAAGGCTATGAACGCTGGTACAACGACACTTTAATGTTGGTAGGAGTTGAAATTAATGACAGAGAAATTAAAAATCATTATTTGGCTTTTGGAATTGACGAAGCTCCTTCGACACGAATGTCTGCAAAGGAATATGTTCATCTTGTTAAGGAATCGGGCGGAATCGGGTTTGTTGCCCACCCGCACGAAAAGCGACACTCGATGAAAGAGCATCCTCCTTTTCCATGGACTGAATGGGATATTAAAGAGTTTACCGGAATTGAAATCTGGAACCACATGTCGGAATGGATGGAAGGGTTAACGGATGAAAACAAGTATAACAGATTTGTTCATCCTCTTCGTTCAATACAATCCCCATCTGCTGAAACCTTGAAGAAGTGGGACGAACTTAATTTGGAGCGGCGTGTTGTGGGCATCGGAGGAATTGACGCGCATGCGCACGCAGTAAACTTGCTCGGATTTTTTGAAGTGGAAGTTTTTCCTTACAAGGTATTGTTTAAGTCAATTCGTACTCACATACTTCTTGATAGACCTATAAAAAAAGATGATTCGGAACATCGTCTTCTTAAAACAAAGAAAAAGATTTACGGAGCTTTGGAGAAGGGGCGTTGCTTTGTCTCAAACTATTATAGAGGCGACGCGAAAGGATTCAGGTTTTTTGCCGAATCGGCAGGTAATATTTATCAGATGGGAGATAATGTATCTGATGGAAATGAGGTAACTTTACGGGCAATTTCTCCGGCTGATGATTCGTTGATCAGGATAATTAAAAATGGAGAAACCTTTGCCGAACACTTAGGTCCCGATTTTGAAATAAAAGTTACACAACCCGGAGTTTACCGCATTGAAGTTTACCGTGAAAATTCCGCATGGATTTTCTCAAATCATATTAGGATAGGTTTGTAGAATTCATTAATTTTCCGAATTAAATTCTAGATTAGCTAAATTAAGAAAGGAATATTTGAAATGCCGCAGAAGAAGAAAAAAATTACTAAAAAAGAGATGAAAGAAGATAAACTGGTAACTTATTTCTTTGAAACCAAAGAGATGTTGGAGAAATACCAGAAACAGATTTTAATAGGAACAGCAACATTAATAGTATTAGTAGTTGCAGCAGTTTTGATTCATAATAAGTCTGTTGAAAATGAGCATCAGGCTTCAATAGAGCTCTCTGCAATTGTTAGTAATTATTCAACTTTCAATTACCAAAAAGCGTTGGAGGGTGATTCGCTGCAAGCAAAACCGGGTTTAATAAAAATTGCCGAAGATTATGGTTCAACCATTCCGGGTGAAATTTCAAAACTTTTAGCCGGTAATTCTTACTACGCTTTAAGCAAAATTGATTTGGCAAAAAATTACTATGAAGATTACAGCGGTAATTTAAGCTTGTTTGACGCGGCATCAATCGCAGGCCAATCAGCTTGTTTTGAAGCAAATAAAGATTATGAGCAAGCCGGAAATTTTTATCAATTGGCCGAAAAATCAGATAAGTTTAATCCTTTGAATGCTGAATATTTAGTGCGTGCAGCAACCGATTATATTAAGCTTGGTAAATACGATATTGCCGAAGAACTGTTAAACAAGGTTCAGAAAGATTATGCGAGATCAAAAGCGGCAAGAGAAGTTGAACGCTTGCGCGGACTTATAGTTGCTCGTAAAGTTGAAGGATAATAGACTTTCTTTTATATAAATTTTTAATAATAAAGTAGAAGGAATAGAATGGCTGATACATCAGATTTCAGAAATGGATTGATCATTAAGTTTAAACACGGGTTGTACACTATTGTTGAATTTCAACATGTTAAACCGGGAAAAGGTGGAGCATTTGTAAGAACAAAATTAAAAAATCTTCAAACCGGACAGGTACTTGACAATACATTTCGCTCAGGCGAATCGGTTGACATTGTTCGTGTGGAAAGAAGAAAATATCAGTTCCTGTATAAAGAAAGTGCCGGTTTTGTGTTAATGGATAATGACACGTACGAACAAATAACCGTTACCGAAGATAAAGTCGGCGATGCTAATAAATATCTTAAGGAAGGAATTGAGCTTGAAATATTGGTTGACGATGATGATAACATCATAACAATCGAACCTCCGATTTTTGTAGAGTTGGAAGTAGTGGAAACAGAACCCGGATTCAGAGGCGATACAGCTACCAATGCAGTGAAACCGGCTAAGTTGGAAACAGGCGCTACGGTTAATGTTCCTTTGTTTATTAACGAAGGTGATTTCCTTAAAATTGATACTCGTACCGGACAGTACGTAGAAAGAATAAAAAAATAATAAGGCATAAGATGGATTTAGATTTAATAAAAAAATTAATAAAGGTAGTTGAAAAGAGCGAGATAACGGATTTTACAGTTGAAGAAGGCGAACTTAAGATTTCAATTTCTAAAAAGCAACCCGAAACAAGTTTTGTCTCAATGCCTCAGGTACAAACTCCAGTGGCACCACCAGCGCCTGCTCAAATACCGCAGACAAGAGAATCAACTCCTGTTCAAACTACTCCCGCAGATACCGGTGATGATGATAACTTGCACGAAGTTAATTCGCCTATAGTAGGGACGTTTTATCGCGCTCCTTCGCCTGATGCCGATCCTTTTGTTAAAGTCGGAGATAAGGTTAGTGTCGGCACAACACTCTGTATTGTTGAGGCTATGAAACTGATGAATGAAATTGAATCGGATGTAAACGGGACAATTGTTAAAATATTAATTGATAATGCTACTCCGGTAGAATACAATCAACCGATGTTTCTAATCAAACTCGATTAATTCACAAGGATTGCAAATTGTTTAAGAAAATTTTAATCGCCAATCGAGGCGAAATAGCTTTAAGAATAATTAGAACTTGTAAAGAAATTGGTATTAAAACGGTTGCGGTTTATTCCGAAGCTGATAAAGACTCTATGCACACAATGTTCGCCGATGAGGCTGTTTGTATCGGACCTGCATCCGGAACGGAAAGTTATCTGAAAATCACAAATATTATTTCTGCCGCTTCTGTTACCGGAGCCGAAGCAATTCATCCCGGTTACGGATTTTTAGCTGAGAATGCAGAGTTCTCTGAAATTTGTGAAGAATCAAATATTAAGTTTATCGGACCTTCGCCTACAATGATTAACCAAATGGGTGATAAAGCTTTTGCAAAAACTACAATGAAGAAGGTTGGCGTACCGGTTGTTCCCGGAAGTGACGGCGAAGTTAGCGATATTGAAGAGGCAAAGATAATTGCCAAAGAAGTTGGTTATCCTGTAATGCTTAAAGCATCTGCAGGAGGCGGCGGGAAAGGTATGAGGATTGTAGAGGAAGAGTCTGAAATTGAAAGAGCTTTTCAAATGGCATCTACCGAAGCGGGAGCAGCGTTCGGTAATCCGGCACTTTATCTCGAAAAGTTTATCGAAAATCCGCGCCATGTTGAGATTCAGGTTATGGGTGATAGTTTTGGCAACGTTTATGCTTTCGGCGAACGTGATTGCTCAATTCAGAGAAGGCACCAGAAATTAATTGAAGAGACTCCTTCCCCAATCGTAACCGAGGATTTACGGGCAAAAATGACTGAAGCCGCAATAAAAGGGGCTAAAGCCGTTAAATACGAGGGAGCAGGGACAGTCGAATTTTTGGTTGATAAGTATCTTAACTTTTATTTTATTGAAATGAATACCAGGATACAAGTTGAACATGCAATTACCGAAGTTGTTCACAATATCGATTTAATTAAAAACCAAATTTTTGTCGCTTCGGGTGAGCCGATTCAGGATATTCCCGATAAACCGGTCGGACATTGTTTCGAGTTCAGAATTAATGCCGAAGATCCGGATTTTGATTTCAGACCTTCGCCCGGCAAAATTTCCATGCTTCATTTTCCAGGCGGTTTTGGAATTCGTAACGATTCTCATGTTTATTCGGGGTATGTAATTCCGCCTTATTACGATTCTCTTCTCGGAAAGCTTGTAGTTTGGGGCGTTGACAGAAATCATGCTATTGCACGGGCTAAGCGCGCATTTGAAGAATTTTTGATTGAAGGAGTTAAAACAACTATTCCTTTCCATCAGCAAGTTCTTGATAATGAAGATTTTATTAATTCAAATTATGACACATCATTTATCGATAAAATGCTAAAATAATAATGAGAGGAAAAAAATGAATGTTCCTAAAGAATTAAATTATACTACAGACCACGAATGGCTGAAAGTTGACGGTAACTTTGGTTATGTGGGAATTACCGATTATGCTCAGAGTGAACTCGGAGATATAGTATTTATTGACGTTGATCCCGATTTGGACGAGGTTGTAAAAGACGAACCTTTCGGTACTATCGAAGCGGTTAAAACCGTTAGCGATTTGCTTGCTCCGGTTAGCGGTAAAGTTGTTGAACTTAATCCGAAACTTGAAGACGAACCTCAGCTTGTTAACACCGATCCGTATGGCGAAGGATGGATTATCAAGATTGAGATTGAAGATTTGGAGAGTGTAAACACTCTACTTTCCGCAGAAGATTACGCCAAACAAATCGGCGGATAATTTTCAGTATTACAGGGTACGGTTTGTGCAAAATCGTACCTTATCTATTTTTTACATTTCTTATAGCTTAAATGGTTAAAAATAATTCAATATTAATTTTAGATTTCGGGTCACAATATACTCAATTAATCGCGCGGCGAATTCGTGAGCTTGAGGTTTATTCCGTAATTAAACCGTTTAGTATTTCAACTGAAGAAATAATGGAAATTTCCCCTTCGGGCATTATCCTTTCCGGCGGACCAATGAGTGTTTATGATAAAGAAGCACCGGAAATAGATGCAAAACTTTTCAACCTCAATATCCCCATTTTAGGCATCTGCTACGGCTTGCAGTTAATATCAAAAAATTTTAACGGTAAAGTTGAACCTGCAGAGAATAGAGAATACGGGAAAGCTCACATAAATGTTATTAATAAAAATTCCAAATTACTAGCCGGAATAAAAAATTACTCTGTTGTCTGGATGTCGCACGGCGATTTGGTTACCGAAATTCCTGATGAATTTGTAATTTCAGCGGAAACTGATAATTCACCCGTTGCTTCAATCGAATATGAGCCGAAGAAAATTTATGGAGTGCAGTTTCATCCTGAAGTTGTTCATACCGAAGAAGGAGTAAAATTGATTTCCAATTTTCTCTTTAACATCTGTAATGTTGAACCTGATTGGAAACCTCGTAATTATGTTGAGAATGCAATTGAAGAAATCAGAGAAAAAGTTGGCGATTCCAAAGTCATACTTGCGTTAAGCGGCGGTGTCGATTCTTCGGTTGCAGCGGTTTTATTACACAACGCAATTGGTGAAAAACTAATTTGTGTTCATGTCGATAACGGATTGATGCGAAAAAACGAAAGCAGACAAATTCTTGAAATGTTCAATGAAAATTTCAAGCTTAATCTTTCTTTTGTTGATGCATCCAAGCTATTTTTAGATAGGTTAAGTGGAATTGAAAACCCCGAGCAAAAGAGAAGAATTATCGGCGAAACTTTTATTGAAGTTTTTGAAAGCGAAGCCAAAAAGTTTGGTGATATACGGTATTTGGCACAAGGCACACTCTATCCCGATGTGATTGAATCCGTACCGGTAAAGGGAGCGAGCGTGACTATTAAATCGCATCATAACGTCGGAGGCTTGCCGGAAAGGATGAATTTCAAACTGTTGGAACCCTTTCGAGAACTTTTCAAAGATGAGGTGCGATTAATTGGAAAATATTTGGGCTTGCCGGAACAGTTTATCAAACGTCATCCGTTTCCCGGTCCCGGATTGGCTGTACGAATATTAGGCGAAATTACTTCGGAGAGATTAGAAGCACTGAGAGAAGCGGACGAAATATTAATAGATGAACTTAACCGTTTCGGAGTTTATGATGAAATTTGGCAAGCTTTTACGGTGCTGCTTCCTATTAAAACCGTTGGGGTAATGGGAGATGCGCGAACATACGAGAACGTTATTGCCGTTAGGGGAGTAACATCTACAGATGGAATGACGGCTGAGTGGTATCATTTCCCGTACAAAGTTTTAGAATCGATTTCAAATAAAATTATCAGAAACGTAAAAGGTGTTAACCGTGTTGTTTTGGATATCAGCTCAAAACCTCCGGCAACAATTGAATGGGAATAAATGGACGAGTTAGAACTTAAACTTGAAACAGCGGACGAGTACGAAGCGGAAGGCAAATTTTTGTTTGCCGTTCAAATTTACACACAACTTTTGTCCGAAAAGAAAGCGGAACGAAGAGTTACGCTTCGGTTAGCTCATCTTTATGAGAAGATGAACTTATATGATAAGGCAAATATTTTAGTAAAAAAATATTTGGATTTACACTCCGATGATTGTGAAGTTCGGAATTTACTTGCTCAATTTTTATTGCGTACTAAGCAATATGACTCTGTGATAGAACTTTTTGAAGGAGTTGAAATAGATGAAAACTTACCCGAATCATATTATTTTTTAGGGTTAGCTTCGGTTGAATCGGGCAAATTAGTAAAAGCTAAAGATTTATTTTCTAAATTTTTGAAGAATAAAAAAACCGAAAAATTTAGAACTAACGCTTTGTTTGCTCTGACTGAGATTTCAATTAGTTTAACTTTGCTTGACGATGCATTGACATATGTTGAAATTTTGGAAAAATTGAATGATGCAAATTCAGGACGTATTTATTATTTGTTCGCTAAAATTTACCATCTGAAAGGTCTTAATTTTTATGCTCAGGATTCTATTCTTCGTTCACTTAAAAAGGATTATATTGCCAGAGATTCTTATTATCTTGCAGGAAAAATATTCATGGAGGTTGGCGAATTTGAACAAGCGGAAGTTTATTTGGAAAAATCAATGATTGAAAACAAACCGACACCCGAAGTGATTTCTTTGCTTGGATTTGTTAATATTAACAAGCAGAATTTTGATAAAGCTCAAAAATTTATGACAATGGCGCTGAAACTAAATCCGTATGATGAGACGGTTTTAGCATTAAAACGAACATTACTAAACTATTAGGTGTTAATATCTTAAAAGTTAAAGATTTACCGTTGGATGACAGGCCTCGCGAAAAGTTATTGTTGCGAGGAACAGCAAGTTTAACGGATGCTGAACTTCTTGCAATATTAATTCGTACCGGCACTAAGGGGCATTCGGTTGTTGAAATTGCTCAGATGTTAATCTCTGAGCATAAGGATTTAGCCAATGTTGCTCTATTAAGTGTAAACGAGCTGCAGAAGATTAAAGGCATCGGCAAAGATAAGGCGGTTACACTTGTTGCGGCATTTGAAATTGCTAAAAGAGTTCAAATGCAAAACAGATGGGAGAATAAAACTAAAATATCTTCTCCGGACGATATTGCCGAACTGTTAATTCCAATGTTAAAGGATGAGCAGAAAGAAAAATTTTTGATTGCATGTTTGAACAGAGCTAATAAATTAATAAAAATTGAAGAAATATCGGTTGGTTCTCTTGATTCGAGTATTGTTCATCCGCGGGAAGTTTTCAAAGCTGCAATTGAAAATTTATCGGCAAGCATAATCCTAATACATAATCATCCTAGCGGAAATGCTGTACCAAGCGAAGCCGATAAAAAAATCACAAAACAACTCGTAAGTGCCGGAACAATATTAGACATACCAGTGTTTGACCACATTATTATTGCAGGAAATAATTTTTTTAGTTTTGTTTCAAAAAATATTTTATAATATTAAGTTGTAGTTTTAAATTTTAAGAACTTACTAATTAATTAAATAAACTTAACTCTAGGAGGAAACATGTCCAAATCTAAAAAAGCGCTTAACATTGCTTTGGTTGCATTGTTCTTAGGCTCCGGAATAGGATTTACCGGATGCAGTGGTGTAAGCGAAGAAGAAATGGCTCAGCTTGAAGCATTGAAAGCCGAGGTTGGTGCTTTACAAAATCAAGTTACCGATTTGAAGAGCGAAAAAGCTAAATTGCAGAGAGATATTGCAGAAAGAAAAGCAAATCTTGAAAAATGCAATCAGCATAAAGAACAATTAAAAGAAAACTTAAAAAAATTAAACAAGTAAAGGAGGAGACAAATGTTGAAATTCAGAACATTATTAATTGCTGCTTTTGTAGTTGTCTTTTCTTTTAGCTTGTATGCTCAAGAAAAAAAGGAAATGACATCCGACGAATGGCAGGCGGAAGTTAAAAGACTTAACGAGAAAAAAGTAGCTTTGAATAGCGAAGTTGCACAGTTAAAAGAAGAAGTCGCAACTCTTAAAGCACAATTTAACGCATTGCAGGATCCTGCAGAATGCCAGAAAGAAGTGCTTGCTTTAGTAAATGCACAGAAATCCGATGTTGAAGCATTCGGTAAAAAAGTTGATATGCTTGAGGCACAAATTGATGCCAGAAGCGCTAATAAAGATGATTTGGTAGCAATGTTAAAAGATCTTGAGGAAAGCCCGTTAAGTGCTTGCCCGGCATATTTTGACAAAGTGCATAACTTACTGCAAAGAAAGTTGGATGCATGGGTTGTTAAACCGAAAGAAATTCTTTACACGGTCGTGAAAGGCGATTGTCTTTGGAACATTGCAAAGAAAGAAAATATTTACGGAAACGGATTTGCGTGGCCTAAAATTTATCATGCAAATAAAGATCAGATTAAAGATCCTAACTTAATTTATCCCGCACAGGTTTTTAAAGTTCCTAATCTTACTGAAGCGGAAAAAGCAAAATATGATAAATTAAGAAGAAATTACAAACCGGCTCCGGTTAAATAAATTTTATTTTTGTAAAGGGCTTTCCCTGTGGAGAGCCTTTTACAATAATTATTATGGCGGATATAACAGAAAAAAAGTTTTTACTTGAGGAAGTTGAATTAATTTCATTTCTTGGTATTAACGATTCCAACCTAAAACCTATTGAAGATTCATTTTCCTCGACAGTAACTGTTAGGGGCAACCAAGTTTTTGTCAAAGGTGTAAACCGCGAAGTTGAGCAGATTGAAAAAGTACTTCATGAAATGAAGTTTACCCTTAATACTACAGGATTGCTTAAACCCGAAGATGTGATGACGATAATCCGGCTCACTATTTCAGGTGATGAAATAATTCGTGAAGAAGAATATCGCGATATTATTCTTTACACCAAAAAAGATGTAATCAAAGTTAAAACCGAATCACAAAAGGAATATGTAAAAAAGGTTAAGGATAATGATATTATTTTTGCTGTCGGTCCTGCAGGTACGGGTAAAACTTATCTCGCGGTAGCTTTCGCAGTCTCGGAGCTAAAAAAGGGGATGATCAGCCGAATAATATTAGTTCGCCCCGCAGTTGAAGCAGGCGAAAGTCTTGGGTTTTTACCCGGAGATTTGAAGGAAAAAATTGATCCTTATCTTCGTCCTTTATATGACGCACTTCAGGATATGATGCCATTTGAGCAGCTCCGGTCATTTTTGGAAAGGGGTATAATAGAAATAGTACCGTTAGCTTATATGCGTGGCAGAACACTTAATAATGCTTTTGTAATTTTAGATGAAGCTCAGAATACGACTGAAATTCAAATGAAGATGTTTTTAACTAGACTGGGCACAAATTCCAAGTCTATTATTACCGGAGACATAACACAGATTGACTTACCGACAAATAAAAACAGCGGATTAATTCAAGTAATGAGCATCCTGAAAGGAATTGAAGGAGTCGGATTTATGAATTTTCACAAGAATGATGTTATCCGTCATCGTCTTGTTAAAGAGATTATTAATGCTTACGAAAAATTTGAAAACGGAATATCCGATAAATAGTTCGGTACATATCTGAAAATTAGTTGTAACTGCTAAAACTTTCCCAATCCGTAAAAAAATTATCTAATAAATATCAGTTTTTTTGTATCCGAGTAATTTCCTGTAGTTACGTTATAAAAATAAACTCCGGAGGGAAGTCCTAAATTATTTAGGGAAAATCTAAAATTATGTATTCCGCTTTCGAGTTTGCCGTTAACAATTGTTTTAATTTTCCTTCCGAGTATGTCGTAAACTGTTAGTCTGGTTTGTGCGCTTTCGGGAAGGGAAAGCGAAATGGTCGTTTCCGCACATTTGCCGGAAGAGGAACGTACGGGATTCGGGCTGTTTTGACCCAAAAAGAATTTTGGACGCGGGTTCCGATTATCATTTACGCTAACCTGTACCAAATTAAAATCAACATAGTTTATATTAAATCCTCCAAAGTAAAAACGGAAAACAATTTCATGTTGTCCGGCAGGGAGATGAATATCGTGAATAATTAATGATTGCCAGTTCTGCCAACCGCCGGTTACGGGAACATCAATTAATTCGGAGGCAACTGCGTCATCAACGTAAGCAATAATTTTTCCTCCGCTTTCATTTGCGGCAATACGGAATGAAGCATCATAAATTCCGTCATCGGAAATGTTTACCGTAAATTTCAGCCAATCGCCCGTATCAATCCAGCCGACGTTGTAACCGTTCGTAAATTGGTCGGAACAAGCTTCAATATCAACGCCGTCGTTACGAAAACTGTATCCGTTATTGTAAGCTCCGTTTCCGATGTTCTCATAATCTTTATCATAGAATGCAATTCCATTTGAACCGTAATCGTATTCGGTAAAATAGAGTCTGCCGGGTATATTAATATTTTTGAAAGGAGTATTAATATTGTTATCGGGAAGATTCATCATCGAATTTATTACGCCATGTTTGATAATGTTGTTTCTCGTTTTTAGGTTTTCAGTCTGCAGCATCAGAGCAGTATTTGCAAAATCAACTGAGGGCCTTGGGGCGGAACCGTTCCAGTAATCAAGCAGTTGCTGGAATTGCGGGGCAATCGGAGTTGATTCTAAAACGGCAATTGATTCAAACTTTTTCAATGTCCACCAATGCCAGCCAATATTGTCATCATTTAGAAGGGAAATAAATTCGGTAAACCAAGTATTGGAGTTCTCTCCGGATTCGCTCATCCAAAGAGGCACATTGTAATTGCTACGGATGTTCAGATAACTTTGAATTGAACTTTGCGTAATCTCACTCCAATATTTATGAAATGAATAAGCCATGTTAAAATCCCACGGAGGGGTAAGTCCTGTCATATCAGTTGCAAACCAGTTTCCTTCCGCATAAACTATGTGGTTCGAATCCGATTCCCGGATTGCGTTTGTAATGTTAATATATAGTTCGCGCAAAGGTTGATTATTCGGAGGCAAATCCCACTTCGGTTCGTTTAACATATCATATCCGCCAATTAAAGGCTCGTCTTTATATCTTTGGGCTATGTGTCTCCAAAGGTCGATTGTTCTAAGCTTGTTTGTTTCGCTTTCCCAAAGAGAGGGATAGTTGGAATCGTAATCGGAAATCGGCTCATCGCTTTGTCCGCCGGGAGCGCAGTGCAGATCCAAGATAACGTAAATGTTATGCGGGCGACACCAAGCAAGCAAACTATCAATGTAAGCAAAACCTTTTTCAATATAAACGAAAGGCTGGTCGCGCGGTGTCATTAATTCGTAGTGCATCGGAAGTCTGACCGAATTAAATCCCCAAGCGGCAATTGAATCAACATCCTCTTTTGTAACAAAGTTCGTTCTGTAAGCATCGAAAAAATTTCCGGCATTTTCTTCTCCGACAAGGTCGATTATTTTATTTTTAATTTCAGTCGGAGAATTTGCAAACGAGGACATGTGCAGCATATAACCTTCCGGCACAAGCCATCCGCCAAGTCCTATACCTTTAAAATGAATATTATTTCCCGATTCATCAACAATCTGCTGTCCGTCGGCTTTCAAAAATCCTTGAGCAGTTATCGAAAATGAAAATATAAAAATTAGAATTATTAATCTTTTCATTTTAATCCCAGTTCTTTAGACATTCTGTAAAAATTAGGCGGAGCTAACCCGAGTTTGTTAGCGGCGTCGGCATCGGAAGACGAGCGTTCCCGAACAAATTTAAAGTACTTAAACTTTACTTCTTTTTCAAATTCTTTCCAAGGTTTAATCCGGCTGAATTCAATTGAAGATTCATCGGACGCAGACTTGTTGTTTGCCGACGGGACAATGGCATTTCGAACATCGGCAAGTGTAATATTTTTATCTTCAAAAAATAAAATGCGTTGAATAACATTTTTGAGTTCTCTTACGTTTCCGGGCCAATTGTGATTCATCAATTCCTCCATTGCTTCGTTCGAAATGTTAGGCGTTTCGATCCCCATATTGAAACTGTAGGATTTCAGCAAATATTCTGTCAATGATTTTATATCTTCTTTTCTTTCGACAAGAGGAAGCATGTTAATCAACAGTACGTTCAAGCGATAGTACAAATCCTCGCGGAACCGCCCGGCTTCAACTTCTTCTATTAAATTTTTATTTGTGGCAGCAATTATTCTTACGTTGACATTAATAGTTTCGGTTCTGCCGATTTTATCTACTTGCCCTTCCTGGATTACGCGAAGAAGTTTAACCTGCGCAGAGAGAGGAAGTTCTGCAATTTCATCAAGAAAGATTGTCCCTTTGTCGGCGATTTCAAACAAGCCTTTTTTCTTATTTGAGGCGCCCGTAAAGGAACCTTTTTCATAGCCGAAAAGTTCACTCTCAATCAAATCGGGCGGAATGCTTCCGCAATTTATCGGGACGAACTTTTCGTATTTTCGTTTGCTTCGGTAATGAATATTGTAAGCGACCAATTCTTTCCCTGTCCCGGAGGGACCGGTGATTAGAACTGTGGCGTCGCTTTGCTCAAGTTTTTTAATCATTTTTTTTATTTTTTCCATCTGCGGGGAGACAGAGATAATTTTCTTGGATTCCAATATTTCATCTATTTGTTTATCTAATTTTCTATTTGATTTATCACGCTGCCTTTCAATTTGTTTGCGTTCGTAAGCATTAAAAATACTGATGATGAAATCGGTAGGCTGATAAATATATTCTTCAATATCGTTCGGATATTTTGTACAGTACCAAAAAGCACCGGAGTTCATCAGTTTTCTTGCAAAATTCAAATCGGTAATATCGATAGTTAGTTTGGTTATTACAATTATTTGAATTGTCGGTTCTATTGATTTTATTGCTTTAATTAAATCAACTCCGTGAATTGTCCCGGCAATCTGGTAATCCATAATAATAACGTCATAAGCGTTCGGATTTAACTTAACCAAATTGATTGCGGCATCTCCGTTTGAAACCGTTTCCAGAATTTTTATTTTATCCTGAAAAAGTGTGATTGTGTTTTTTACGCGCATTGCGTCAAAACTTTCATCTTCAATCAGTAAAACATTAATAATATTTTCATTCATTATAATTGTCCATTATCCATTTTCAATTATCAATTGCAATTACAAATTTGCATCCTGTGGTTTTGTTTTCAGCTCTTAATTTCCAACCGCATCTATTAACCGCCAGTTCGTAGGCGATGTAACAACCGTAACCGGAGCGGCGTTCCTCGATATTTTTAGTTGTTACATTTTCAACAAAAACTTTCTGTATTCCGTCAACTTCTTCGAGAAGATTTTCTTTTATCCCTTTCCCGTTGTCTTCAATAATAATATATGCTTTATTTGTCCCGGTATCAATTTTAGTGGAAATTAAAACAAGCAAGTTTTCAGTATTGGCATGGTCAATACTGTTTTGAATAAGAGGCTCGATTATTTCCCAAACCACAAATTCGTTTATATGAACTTTGGGGAAATCAGGGGAAAGTTCCATCTTAAATTCAATATTCTCCATCTTCGAAGAAATGCGAAGGAAAATATTTTCGACAATAAATTTTATCAGACGATTAACATCCGTATTAAAAATCGGGTTTCTAATCGTTTGAAGAGGGGGTTCGTACCACTTCATGTCGTAAATTGCACGTGCTACAAAGTTAGCGTATTTTAAAATCTTTTCTTTTGTTTCGATAATGTTATTGTCATTCAAGTTGCGTAAATCTTCCTTGATAAAACCCATCACTTTTTCAGCTTTGTGGTGAGTATGGTAAATACGTTTTGTAAAAATCTGTTCTTTTTGATGTTCAATTTCCGTTTTAAGAAATTGCTGTTTTTCTTCAAATAGTTTTTGTTGCGCTTTGTCCCGTTCCTGAATAGTGTAGGTAGAAATGTAATACATTGTAAGCAAGCTCAATAAAATCAATGCAAAAAAGATAATGGCAAGTTGGTTGTAGTTCGAAAGAAACTCTTGTGCAAAACTTTTTAAATCGGGGCTTGTATTCATGTAGAAGACTCCAATCAGTTCCCCGTGCGGAGCAAAAGGGACAAGCACTTCAAAATCATTCCCGGCTTTTAGTGTGCTGATGATTTTTTCCTGCTGTTTTATTATCGGGAATTTTTTGCTGAAAAGTTGAATTGCCGAAGAATGGAGAGTGTTGTTTTTGGGCGTAACGGGGATTCTTGCTAAATAGTTGTAAAGCGATTTCCCGTCATCGAGTGCAATGACAGAATCTTTTGTCGGAACCAAAATGCAAATATCTTTAATGTTACGTTCCAACATTTGTTGAGTTAAAATTATGTTAAACGATTGCACAATTCTGTTGCGCCGTTCATGTGGAAGTTGGTCAAAATCTCTTACGTTTTCAATAAGCAACTCAAGGGAGGTGGCGTTTGTGTTCGCAAGAATTTCAGCTGAATGACGTTTGTACCAGTTTTGAGTTCCGGAAAGCAAATCATGTACAAACGAACGCTCAACAATCATTAATACTAAAATAAAGAAGACTAATATTGCAAGGAGCAAAGTTATGTGTCTGAACTCCAAATGGTACTTGTCGGGTTTTTGTTCGATATGCAAGTTTTGATTATTCATTCAATCCCAGCGAGTTAGAAATTTCGTATTGAGTTTTTTTCATTGCTTCTTCCGGACTAAGTTCGCCCGCGATAGTTAGACGCAAAAAGTGAGAAAGTATGTCTGAAATTTTAGTGTAGTTCATAAGCTTGGGGCGTAATGCGCCTTCGTCAAGTAATTTTTTGTTAAAGAGTAAATCGGGGTAATTTGAAACGAATACGGAATCGGAATAAATCTCTTTTGTAACCGGAAGGTAGGAGCCGACTGAATACAAAATTTCTTGAGATTTTTTTTTGAGAAAGTATTTCATAAATTCAACAGCTTCCTTTTTGTGGGAACTGTTTTTTGTCAGCATCAAATTCCAACCGCCTATTGTGCTTCCTCTTAAACCTCCGGCGAAGTGAGGAAGCCAAGTTACACTGAGCAATGCTTCTTTTTCAGCTGATTGATCTAAGTTTTTAGTGTCGTTTTTAAAACTTTGCCATCCTCTTAAGAATAAAGCACCATCTTTAAAAAAACTTGAGTAAGCGTTTTTTTCTCTGAAGTTAATGATATTTTTAGGAGAAATTTTATAACGGTTTGTCAAATCGTGAAGAAGTTTTGCCGCTTTAATCGATGCCGGTTTTGTGAAATCAATTTTGTTATTGTAAAAAGTCGGATCAGCACTTAAAACCAAATCGTTGTAAGAGCAGATTAAACCTTCATATTCGTCGGCAGGGAAAATATAGAATTTCTTTCCGAATTTTGCTCTTTTTGATAAACTGATAAAATCCTTCCATGTAATAGAATTGTTCAATTTTCTTTTTATCGACGAAAAGTCGGGAAATTCGGAAAGCAAATCTTTTCTGTAAAACATTACGCTTACATCCAAATAGAGAGGTGATGCAATTAATCGGTTTTTGAATTTACATGTTTCATATGCTTTCGGAAGAAAATTTGCAATTTCTTTCTTAGAGAAATACTTTTCCAAAGGTTCCGCCCACTTCGAGAAACGGCTAACCCAAACCAAATCGGCGGCAAAAATGTCAATCCGTTTTGATTCACTCCGCAAAGATCTTATCAGCAGTTCTTTCCTTTCGTTTGTGCTGAATTTGTAGAACGGAATATCGATTGGGACAACTCTAATTTTTCCTTTGTGAAGCTCGTTAAAACTATCTATTATTTCTTCGTGAGCATCGGAAATATTATCAACGTAGTAAATCTTAATTTCATCGTTTCCGGAATTCATAGGATTGCCCGGGAAGAAGACGTACGAAATCATCAGAATAAATAGTATTGCGAATAGGATAACAAAATACTTTGTTTTCATTTTCTCATTTTTTATATAATTAATTACAAAATATATACCAAAAAATATGATTGAAATAAGCCGTGAAATCAAGAGTAATTGGCTTGGTAAATAAAAAATATGATAATAATTATTTTCCGGTATTATTAAAATAATAATATATAGTGTCGGGATGAAAAAATATT
>CAZMZM010000013.1:46345-49329 GCA_964570865.1 uncultured Melioribacter sp.
ATGATTTGAAATATCCGGTTTTTGCGAGTGTGCCGGTTTATAAGGAAAGAATAATCGGTGCAGGGGATTAATAGATTGCTCCGTCGCTTCACTCGGAAAGACTGTGTTTGTTATCTTTGGCATAAATATTGACATTTAGCGGATAGTAACTTAAATTAATTTGCCATGGCAAACTTGTGTTTATTAAAAATTAGTTTATAATTCAACATTAATAATTACAGCTAACTGCACTATGAAAAATAAAAGAATAAATATTTTACCTATTATTATTTCCATTATTGTTTTCGCTTCTATTTTATCTGCGCAAAATGGATATTTGGCTAAAATCGGTAATGAAAAGATTAGTCCTAACGAATTTATTAAACGATTTGAACTTACTCCTAAGGTTACGGTTAATTTTCCGGAGGATAGTTCGAAAATTTATTTTCTTTATTCTCTGATTGCCGAAAAACTTTGGGCATTGGAAGGGGAAAAACTCGGATTACAAAATTCCGGATATGTAAAAAAATCGACGGATAACTTGCTTGAAAAATTGCTCTCAGATAAACTTTATAAGGAAGAGATTGAGAAAAAAATAAAGGTATTCCCTTCGGAAATAAATCAAGATTTGGTGAAAATTCATATTAAGCTGATTATGAATTTCATCAGTTCTTCGAGTAAGAATGAAATAAATGAAATATATTCGGAGTTGCAGAATGGTGTTGATTTCGATTCGTTATTATCGACAAGGAATGAAGCGGCTGAACAAAAAGAGGGAATTCCGATATTGTACGGTGATATGTCTCCTGAATTGGAAAACAGAGTATTTAAATTAAATCCGGATGAAAATACCAAGCCGGTATTTGTGGGAGGCGCTTGGGTTATATATCATCTTGCGAAAAGAGAATACATTAAAACACACCCGAATTTCCCTGGCAAAAGTGATGAAAAAATAGCCGAAGAAGTTATTTTCGATAGGAAAGCAAAAGTAAATTATCGTAAGTTTTTTAGGCATAACATTATGGGACATGAAGTAAAAACGGATAAAAAGTTGTTCAATAAGTTGGATAATGCGCTTTACTCAAGGTTAGGAGAAAACCTGCAAAATGCCTTCAATCCGAATGATAATAAATATTATATGAATTATTATCAAATTTTAAGTGTTAAAAAGGATTTTTCGAAAGAGGAATTAAACGGTCTTTTTATTAAGTTTAAAAACAATCCGGTTAGCTTGGTTAAATTTATTGATGAAGTAGCAGTTGACGGATTATCAGTTGCCAAGAGTGATGAAATTTCATTTTATAATATGCTTAGTGCACGAGTAAAAAAATATATTTTCGATAAATTACTGGTTCGACTCGCATATAAAAGAGGATTACAAAATGATGAAGAGTTAAAAAAAGAGCTTAAGGAATGGCAAGAAAGCTTTATCGCTAGTTACTATCGAAACAGTTTTTTGAAGAAAATATCTGTTGAGAACAAAGAAGTAAATAATTATTATCTTAAAATTAAAGACTTGATTCCGGACTCGCTGAGGAATAACTATGATTACATAAAAGAACGAATTGGTTCCGGTCTCTATTTTAAAAAGCTGAGCGAATTATACGAACTTAAAACGGCTGAATTAGCGGTAAAATACGGAGTGGAAATAAACCGTAAAATGCTTGACAAGTTGCATGTAACAAATGTTCAGATGATTGTTTACAGAAGTCTCGGCTTCGGAGGTTCGATTACGGCAGTTCCTTACTTGACCCCATTTTATAAATGGTACAGTTGGATGCCCAAAGAGTTGAGAACAAAAGGAGAAAAGTAAAAACCGGAAGGTCTTGTTTAAACTTTCATTTTGCGAGGAAATGAAATGTGAGAGGCAATATTTTCAAAATTCAATATTAGTTTACTGAACAATACTATCATTATTATCATAATAATAATTTATTATCTTTTTAATAATAAATTGTTTTCTCTTACCATAAAAAAATAACAGAATATCGTTCAATTTCTATTTTAGTTCTTGGCACAAATTCTGTAATAAAATAAAAAAAACTTAAGGCAGATTGAACTATAATTTAGAAATATCGGATAACATTATTATTACGGCTTATTTTCTGATAGTAATTGCTATTGGATTGTATTATGCCAGAACTAAGAAGCAGACAGCAGATGATTATTTTTTTGCAGACAGGAAAATGGGA
Source organism: uncultured Melioribacter sp. (assembly GCA_964570865.1). Classification (GTDB taxonomy): domain Bacteria; phylum Bacteroidota; class Ignavibacteria; order Ignavibacteriales; family Melioribacteraceae; genus WGAL01. The sequence continues at coordinate 48,517 of CAZMZM010000013.1, forward strand.
TGGATGATAATCGGATTTTCTATTTTTGCTACAAATATTTCAAGCGAACACCTCGTCGGTTTGGCAAGTGCCGGTCAAAAATCGGGAATTGTGGTCGGGCATTTCGAGTGGTTGGCTATAATTTTTATTTTAGCTTTAGGCTGGCTTTTTACTCCGATATTTCTTAAATCCAAAATCAATACAATTCCCGAATTAATAGGAATAAAATTTAATCCCAACGTCAGAAAGCTCTACTCCGCTCTCTCAATATTTACTTATATCTTTACTAAAATTGCTATTTCTCTCTTAGCCGGAAGCATTTTGCTTAATGAAATTTTCGGATGGAATTATGCAACTTCAATTACAATTATGCTTTTGTTCACAGGTATTTACACAATCATCGGAGGATTAAGGTCTGTTATGTACACCCAGATTTTTCAATCGGTGATTTTTATACTAGGAGGAATTGCAGTTGTATTTTACGGATTAAAGGGGGTAGGAGGATTTTCATATTTTTGGGCAAATATTCCGGCTGACCATTTACAGATATTCAAAAGTATATCGGACCCGGATTTCCCATGGTTGGGTATTTTGCTCGGAGCTCCGATTCTTGCGGCTTGGTATTGGTGGGCTGACCAATATATCGTTCAGAGAGTTCTTAGCGCAAAAAATATTTCCGAAGCTAAAAAGGGAACTCTATTTGGGGCTGTTCTTAAATTCTTCCCATTTCTTTTCCTAATTTTGCCCGGAATAATTGTTTTGGAAATTAATACAGGAAGCGCAAAAGGAGTTTACAATATATTATTCGGTTCAGGTTTTTTCCCAGCCGGAATT
>CAZMZM010000014.1:0-11368 GCA_964570865.1 uncultured Melioribacter sp.
TAAACTGAACGAGATTTTTACACTTTATTAATCATGTTCTTTTATTTGCAAATCGAACGGAAATAGCAAATCGTTTTTATTAACTGTAATTACTTGGAAATTACACGTTAAATTCATTTGGAATTTGTTCCGTATCCAACTGTTGAATCTTCAAATATTGAGATAATTAATAATTTATTCATTAAAGGAAATTTCGTATTTTAAATGAAATGATCTGAAAACTTTAATAGAGAAGGGTAAAATGGATAAATTCAAAGCTGCATTTGAAATATTATATTTTCTTTCCTTTGCCGACGAGAACGTTGACGAAAGAGAGCTTTCGGTAATTACAAAATTCCTAGATACAAACTACGGCGCAATCGATTTCGACTCCTCCGAAATAATTAACAATATAAACTCACTTCCATTAGAAAGACGTACCGACGAATTTAAATCCGCATTGGAAGCATTTAATAACTCAGCCGGAACAGAAGAGAAAATCATACTTTTGGAATTTGCTTTCGATGTAGTCTTTGCAGACGGCGAGTTACAAGATTCCGAGTTGGGAATGTTTGAAATTATAGACGAAATCTGGGGAATAGACTTAAAAAGTTTTCTCGAAAGACGCGGATTAATTTAGAACCGATTCTTCCATTTAAAGGGCGAAATATCTCTGATTGTATTATCTTGCTTCCCGAATTGCCGATTATTTCACAAAAATGTCAATTTATTATCAATTTTCCATTATCAATTCTCAATTATCTTTATATTTGTAAATGGTCAAAATCAAATTCGATTTAATAATGAAGATTAAATTTATTCCACTTTTGTTGCTGTTATTTTCAGTTGCGGCAGTTGCTCAGACTAAAGCTACGATTACCGTAAAGAATAATCACCGCGGGGTAAAAGTAGCGGCATTGCAGCAGGGAAAACTATTTTTTGTCTCCGCCAAAAGATTTGCTGAAGGTACCGACGCCGGTTACTACTTTAACAACAAATCGGGTAAAGCCGAAATAAAATTCCATGACTACACTGTTACATTTACCGGATGGAATCAATTTGTAGTACTTCGAAAACGTAAGGATAACAGCTGGCGGGTTGTTCAAATACCTGTTTCGGCAAAATTAATTGCAGGGGATATCTATTTTCCGCTCCAATATTCCTTAAAATATTTATCAGCAGCAGCAAGAAGGAAAATCACATTCGATGGAAATTCCAAAGCGGTTGTTATCGGCAAATACAAGCTAAGTCGTGATGAGATTGAAAGGTCTGCACCGACACCTCCTATTGTCGAAAAATCATCACCGTACGATATTTACGGAATATCGGTTGAAGAAAAAACAAACGGTACTTTAATAAGACTTCATTCATCAAAATTTGTGCGAAATGTTAGAAGCAATATTCTGGAAGGGAAACTGATTATTTTCTTCCCTGCCGGAATTACAATTGATCCGGAAATTGAAAAAGATCTTCACTCATCAGGATTCGTTAGAAAAGTAATGGTGAAAAAGGTCGGACAAAACTCTCAATTAGAGTTTTTATTAAAACAAGGTTACACTTCGTCCGATGCTTTTAACGATGTTGATTCGCCCGATTTATTAATTACAATTCAAAACACAAATCTTTCGGATTATCGAGAAAAGATAAAAAAGGATAAAAAAAAATGGACGCTGGATACTATTGTAATTGATCCCGGACACGGCGGAAAAGACAGCGGGGCACTCGGACTTTACGGAGTGAAGGAAAAGGACGTCAATCTTGGAATCGGGTTAAAATTAGGAAAGTTAATAAGAAAAAACCTAAAAGGGGTTAAGGTTGTTTTTACACGTAAAACCGATAAATTTATTGAACTTGACAAGCGGGGTCAAATAGCTAATGAAAACCACGGCGACTTGTTTATTTCGCTGCACTGTAATTCATTAATAAAAAAACCAAGTAAAGCGCGGGGATTTGAAGTTTACCTTTTAAGACCCGGAAGATCAAAAGAAGCAATCAGAATTGCGGAGTATGAAAACAGCGTTATCAACATGGAAAATCATCCGGAGAGATATAAAAAGTTGACCGATGAAAATTTTATTCTCGTTACAATGAAAAACTCTGCAAATATGAGATACTCTGAAAAGTTTTCCGACATTCTTAATTCGGTTTGGGACAAAAAATTAAAAATTCCGTCGCGCGGTGTAAAGCAGGCAGGATTTATCGTGTTAATCGGCGCATCAATGCCGAGCGTATTAATCGAAACAGGATTTATTTCAAATCCGCAAGATGCGAAATACTTAAAATCACAACGCGGACAACAAGAAGTAGCACAAACTATTTTTACCGCAATAAAAAAATACAAGAACTACTACGACAAAATGTTTGAAAATATTAATGAATAATATCTTATTTTTAAATTCATAAGAAAATGGAGATAAATAATGACAAATGCACAAAAGTGGGTAGTAATATTCTTTGCGATGTTTATTGTACTACTTTTCATTTCATTTGCCACTAGCGATAATGAAGAAACAAAAACAGATAAACAAACAACCGAGACTAATGCATCTGCCGAAGTAAGCGGAATGGATATCTATACTTCTGCCGGTTGTACTTCATGTCACGGTAAAAATATGGAAGGAACGAAGGACGGACCATCGTTAGCAAAAATATCCGAACGATGGACAAAAACCGAACTGGTTACTTTTTTAAGGAATCCCGATGATTTTTCAAAAGACGAAAGAATTTTAATATCAAAGAATAATTTTCCTAATTCCTTTATGCCGAGTTTTAATTCCATCGATGCTAAAAAGCTTGGCAGATTAGCGGAACTATTATTATCAAAATGATGACAAAAAAAGAATTACAGATTCGTGCCGGTGTTATCGGCAAATCAAAAGCAATAAACGATTTGCTTGATATTGTAATACAAGTTGCACCTTCGGACGTTACGGTTTTGCTGCAAGGGGAAAGCGGAGTAGGGAAGGAAGTATTTGCCCGCGCCGTTCATATGGCAAGCAAACGTTCCGACAAACGACTTGTAAGCGTAAATTGCGGCGCCATACCTGAAACTCTTTTGGAAAGCGAGCTTTTCGGACACGTTAAAGGTTCATATACCGGAGCGGTAAATGACAGAAAAGGATATTTTGAAATTGCCGACGGCGGAACTCTTTTCCTCGATGAAATTGCAGAGATGCCTCTGACAACGCAGGTTAAATTTCTCCGCGTTTTGGAAACTCACGAGTTTATGAAACTCGGCTCTGAAAAAACAACCCACGTTGATGTAAGAATAATTGCGGCGGCAAATAAAGATTTACAACATGAAGTGGAAAACAGAAGATTCCGAAGCGACCTCTATTTTAGATTGAAAGCCGTTACACTCTACATTCCGCCGCTGCGTGATAGAAAGGAAGATATTATTCCTTTAACGGAACACTTTTTAATTGAATTTGCCGAAAAAAATAAAACCCGTGTTCCGCAAATAATGTCAGACGGATACAACGCACTTTTAAATTATGATTGGCCCGGCAACATCAGGGAACTTAAGAATGTAATTGAGTCCGCAATAGCCTTAAGCAAAAACGGTTACTTACACGCAGAAGATTTTGAGACACATTTTGCCAGAAAGTCAAAGATTGAATCTAACCTTAACCTGCCTGTTCACATGGGAAAGTCTGCCGACGAACTCGACCGTGAATTAATTTACAGAGCTTTGATTGAGATAAAGAAAGATTTAAATGAACTTAAAAAATTGGCATACAATGCAAACAATGAGAGCAAAGCCGATACCGGTTTTAACCCGAACGAAATGGATGAGATAATTCCCGTTGAAGAACTTGAACGGAGAGCAATTGAAAATGCCTTGGTAAAAACGAGATGGAATAAGCGAAAAGCGGCTAAACTTCTCGGCATCAACGAACGAACATTTTACAGAAAATTGAAAGAATATGATATTAATCCGTACAGTTAAATACTTTGTAATTCTTTTGGTCGGCGCAGTTGTTTTGTCGGCTTGCAGTTATTCGTTTACAGGCGCCTCTTTGCCTGCTCACATTAAAACGATTAACATTCAGCCCTTTAATGATAAATCCGGATCGGGCGAACCTTACTTAAGCGATGACATAACAAATCAGTTAATCACGCTGTTTGTTGACGATGGCAATTTAACAATTGCCGGTGCCGATAAAGCAGACTCTAAATTAAGCGGAACAATCACGCAGTTTTCCGACAGAGCCGAAACAATAACCGGCGAGAATATAACCGCCCGCAAAATTACCATTCGCGTAAAAGCGGTTTATATGGATTTAGTAAAACGTAAAAAGATTTTCGAAAAAACTTTCACCGCCTTCAGCAACTACAACAACAACTCGGGGGATGTAACCGACGCACGAAACACGGCGATAAAGGAAGCCCTTGACCAAATTGCGGAAGATGTGTTAATCGGCGTAATCGCGCAATGGTAAAAAAGTTACTTGCTTAAAGCAACACAATTTATTCCCTAAACAGATATCAATAAAATATATCATAACTGTTTGACACCTTTTCCGTGTAGATTGAACAAATGTTCCTCATACAAAAAAATCAGTCCGGAATATTTAGTAATTTATATCTCTTCTGAAAATAATTTTATCAGTTCTTCTCTTTTCGGTTTACCCAAAGGGGTGCGGGGAATTTCTTTTACAAGTTTTATCTCTTTCGGAATTTCATATTTGGAGAGAATTTCCCGAAGAGATTTCTCCGGATTAAACGAATCGGCATTGTTTTTTATTACGACAACGGCAACCAGCTTCTCGCCCCATTTTATATCGGGAAGACCAATCGCTTCGGCATCTTCAACAGAAGGAAACGATTTTAATACCTTTTTTATTTTTTGAAGATTAATATTCTCCCCGCCTGAAATAATGAACTCCGATTTTCGTCCTGTTATGTAAAGGTAACCCTCTTTTTCCAAAAATCCCAAATCGCCGGTTCTTAAAAATTCATCTTCGGTAAAATTATTTTTTTCACCGTCTAAATATCCGTCTGTAATCTGCGCTCCCTTTACGCAAACTTCCCCTATTCTGTTTTCATCGGGATTGGAAATTTTCAACTCAATTTCCTTAAACGGTTTTCCTGCAGATTCGGGCGCTTTATGAAACTGCTGCGGAGTTAAAACAGAGATCATGGAAGTTGTTTCGGTAGAGCCGTAAACTTTATAAACGGGAAACCCCTTATCAATAGCGGCTTTCATCAGTTTGCCAATTACAGGTCCGCCGCCGGCAAATACCGCATTAAGTTTTTTGTAAGGAGTAATATCATCGATTAGTTTTCTTAATGTTGTTGATACAACTGAAAACTGCGCCGGTTTAAAATTAGCGACCGCTTTTAAAATATCCGTTGTCGAAAATGATTCCGGCAAAAATAAAGTCGAGCCGGTTGCAAGTGCGCGCCAAATAATTGCAAATCCTCCGATATGAAAAAAAGGAAGTGATGCCAGCCACGAATCTTTCGGACTAATCTTAATCAACCGTAAAATAGAATTAATATTAGCATTAAGATTATCGAAAGTTACAGGAACCCCTTTCGGATAGCCGGTAGAACCTGACGTAAAAATAACAACAGCGGTTTTGTTACGTTTTTTTTTACTTTTTTGCGGAACCTCAATTTTTGTTAATTCGTTCCAATCAAGTACTTCAATTTCTCCGTGTAAAGATTTAACTCTGATTCTAATATCGGAAATCAGTTTCTTGGTTCGAAGTGGTTTTAATATGTTTATTATTTCTTTGTTACCTGCATCGGGATTTATCGGAACCGGGATTTTTCCGCTTTGCCAAACCGCATAAACCGATTGTGTAAAGCGGAAAGGGTTTTGAAAAAGGAGAGGAACGAATTCCGTTGAAGCGAAGACCTCATGAATAGCCGATGAATTACATGATGAAATTTCACTCAATTCATCCCATGTCAACTTTGCTTCCGAAGAAACAAGAGCGTTCTCTCCACCTTTATTTTCAATATGCTCGCCGAGTTGTCGAGAAAACAAATTGCCCATTTATTCTCCTTCTCCGCATTTGTTCTTTCTTAAAAATTTCTCTTTCGAGAAAAGAAGCCGGTTACCCGTTTTTTCGTACGGTTCCGTATTCTCTTCAATCAGAACGGATTGAGTATTTAATCCGTGAACGGAATCGTACGGCAGAAGTGACGCCAGCGCATAAGTAATTTCGCGCCCCACGGCATCTTCAAACGCAGAAGATATTATTACCTTAGCTCCGGCGTTATTGAATAAATCAATTACTTTTACCGCTTCGGAAATAGAGCCGAAAAAGGAAGGTTTTAATATTAAAGGTGCTTTAATTTCCGCTATCTTTTGGATATCTTCGATAGTATTAAAAGTTTGGTCGAACGCAATTTTTTCAGGAAAAAGAGCAGCAAGTTTTAAGTTATCTTCAAAGCATGCAGTCGGATCTTCAACATATTCAAGATTAAAACCGAGTAATCTCTCTACTTTAAGTTTCGCTTCTTCAAATTCCCAAGCTCCGTTAACATCTATGCGGAGTTTTATTCCGTCGGATAAAGTTCGCAGAAAACCGAGTCTGATTAATTCATTTTCAAATACGGAAAATCCAAGTTTAATTTTTAATGTATCGAATCCTTGCCGAATCGCTTCTTCGGCGGACTTCAAAAAAGCGTGTGTATCGGTCTCGGAAATCAATGCGTTCAATTTTACGGGACGACTTTTAATTTTATTAATGAATGAAATTTCATTAATATCGTCGGATTCAATCATGAGGTTAATAAAAGCCGTTTCAAAGGCAAAACATAAAAGCGGAGAATTAATTTTTGCCCAAATATCATTTTGCAAAAATTCTTCTAATGATAAAAAAGCCTGCATACGCAAACTATCAGCAACCACTTTTAATTTTTTTTCAACTTCTTCACTCTTTTCCGTAAATGGTGGAAGAGGATAAGCGGCACCAATTCCGCATCTTCCGTTTTCGTCAATTAATCCTATCTCGATTACAACTCTCCGGCTTATTTCTTCTCTTGAAGTTACTACCGGTTTAAGAAAATTAAATTCTTTTTCTTTTACTATTATCCGTTTGATAATCACAGCAGCAAACCGATTGCAAAAAGTAATCCGTATAGAGTTGAAAAAATTCCGGTTAAAGCCAAAGTTTTATTAAGGGGACTTCCGGATAAAGTGTAAATCATTCCGATTAGTTTAATTGCCAGCGGGATAGAAAGTAGAGGGAGAAAAATCCAAACGGTTGTTTGGTATTCAAAATAAATAACAAATAGAATTGCGTATGAAATAATTATGGAAATAAGATACTGCATGCGCGCAAAGGACTTCCCGAGTCTTACGGCAAGAGTTTTTTTATCGGCGAGTTTATCTTCATCTGCGTCTCTGTAATTATTTACAACAAGTATGTTTGTGATAAGCAAACCAACCGGAACCGAAGCCCAAAGCGCAAGCGAAGAGAAAGAGAGCGCTTGGACGAAATACGTTCCGACCGTGGCAACAATTCCGAAAAAGATAAACACAAATAAATCACCGAGACCGTTGTAAGCAAAGGGAAAAGGTCCCGCCGTGTAATTAACTCCCGCGGCAATTGAAAGAACTCCGATGAGTAGAACAATCCAACCTCCGAGATATACAAGATACAGACCGAGCAAAAAAGCCAAACCGAAGGTTAGATAGATTGCACGCTTCATCTCTTGGGGAGAAATCAAACCGGAAGTCAGCAACCTTTGCGGGCCAACTCTATCGGGCTTATCTGTTCCTTTCAGAAAATCGTAAAGGTCGTTTACAAAGTTAGTCGCAATTTGTATCAGCAATGAAATTATAAGCGCAAAAACCGCCGGAACAAAGTTGAACTTATTTTCAAATCCGGCAATGGCGCTGCCGACAATAACAGGCGTAACCGCCGCCGGCAATGTTTTCGGGCGGCTTGCCGTTATCCAGAGATTTAATTTCGACAATTTATTTATATACGTTTCCTGCACTACGGCACTCTCGGAAATTTTGAGAAATCCGGTTTCCTCTTTTCGTTGTAAGCGTTGCGTCCTTCCTGCGCCTCTTCGCTCATGTAATAAAGCAGTGTTGCATTTCCCGCAAGTTCTTGGATTCCGGCTTGTCCGTCAAGTTCGGCATTAAACGCCGATTTAAGCAATCGAAGTGAAAGTGGACTGTGCTGCAAAATTTCCTTAGCCCAGCGAACACCTTCTTCTTCCAATTCCTCAACAGGAACAACTTTGTTGACAAGTCCCATTTCCAAAGCTTCATCAGCATTGTACTGACGGCACAAGTACCAAATTTCACGCGCCTTTTTCTGTCCCACCAATCTCGCCAAGTAACTCGCTCCAAAGCCTCCGTCAAAGCTCCCGACTTTAGGACCTGTCTGCCCGAAAACAGCGTTATCGGCTGCGATTGTTAAATCACAAACTACGTGCAGCACGTGTCCCCCGCCGATTGCGTATCCTGCAACAAGCGCTATTACCGGTTTCGGCATGCTGCGGATTAACTTTTGAACATCTAAAATATTTAGTCTCGGAACGCCGTCTGTACCTATGTAACCTTTGTCGCCTCTTACTTTTTGGTCTCCGCCGGAACAGAATGCATATTTCCCGTCTTTCGCCGGTCCTTCGCCTGTTAACAAAACTACGCCTACTTCCGGATCTTCATGTGCATCTTGTAATGCGTTATGTAATTGCAAAACCGTATCGGGACGAAAAGCGTTTCTTACTTCCGGACGATTAAACGCAATTCGCGCAATTCCATCCATTTTTTTGTATGTAATATCCGAATATTCTTTAGCTGTTTTCCAATTGCTCATTTTATTTTTCCTTTAATACTTTATCAATAAACGAATTTACTAAGATAATAAATTCTTCAGGTTTTTTTAAGTGTATATTATGTCCGGCATCTTTCACCGTTTTTCTCTCTGCTGTAGAAACTTCTTTTAGAACAAGCGTGTCGAGGAATCTGTATTTCTTATCATGCTCGCCGTCAATCAGGAGCAGAGGGAAATTAATTTTATCCAATTTATCCCAAACGTGATCTACTTTTCCCTGACTTCCTCCAACCAACGCCTTTGCTAATTCATCCGGAATATTCTGCTTGCGCCGGTTTTTTTCTTCCTCTAATTGTTCGCGCGGAATTGCCTGCAATGTTTTAAAAATAGGAAGTGAAAACCAGTAATCAATAAAGGAATTTATTCCTTCCCGCTTAATTCTTTCGGATAGTTCGTAATCGTTTCTCAATCTCTCTTCCCTCGCTTCCTTTTCCGCCAATCCGGGGGTGGCACTTTCTATAATTAATCCGGCAAGCATTTCAGAATGCTTTACGGCAAATTGATAAGCTGCGCGCCCTCCCATCGAATAACCCGTAAGAATTATTTTCTTAAGCTTAAACTTTTCAATTATTTCGATTAATACTTTGTCGAGGTTTTCAATCTCATAAAATTCATCCTTCAATTTTATCGATTTTCCGTGTCCTGGTAAATCCAACGCAAGAGGAAAGACGTTATCATTTAATTGATCGAAAAAGGGAAGCCAATCTTCTGCGTTACCGGTAAATCCGTGAAGAAAGAGAATAGGAGTTTTTCCACTCTTCTTATCATCAAACAATAAATTAAAAACGGAACCGTTAATTTTAATTTTTGTTTCGTTCATCTTGCAATTTAATGTTAACTGATTTTGAAAATTTTTCACGAAAAGACTTGGATTTTTCAGAATCCGTAATAATCTCAAAAACTCTAAAACCGTTGTTATCATTAGTGGAAAGCTCTTGTGCGGACAGATCTTCCATTTCTTTTATAGTAGTAAATTCTCCTCCGAAAGCAGAAACAATTTTCTCAAAATCCAAGTTGTGCGAAGTAGTAAAATATTTGTCAAAATATTTTTTCTCATTCGAAATCGGCAGCATCTTAAATATTCCTCCACCGTTGTTATTCATTAGAATAATATTAAGTTTTATTTTATTAGCCGATAAAAATGCCAACGATGAAATATCATAGAGAAATGAAACATCCCCAATAATTAGAAAAGTAGGATGAGCGCTTTTTACCGCAACTCCGGCGGCAGTTGAAATTACACCGTCAATACCGCTTGCTCCTCTATTTGAATAAACCGTAATTTCTTTCCGATTATTGCCTCCGTACGTATCCAAATCTCGAGGAGGAGTACTGTTGCCGATAAACAGATTGCTCTTTTCCGGTAAAACCGAAAGTACGGCCGCGATTGCTTTAGGTTCTATTTCTAATTTCAGATTAGCTGATTCTTGTATCTTTATCTTTTCAATAGCCTTTTCACAATCAAGAAAATCATTTAAATATTCCTTTCCCCGTTTAATTTTATTTGCTTTTATAAAATCTATAATCGATCCGGCGAAATCTATTTCATCACTCTTAAATAATTTGGAATAGGTTCGCGAAGGATCGTGAAGATCACCGAATTTGTTAATCAATATTTTTTCGGCGTTTGATTTTTTTACAAAATTGAGAACGGCATTTGTTGTAGGCGCTTTACCGAACATCAGAATAATATCAGGTTGTAATTCACTTGCCAATTCGGATTTAACTAAACTCGCTCCATTGGAAATAACCGTTTTGTTTTTCGAAAAGTAACGAGCGGAACTTATTCCGTCAGCAATGACGGGAGCTTTTAATATTTCGCCCAACTTAATTACTGCGCGGTCGGCTTTAGTGTTGTTGGTTGCACCCAATAAAATCAGCACTCTCGAGGCTTTCGATATTTTCTTTTGAAACTTAACAGAGGGCATTCTTAATTTCGGATAATTAATAACAACCTTTTTATTTATAACCGTGTCGAATAATAACCGGTCTAAAACCGCATCAAAGGAATTTGGTTCAAGCGGTTTTTCAAAAGGGAAATTCAAGTGAACGGGCCCCGGATTACTTTCATTAGCGATGTTAAATGCTTTATCGGTAATGTTTATAAGGTGTTCCAGTCTTGCTCGTGTTAGTTTTGGCAGTCGCAAGTCGGCATAAAACCGAATGTGATTCCGGTACGGATTATCCTGATTAATTGTTTGATTTGCGCCTGTATTTCGAAGATATTCGGGTCTGTCCGCAGTACCGATAATAAGAGGAATGCGAGTTAAGTATGCTTCCACAATTGCGGGATAAAGTTCGGCTGTAGCCGTACCGGAAGTAGTAACGACAACTACGGGAAATTTAGATTTTTTTGCCAAACCCAAAGCAAAAAAGCCTGACATTCTTTCATCGATAATAACATGTTGTTTTATTTTACGGCTTTCGGCAAAAGCAAGCGTAAGGGGAGTGTTGCGCGATCCGGGAGAAATACAAACATCCTTTACACCCAACAATTCCAGCCGCTTTACAAAAAGCGTTGCCCAACCAAAATTAGTATTAATATTAAATTCTTTTCTATTCATCATCAATTATCCGTC
>CAZMZM010000014.1:11468-45559 GCA_964570865.1 uncultured Melioribacter sp.
TCAATCCTCTATTAATATTCATTTTCTTCAAACAAAGATAATACAGGTTGAAGTTTCAGTTTTGTTTCAAGGAATTCCTCGTCCGAGTTTGAACCGTTTACAATTCCGCACCCGGCGTAAGCGTTAAGCTCTTTTCCTTTAATCAATCCGGAGCGAATGGCAACACTGAAGTCGCCGACATCGGAAAAATTAAACCAGCCGATTACTCCCGTAAACAACCCGCGTTCAAAATTTTCAATATTTGGAATTTTTTCATATGCAATCTTTTGAGGTGAACCGCAAACCGCCGGTGTCGGATGAATATCGTACAGTATAGAAAGAGGATTTACGTTCTTCTTTAACTTAGCGTTAATCGGCGTCCAAAGATGCTGAATATTACGGAGTTTCCGTATTTTAGGTGTGTCCTTGTAGATAATTGTAACGGAATGTTTTTCCAAACGCGAAATTAGAAAATCGACCACCTTCTTATGCTCGCGTAGATTTTTATCACTCGAAAGAAGTTCGTTTGCAAGAATATCATCTTCATAAATGTTTTTGCCGCGTTCAATAGAACCGGCTAAAGCATCTGTTTCCAACTCGGAATTATGTACCGTAAAAAGTGTTTCGGGAGTTGCGCCGAAAAAGAAAGACTCGCCGCTATTGAATCCGAATATTGTGCAGAAAGGAAATGACGAAGAAAGCTCTGTTAAAATCCTATGATAATCCGGTGCAATATCAAGTGTGTGGTTTACAAACCGCGAAATTACAATTTTATCCAAATCTCCATTTAATATTAATCTAAGCGCTTCGGTTATTCTTTTTTCCCAAACAAATTTATCGTGATTTCCGTTCTTTTTTATTTTTGGAGTTTTCCCTTTTTCGGGTTTTTCATCCTTGGGGGTTAAGAAAGCAATATCAAGAATTTCACTAATCTCGTTTTTCACTTCGCTGAATTTTTCTTCGGGAAGCGTATTTATCATAAGAAAATAATTACCGTTAATTAAAATGAACGTAGCGCGCGGCAAGAACCAATCGTTATAATTAAAATCGCCCCAAACTTCCGATTCGGAAATTTCGTTAAACTTAACTCCGCCGACAATCAGAGGAAAACGCTTATCGTCATAATCCGAGATATTACTTCTAAGGTTGTTTTTAATAAGATTAGCTTCCTCAATTAGTAAGTTACTCGTTTTTGCCGTTAATTCTTTGATACTATCGAGAGCAAGAAATGCAAAATCCTCCGATGGCTTCCGCCAATAAAGAAACTTGTTTTTCTTTTCTTTAACACTTTTAATTAGTGCCTTTGAGTTAATTTTATTGATTGGGAATATGTAACTATTATATAGATTTTCCGCATTAAGTTTAGCGGATAACTCCACAAGTATTTCTTTTTTATTTAAGCTATGTTTTCTTCTCAGCATCCGTAAAATATATTTTTACAAAAATTAAATATACGAAAAGGGAAATAATTATTGATGGAGTTTTATGTAAGATAAATTTGTCGAAAAAGTATTATTTACTCTCCGATTAGTTTATCAAAAAAGAAAAATCTTTCAATAGAATTTCTAAAATTATTATCGCTAAAAAGAGTAAATTTGTTTCCTGAATTTTATGGAAGAAAAAGAAAACAAAACATATTATTTCGAAAAAGATTATAATAATTTAGACGAATACGACAAAAATCTTTTTCCCGTGTTAAACCCTATTTCGGTAGCTTTCTTGGCGCTGTTTGGAGTTTTTATCCTATATCAGATTGTCGGAAGTTTACTGACTTTGGCAATTTTCGGCTTCGATATTAAAAATGCCGATACCAACTCGATGCGCCTGATGGCCATGGCAGGGCAATTTCTCTTTATTTTAATTCCGGCTATTTGGCTTTCAAAAGCTGTCTATTTTGATGTTTCGACCGTACTTCGTGTTCGGAGAATTCCACGCCCCAAAGAGTTCGGACTGGCAATTTTAGGTCTTGCGATATTAACCCCGTTACTACAGCTTTTTATCAACTTGCAAAATTATGTAATTGTAAAACTCGCAGAACATTATGCTCTGTTCAACGGACTAAAATCCTTTTTGGATAACATGGATAAAATTGTCGAATCCTCCTATCTCGAAATACTCTCGACGCACAACATCGTGGAAGTACTATTAGTTATCGTTGTAGTTACATTTACTCCGGCTATTTGCGAGGAAGCATTTTTCCGTGGCTTTATTCAGAAAAGCTTTGAACTGAAAATAAAACCTTTCCCGGCAATTTTGATTACGTCTCTGTTTTTTGGATTATATCACTTTAATCCGTACGGATTACTTTCGCTTATTTTCCTTTCGATGTTCTTAGGCTGGTTTGCATATAAAGGCAAATCAATTTTCTTGCCGATGACGATTCACTTCTTAAATAATTTATTTGCCGTTGTTATGTATCTAATTTACGGTAAAGACGAACTTGTTTCAAGTCCTGATATTTCAACTATTGATTTACCAACTACTTTGGGAGAGTTTATTTTTCTTTTGTTTCTTTTCATAATATTCTTTATCTATGCTGTTAACTATTACAAAAATCTGGAGAAATCATGAAAACTTGCCCGAGTTGTAATAAAGAGTTTGATGACAATGTATTTGTATGCCCCGATTGCGAAGTAGAATTAATTCCCGTGGAAACAGTTGAAGATTGGGTAACTGTTTATTCCACTGAAGATACACTTGAAGCGGAAATGCTTAAATCCAATCTTAACGGCGCCGGTATTAACGTTGTTATATTAAACGAAAAAGATACCAGCTTTCCGGGTTACGGCGATTTATCAGTAATTAAGGTTAATGTTACTCCAAAAGATTTCGAAGAAGCAAAACAAATTATTGAAGATATCAATAAAAGAGCGGAATAGAGTTTGAACACAAGTAATAGAATCACTCGAATTATAGTTGCTCTTGTTGCAATTCCTTTTCTTCTGTTTATGGCATTTTGGGGAAAATGGCTTTTTCTTTTGTTTGTTTTGTTTGTGGGATTAATTTCGTTTTACGAACTAAGTTCCATGGCAAAAGCCAAAGGTTACTTTGTTTCCTCGATAATCGGTTTGGGATTTGTATTTCTTTTTATTACGAATTCATATTTTCATTTTACCGACTATACATTTCTAACTCTTCTTGTCCCAATCTTCTTTGCATTATCGGAATTAACAAAGAATAAATCTAATGCCCTTGCCAATATTGGAGTCGGCTTACTCGGTGTTTTCTACATCGGGTTATTTTCCACTTCGCTGATAGGAATCAGGGAAATTTATCCCGAAACTATTTTGTACGGACGTGGCGGCGCATTGGTTATCGGACTATTGGTAACAATCTGGATGTGTGATTCAGCCGCTTATTTTATCGGCTCGGCTTATGGAAAACATAAACTCTTCCCGAGAGTTAGCCCGAAAAAAAGCTGGGAAGGAGCAATTGCAGGTTTTCTCTTCTCAATATTATCAATGATTGTATTAAAAGAATTTTACATAGAATTTCTTTCCCTTGCAGATGCGGCAATCATCGGCGCACTTATTGGCTCTGTCGGACAAGTTGGCGATTTAGTTGAAAGTTTATTCAAACGGGATGCCGGAGTTAAGGATTCATCATCATTTATTCCGGGACACGGCGGAGTGTTTGACAGATTTGATTCCCTTTTATTTACTGCTCCTTTTGTTTACCTTTATTTAATCTATTTTTTATAATCGGATGCTACAATGAAAAAAAGAAAAACACTTCCAATGTTTTTTGCTGTCACTTTAGTAATACTGCAATTTGCTCTTTCAGGAAACTCACTTTTTGCTCAGTCTTTTGACGGAGTAAAAACGGGAATCGGAGGTTCATCAACTGTTGCATCAAGTGACAACTCCCTAAATGACATTTTTTATATTGCAGCCGGAGCTGTTGTTGTTGGAGCCGCTCTATATTTCTATATTAAATGGTACAACAAAAAGTTAGGGAAAACCGGTAAGAAAGCCAACCTCAATTCCGGGAACATTTTGGTTAGGAAGACCTCACGAAAATTTCACCTTCCTGTTGATTTGTTTCTTGCATATAAAAAAGGAAATGAGACAAAGAACAACACATATTTTCTTGGGTTTTATTATAATTTTTAATTTATTGCACTAATTAATGTCAACTTGGAAACTAAAACAGAACAGAAAACAGTGGATAATTGACAATTGATAATTGAAATTCCGGCGCTTGACGTATTGAGAATTTAGATGAAAAAGAATAATTTTGAATTCATTCCATGTAAGTCGATTAGAGATTTAATATTTATTCAACTCTTATTTTTAGCCTATGTCTCAATAAATTTACAGTAACATTTTTTCTTTAGATAAAAAACAATGATTTTTTTTAAATGCCATAAAAAGAATTAAATTTTGTTAACAATTAATTGATTTTTTGCTTCATTAATTTTACTTTAATAGGTTAATATTCGGTTAATAATATTTTTAACAAAACTGAGCTAAATTGAACCCATACGCATCACTTACAGATTCTGAATTACTGACACTTGTCGGCAAGCGCGATAAAATAGCGTTGGTGGATTTGTACAGGCGATACTCAAAATTACTTTATACTCTGATTAAAAAAATTGTCGGAGATGCTGATGTTGCGGCAAGTCTTCTTGAAGAAGTATTTTTGATTATCTGGAAAAAAACCGATAGCTACTTAAACCAGCCTGAAAATCCTTATACTTGGATTGTAACACTTACGCGAAATCGTGCTGTTGATAGCGCGCGTCGCAGCCGCAATTCCCTTTCGGCATCTCAGTACTACGATGCAATATATGAAGAAAAGTTTATTGTTCCTCAGTTGGCTGTCGGCATTGACCCGATAGATATTGACTTGGCTTTCAAAATAAAACCGACTTTTGAAGAAGCTCTTAATAAATTAACCGACGCTCAAAAATACGTTTTGCACCTTGCGTATTATGACGGTTACACACTTGATGAAATTGCAAATAAATTAAATATACCTGTGGAAACAGTACGTGTTAAAATAAAAACCGCTGTTTATAATCTCAGAGAAAATTTATTATCGGAATAAGGATGTCTGAAACTTTAAAAGAAATGATGAGCGCTTATGTAACGGGTTGTTTGGATAACGCCAACCTGATGCAGTTTGTTGATTATATCAACAGTGGCGGCTCTATTAATAATGACGAACTTGGCGAACTTCAAAATGTTGCCGCTCTAATTCCGATAATATTGGAAATCGAAAATCCTCCGGCTTCACTACAAAACAAGATCTTTCAGCAAATCCCTGATAACGAAGATAATAGTAAAATAAAAACCCGTACAAAAAAAGCTAACCTTCGTGAAATATTGGAAAGTAAAAAAGCCGAAAGTGGAAAAAAAGAAGAACCGGAGATTAAAATTCCGGAAAACGTTTCTTTTAAAGGCACTTCAAAAACATTGAAACCGGTAAGCACTGCACCGAAAGAAGATCATGAAGAAATTCCTCAACCGGAGGATAATTCAAAAGACACACCTTTTGAAAATCCGCTTGAAAAAGAACCGATTGACGATAATGATCCAAAGGAGAAAGAAGTTGTTAATCAGGCTTCCGATGAAGTATTTGCACCTAAAACAAACAAGGCAAAAAAGGAGAAAGTAACTCTTCCCCGCGAAAGCGTTACCGACAACCCTCATCCGCACGTTACTGTAAAGAGAAGCAAACGCCAAACTTTAGTTGTAACTCCGGAGTTAGAACAAGACCAAGCAGAGAGTAAATCACAACAAAATGATGAACAATGTGAAGAAAGTAAACCGTTTTTGCACTCTTTAACATTAAAGATAATTACTGCGACTTCAATATTAATTTTTGTGATTTTACTGATAATGTACTTCTCCACCAAATCCTCCTTATCTGAAAAAGTTGCGTCACTACAAAAAGAAAAAAATGTTCTTAAAACCGAAGTTAAAACAAAGAACGACTTTATTAGTTCTAACTTACCCTTAATCGAATCTTTCAACCAGAAAGATTTGCTTGTAGTGCCCCTTGCCGGCACTGAAGACAAAGGAGGTTACGATGCAAGAATTTTACTTTCACCCTCAAGCAGATTAGGGATATTACAATTTATTAAAGAACCTCAAATCAGTATGAACGAATCACTTCAGCTTTGGCTTATCAGCAAAGGTCAATCATATTCTGTCGGAATCTTTCATCCCCATCCTGGCAAAAAGTTTTATTCGTTAAACAAACTGCCACACATTCCATTTGACGAAATCGAGATGTTCAGAATGACAAAAGAGCCTCCAAGCGGTTCGGAATTCCCTTCGGGAAGCACAGTATATTTTGGAGCGTTTCCTGTTAAATAGTCTAAATAGTCAAAACTCAACTATTTCCCGGTAAAAAAATTTTCTCCGTTATCCTTTGTGTGTATCAAAAGCAAGTTTAGTCTAACCAAATTTATCAGTGTTCTCGAAGCTCGTCTCATTGAAATATTGGCAAACTTGCTCAATGTTTTAGCTTCAATTGTTTCGTGATTTTCCAGATAGGTGAATACAGCTTTTTCGTTTGATGCAAACTCATAATTTTTTAACGGTTTGTTATCCGGATTAATCATCATCAACTTTATCATTTCCTTTCCGGCCAAAACACTTTTATCGTTAACACGTACATATACCTGAGCACTGTTTAAATCGAGTTTTTCATTGTAATCTTCAATCCGATGGGGTTTATCTGATGACGCCTCAATATAAACAACCGCTAACATTTTTTTCTTTATTTCCGGAAACTCGATTCTATATTTGACTGGAGGTACCGAGTAATGTTCGGCAGTTTCCTTTACCAATTCAGCAATCTCTTTTTCGCTTTCAATACCCAGAATTTTCCTGTTATCCCGAACCCCGAATATTAATATTCCACCCTTTGTATTGGCAAAAGCAATCATCTCTTTGGCAATTTTTTCGTGTTCTGTAAATTTCTGTTTGAATTCTACGGTTAGGTTTTCTCCTTTCGAAATAATATTCAAAAGTTCTGAAACATCCATGATTACTTGCTGCCGGACTTCTTTTTATTTTTTAATGTATCTACTTTCGGTAAAGTGTTTATTTTCTTCTTAATTGCTTTTGCCGGACTTTTTGATTGCGGAATACTATTAATTTGTTGCTTTTCCGTTTGTATCGAGTCCTTTACCGCAACCGGTTTGGAAGATTTTAGAGAATCGGTTTTTATCAGTTTACGTAACGAATCTTTCTTTGCCGCCAATTTTATTGAATCTTGTCTTGCTTTTATTTTACGCTCTTCTTCCCTTATTTTATTCTCCCATGCTTTTACTTTGGGATTAGCAGCGCGTGCATATTCTGTGGTTTTATAATCTGTTGTTACCTTTTTATAATAGGCATAAGCAGAATCGGGATTAAAAAGAATATTCTCGTAAATCCAACCTACAGTATAAAACGACTGCGGAACAATTGGAGATTTCGGAAAATTCGAAGGAATATTTATTAAAATATTAAGAGCTTCTCTGTATCGCAAACTATCCATTTTGGCTTCCGCCTTAAAATATTCCTTCTGTGCAGGGTCACTATTTGTAACCTCTCTGATTATCCCGAGTTTTTTTGCTGCGGATTCTGCAAGCGGGCTAAAGGGATACTTTTTTACAACATACTTAAAGAGACTGTCACCTTTTATTGTATCGGCAACTGTTAAATAGTATGCTCCTAAATTATAATATGCGTTCGGATCATATCGTGTGGAATCAAAATCATCTATGATTTTTGAATAATAGAAAAAAGCCGAATCCAAAACATCAAGCTCGGAAAAAAACAAGTTTCCTTTTTTTAAGTAAGTTTCCGAGAGAAGACTTTTTAATGAATCGGCGCTCAATTTTGGACGTTTAGGCTCTATCATTTTTTTAGCATCTTCCCGTTCCTTCTTTTTGAAAAGAGCCATTCTTTCTTCAATCGTAAGATTTTCCGCTTTTGTTTTATCTACATTAAGCGAGTCTTTCTTATTCAACGAATCTTTATTAACCTTTTCTTTATTATTGAACAGCAGATACTCCTGGTATGCTGCCGAATCCTTTTTAAACGCCTCAGGATTAGTAGCATATAAATATTGCTTGAAATAAACTTTCTGATCTTTAGATGTCTTAAAATAAATATCTAATATATTCAGCCTTTTTCTTGAAATGAGTTTTAGTTTATCTTCAGCTTTGGTTTTTCCTACCCCTTGGTAGTATGTATAAGCGCTATCATAATTATGATAGATATTATCCATAATATTACCAAGCATATATTTTGCTTCGCCGCCTGTTTGCTTTGCTTTGTATAACGAATCTACAAGAGTAAATTGATAAATAGCTTCTCCGATTTCCCCCATCTTAAAGTAAAGTTTTCCAAGCTCTTCTTCTATTTCATCCTGATAATCATTAAATTTATCATCATCTTTTAATGAAAGCAGCAACTCTTCACTTTTGTCGTATTCCCCAAGTTCAAGCTGCATTTTTGCATACTCAAGTTTGCTTCTGAATTCCGTTTCAAAATCAGGCGAATAATCAAGTACTTTAGCAAACCAAATAGAAGCTTCGTCATATTTCTCAAGTTTCTTGTAAAGTTTACCGATTTCGTAAGCAAGCAGAGCTTTTATTTCATTGTTATCGGTAACATTATAAATTGCTTTTCCATCGGAAATTGCATTATCATAATTTTCTCTAAAAACATAAAATGCTATTTCGGTTATGAAAGCGTCGGTAAGTAACTCAAGATTTTCCTCTTCGGAAGCTTTTTGCTTAACCACTTGCAGGGCTTTTAGTCCGTCATCAAACTTTCGCATCTGAAGTTCGGTTTTTGCTAACCATAACAAATTTTCCAAATAAAGGTCTGTATCACCTTTGGAAGCCAACTCTTTAAATTTTCGTTCCGCTTTCGGAAAATTTTTCTGATAGTAAAACACCTTGCCCAATATTAACAATGAAGGTTCGGCATATTTTGATTTTGGATGATGCTGTAAAATATCCGAAAGATTTTTTACAACGTTATTAAACAACTTGTTAGTCCCGTTTGGAACTTTGTCAAACTTAAACTCAAAGGGGTCAGGCTTAGATTCATTTATCAATTCAATAGCTTGATTGTAATCCCTTTCCGCATTATAAAAAGTATTAAAATAGGTTACAAAATTATCCCAAAGGCTGCATCCCGAAAGCAAAACCAAAAGAGAAATAATCGATAATTTTTTACTCATATTCATGAAAACTACAGAGCCGCTGTTCCGGATTCTTCGGTTCTGATTCTAATTACTTCATCAATTGTGGAAACGAAAATTTTTCCGTCGCCAACTTGACCGGTTTTGGCAACCGATAAAATTGAATCTATCACCAAATCCGCTTTATTCTCATCAACAATAATTTCGATTTTAATTTTAGGTACAAATTCAATTTGATACTCACTGCCGCGATAAGTTTCCGTATGCCCTTTTTGTCGGCCGTAGCCGCGGACTTCGGTAATAGTCATCCCTTTAATTCCTTCATCAAGAAGCAATTCTTTTACTTCATCCAATTTAAAAGGACGAATAATAGCTTCAATTTTTTTCATGGGAAAATCTCCTATTCTATTTTACCGTGACAATTTTTATACTTTTTGCCGCTTCCGCACCAACACGGATCGTTGCGTCCAATCTTTTTCTCAACTCTAACAATCGGCTGCTGTTTACCTCTCCGTCCGCCTTCGTCCGTTTGTCCCGCTGTTCTTATTCCCATATTATCGGCGCTTTCTTTTCTAATAGTAATTCTTCTGTTCGAAGATTTACGTTTATGCTGAACTTCATCCGGTTCGTGCGGGAAAAGCTTAAATGTCATAGAAATAATTTCATCTCTAATTGTTTGGAGCAAATCCACAAACAACTTAAATGCTTCTCCCTTGTATTCAAGAAGCGGGTCCTTTTGTCCGTAAGCTCTTAGTCCGATTCCTTCTTTCAGATCATCCATCTCGCGAAGATGCTCTTTCCATTTCTCATCGATTACGCTCAATACGGCATATCGTTCAATTCTTGCAAGCAGTTCCGAACCGAGCATCTCTTCTTTTTCTTTGTAGAACTTATGGGCGGCTTCCATTATCTTATCTTTTACTCCGCTTTTCCCGAGCTTTTCAAGTTTATCAGGATCAATTTTAACATCAATCAAAAGATGCTTCATTAAAGTATCACGGAGTTGCTCAACTTCACCGTTTTCGTAATGCTGTTCAATTAAATCATCTACGTAATCTTCAACATGCTCGAAAACTTCATCTTTTAATCTCTCCCCCTCCAGCGCTTTCTTTCTTCGGGAATAGATTACTTCCCTCTGCTGATTCATAACATCATCATATTCCAGCAATCTTTTACGAATGGCAAAGTTATTCTCTTCAACTTTTTTCTGTGCGCGCTCCACCGATTTTGTAATCATGGAGTGTTCGATTGCTTCGCCTTCTTCCAAGCCCAAACGTCCCATAACGTTTGTTATTTTATCACTCCCGAACAATCGCATTAAATCATCTTCGAGCGATATAAAAAACTTACTTGTTCCGGGATCTCCCTGTCGTCCGGCACGTCCGCGCAACTGTCTGTCAATACGCCTCGACTCATGTCGTTCGGTACCGAGAATATAAAGCCCGCCTTTTTCCACTACACCGGCTCCTAATTTAATATCGGTGCCACGACCGGCCATGTTGGTTGCAATCGTTACGGCACCCGGCTGTCCGGCAAATGCTACAATTTCCGCTTCGCGCTTATGCTGCTTAGCGTTTAATACGTTATGGGTTATTCCCTGACGTTTTAACATTCTGCTTAAAGTTTCGGAAACTTCAACGCTTGTTGTACCAACCAATACAGGTCTTCCCGCTGATTTCAACTCTTTAATCTTATTAATTACCGCCGCATATTTCTCCCTTTTTGTACGGTAAATAGCGTCCTCTTCGTCAACACGGGCAATCGGTTTATTTGTAGGAATTACTACAACTTCAAGTTTATAGATCTCCCAAAACTCTCCCTCTTCGGTTTCAGCCGTACCGGTCATACCGGCTAATTTTTTGTAAAGCCTAAAATAATTTTGAAGCGTAATTGTAGCAAGGGTTTGGGTATCCTTTTCTACTTTTACGTTTTCCTTTGCTTCAATTGCTTGATGCAGCCCGTCGGAGTAACGTCTTCCCGGCAAAACACGTCCGGTAAACTCGTCAACTATAGCAATCTTGCCATCTTCGGTTACTACATATTCGTCGTCCCGCTCAAACATCGTATAAGCCCTGAGCAACTGATTGAGCGTATGAATCGTATCGCTCCGTTCACTGTAAAGTTGATATAGCTCATCTTTCTTTTTCTTCTTCTCTTTTTCGGAAATTGTTTCGTCATTTTCCAAAACGCTTATTTCTTCTCCAAGGTCGGGTAAAACGAAAAAGTCTTTTCCTTCGGATGAACCGGCGGCTAATTCATCCCGTCCCTTTTCAGTCAAATCAATTGTGTTCAACTTTTCATCGATAGCGTAATAAAGTTCGTCATCGATTATGTGCATATACTTTCCTTTTTCACGGAGGTATTCCAACTCTGTTTGCTGCAGAAGTTTTTTATTTTCAGGTTCGGAAAGTAACTTTGAGAGTTTCTTGTTTTTAGGAAAACCTCTGTGTGCGCGGAGCAAAAGAACGCCTGCTTCCTTTTTATCTTTCGAGTCGTCCGTTTGTAAAAGCTGTTCGGCTTGCTGAACCAGTTCGGCTACAAATCTTTGCTGTTTTCTCACCAAGCGTTCTACTTTCGGTTTCATTTCAAAAAAGCGTTGGTCGTCGCTTTCAACCGGTCCGGAAATAATAAGAGGCGTTCTCGCTTCGTCAATTAAAACGGAGTCAACCTCATCCACAATTACATAGTTATGAACACGCTGCACACGGTTTTCAATCGATATCGCCATATTATCACGGAGATAATCGAAACCAAATTCATTGTTTGTTCCGTATGCAATATCCATCTGATATACTTTTTTCCGCTCTTCCGGCGACATAGTGTTAAGAATACAACCGACAGTTAACCCATGAAACTTAAAGATTTGCCCCATCCATTCGCTATCACGTTTTGCAAGATAATCGTTAACCGTAACCAAATGAACGCCTCTTCCTGTTAGAGCATTGAGATAAAGAGGAAACGTAGCAACAAGCGTTTTACCTTCACCGGTTGCCATCTCGGCAATCTTACCTTGATGCAAAACTATTCCGCCGATCAACTGAACATCGTAAGGAATCATATCCCACGTTACTTTTTGTCCTGCAGCATCCCACGAAGTTCCGACAAGTCTGCGGCAAGTATCTTTAACAACGGCAAATGCTTCCGGCAAAATCTCATCCAAAATGGATTCATATTTCTCGTCAAGTTCTTCGTTCAGCTTATCCAGATTATCATATAGCGTGTTTCTGTCCTCATCAATTTCATCTTGCTTAAGTTTCTCGTTTATCGTATCAATTTCATCTCGGATTGTTTTAGTTTCTTCCTGCAATCTGGCTTTAAAAGCCTCGGTCTTTTCCCGCAGTTCATCGTCCGTAAGATTTTCAAGTTTCTTGTATTCTTCATTAATTTGATCTACAATTGGCCATAAATCTTTTACGGCTTTTTTATTTTTATCACCAAAAACTTTCTTTAGCAAATTTGTTAACATTGAATAAAACTCCATTAAATATTAGAACCTTAAAGGTAATTAATGAGAATCTGAAAAGCAATGAAGAGAATCATTGAGACTGCCATTTTATGTTTGCAAAAAACATAAACTTCACATATTACTTTCAATTTTATTAATTAATAAGTTCTAAGATAAAAATACAAAGCAGATAAAATCCTATTCTGGTTATTTTAGATAACCTTTTTAAATGAAAATCTCTCTATTGATAATTAGAATTCCAATTCTATTATTTCCTTTTGATAGAAAAAAGCAGAAAAATTTAGGAATAATTAACTTTACTATTAATTAATATTTTGCCATTTTTCAATCGTGAAAGAAATAATTCGAAATTAACTTTTTAGATATTATTTTCAATCAAATTTTTCATTAACTTAAGAATAAATCAAACCTTTGACCGAAAAATAAAATTATGAAGCAAATATTTTTAATAATCATATTATTTTCCATTCCGCTTTTTGCACAAACCGAAGCCGGACGTTGGGAATCCCGAAAACCGGATTATAAGATTTTGCTCAATGCCGATAAAGATTATTCTCTTGACACATCTTCATTCGGAAATACTTTGCTAAGCGGATTCCAAAACACATACTATTTCCTTATTTCCGATTTAGATGGCGACAATTGTCCTTTTATTCCCACGTGTTCTCACTTTTTTGTGATTGCGGTAAAGGAAACCAATTTATTAAAAGGATTTTTGATGTTTGCAGATAGATTTACTCGCGATTTGAATTTTATTGAACGTGATAAATATCCTCGTGATAAAAACGGCCGCTTAATTGATTTTCCACGAAAGTATGAAATGTTGGGGAATTAATAATTAATGTTGTATAATTGAAAATAAAAATTATTTCGCCCATATTAATAATTGCTGATGAGATTAAATAAACTAACTACTCAATTAATACTACTTTCTTTTTTTGTTACCGTTAACATTTTCGGACAAAGTTCAGAAAATCCTTTCTTGTCTCTTTCAAATAGATTAAAGTTTGCCGCCAATTTATACGAACAAAAAGATTTCATTCGTGCATTTGATGAATACCGCTATTTACTTATGTCCGCCCCGAATGACACACTGCGGCTTAATGCCGGCTTGGCTTTGAGAGGCACCGGCCGTTTCGAAGAAGCCGAAGATTACTTTAAAGGGTTGTTCTTCTTCTCTGATTTAAAAGATTACGCAAAGCTGGAATTTCTTAAAACCGAGTTTATTAGAAAGAATTACAGCAATTTTTACAATTTGCTTAATAATAAAGTCTATTTGCCCGATTCATACAAACCGGAATTGCAACGATTGAGATATTTCGGGCTTTTGATCGAAAAAAAGGCACAGCTCCCCGATTCCGGTAAGTTCGTTTCGGTTTTCCCAAAGGATTACAAAAATGAAATCGGTGATTTTTATTATCGAAAACAACATCCCGGCATGAAAAATCCGCTTCTTGCGGCGGCGCTTTCCACAGTTTTGCCGGGAGCCGGAAAGTTTTACACCGAAAATTATTCCGACGGAGCGGTAGCTTTAATTTTCACCGGTTTATTTTACGGATTAGCTGTTCATAATTTTTCTAAGGATAAAAATATTGCCGGAGCGGTTTATGCGGGAATCGGTTTGTTTTTTCATGCCGGCAGCATTTATGGTTCGGCAACTTCGGCACAGATTTACAACGCCGGAAAACTGTTGGAATTTCAAAGCAAATTAATCGATTATGCCCAAAACCATAAGTACTTTTTACCCGATACTGAAAAAATGTTTATAATCAGAAAATAATGGAACGATGATAAATCAGCTATTATCATATTCAATCTTAAAAATCAATGTGTTGTAATATTTGATGAAAAAACCGATAAAAATATTATTATTCCTTTTAATTACCGCATTGCCGGTATTGCAGATTAGCGCCCAAGTAAAAGTTTCTCCGTTGCGCATACAAAAACTGTACGCCGATTCCCTTTTTAACGCAGGCAATTACTATCAAGCTATAACAGAATATAAGCGATTAATTTTTTTTGATAAAGCCTGCGAGTTAAAAACTTACTCTTTAGAGCAAATTGCCGTCGCTTATAAAAAAGGGGGATTTTACAAAAATGCGGCTGATTATTTTTCCGAAGCACTGATAAACACCGAGGACATTGTTGAAAAGGGTAAAATTGAGATTAGCTTGGTTCGAACATTTTTGTGCGAAAGAAAAATCGATAAAGCGTTAAACGAATTAGATGAATACGAAACCTTTTCCGGTGATTCGCTTATTGCCGATTATTGGCGGGGATGGACATATATGTTGAACAATCAGACTCGACTTGCGTCATATTATTTTAAACGTTCCAAAGCGGGTAACGAAATTGCCGAGAGGCTTGATTCCATTGCCCAAAAGGAATATTCGGTTTTTAATGTTAAGTTAATGTCATATATATTACCTGGAAGCGGACAAATTTATACCGGGCATTATTTATCAGGTGCAATGTCCTTTGCTTGGAATGCTTTATTCGGATATATGACAATCAAAGCGTTTCATGACAGACGTATAGTTGAAGGTCTTTTAATCGGAGACCTGCTTTGGTACAGATTTTATCGTGGAAATATTCAAAATGCAGAGAAGTTTGCTAATGAAAAAAATATTAAATTAATAAATCAATTAATCGAAAATTTGCAAAACAATTATAAAGGTAAAATGCCGTGAAAATTTCAGAAGAAGAATTACGAAAAATTACACTTACCGCAATTAATGAACTCGGAGACAAAGCCTCGCCCGAACTTGTTCGAAACATTGTATCTTCGGCTGTCGATAAATTAGGAGCCGAAACGGAACTACCTAAAACGGAAAGCGCTGTTGTTGTCGATAGAGCAATTCTAACATCATTCGGATTAAATCGTCCGGGCGTAATTGCCCGAATAACCGCTATGCTTGCCGAAGCGGGATGCGACTTACGCGATGTTTCTCAAAAAATTATGGATGACTTTTACACTCTTATTATGATTGTTGACTTAAGTTCGTCAAAATATCAGTTAAAAGAATTATCCGAAAAATTAGAAAAGATTGCTTCGGAAATGAACGTAAAAATATTTTTACAACACGAAAATTTATTTAGACAAATGCACAGAATTTGATTTTAATCAAAAAGGAAAAGAATTAGATGAACTACGAATTCGATGAAATTTTAGATACAATAAAAATGACCGAAATCGAGCATTTCGATATTCGGACAGTTACGCTTGGAATAAGTCTTCGCGATTGCTATGACAGAAATCTTGAAGTGAGTAAACAAAAAGTTTATGACAAAATAATTAAGTATGGGAAAAATCACGTTAAATTTGCCAAGGAAGTCGAAGACCGTTACGGAATCTCGATTGCCAATAAACGAATTTCGATAACCCCGATTTCAATTCCCTTTGATTCCTTTAACCGTTACGAATTTATAGAGATGGCTAAAACTCTTGATAAAGCTGCCGAAGATGTCGGGGTGGATTATCTTGCCGGTTTTTCCGCTTTGGTGCAAAAGGGATTTACAAAAGGGGAACGCGAACTGATCGAAGCAATTCCTTTTGCTCTTGCAGAAACCAAAAGAATTTGTTCCAGCATCAATGTCGGCTCAACCAAAGCGGGAATAAATATGGATGCGGTTTTAAAAGTTGCAAACCTAATAAAGAAAACCGCCGAACTTACGAAAGACCATGATTCAATCGGTTGTGCTAAGTTTGTTGTTTTTTGTAATGTGCCCGAAGATAATCCGTTTGTTGCCGGTGCATTTCACGGTGTTACGGAACCGGAAGTGGTTTTGAATGTTGGAATCAGCGGACCAGGAGTTGTGCTGGACGCGATTAAGTCTGTTGGAGGTGCTGACTTACAAACGCTTTCGGAGGTGATTAAAAAAACCATATTTAAAATTACTCGTGCCGGCGAATTAATCGGTCGCGAAGTTGCTGAAAAACATGGAATTCCCTTCGGAATTGTTGATATTTCCCTCGCCCCCACTCCTGCCGAAGGGGACAGCATTGGCGATATTTTAAAGGCAATGGGCGTTGAAGATGTGGGAGCACACGGAACAACCGCCGCTCTTGCAATGTTAAACGACGCAGTTAAAAAAGCCGGATTAATGGCAAGTTCGTCTGTCGGCGGATTAAGCGGAGCTTTCATTCCGGTTAGTGAAGACCAAGGAATGATTGACGCTGTAAAACGTGGCAATTTAAGTATTGAAAAATTGGAAGCCATGACTTCGGTATGTTCCGTCGGACTTGATATGATTGCAGTTCCGGGCGAGACGCCGGCAACAACGCTTGCCGGAATAATTGCCGACGAAGCAGCAATAGGATTAATAAATGATAAAACAACAGCGGTGCGCGTTATTCCCGCTTACGGTAAAAAGGTTGGCGATGTTGTTGATTACGGCGGACTGCTCGGTTTGGCTCCGGTTATGGCTGTTCGTGAAATTAGCAGCGCCAACTTCGTAAATCGCGGAGGTAAAATTCCGGCACCGACACGCAGTTTAACAAATTAATTTTGAAAAAAAATGGAGTAATAGATGAAACATAAAGGATTAATAATAATAGCGGTTGTAGTACTTTTTTTTGTGGCGATTATCGGCTGGGGAGTTGGTATTTACAACGACTTGGTTTCGCTTGACGAAGGCGTTGCACAGCAATGGAGTCAAGTGGAAAACCAATACCAACGCCGTGCAGACTTAATCCCGAACTTAGTTAATACCGTAAAAGGTGTGGCAAATTTCGAGAAAGAAACTTACACAGCCGTTGCAGAAGCAAGAAGCAAAGTTAATCAGATTAAACTGACACCCGATAAACTGTCGGACCCGAATGCGTTTAAGCAATTCCAGGCGGCTCAGGACAATCTTGGAAGCGCTCTTTCCCGTTTGCTTGTTACGGTTGAACGGTATCCGCAATTAAAAGCAAATGAAAATTTCCTTCAGCTGCAGGCGCAATTGGAAGGAACGGAAAATCGTATTTCGGTCGAAAGACGCAGGTTTAACCAAATCGTTCAGCAATATAATATGAAGATTCGTCGTTTCCCCGGCAGTATTATAGCAAATATGTCAGGCTTCCGTGCAAAGCAATATTTTCAAGCAACAAAAGGAGCAGAAGAAGCTCCGAAAGTTAAGTTCTGATTTTGTTTAACAGGACTAAAAATATCGTATTTGTTTTGGCTTTATTTTTCTTAAGTCAAAATCTATTTGCCGGTAAAATCGAAGCTCCGAAACTTTCATCGTATTGCAACGATTTTACCGGAACGCTTTCTTCATCACAAGTCAGAAAAATAAATCAAGCTCTGGCTGATTTTCAGCAAAAAACTTCCAACCAAATTGTGTTTTTAATGATTAATACTCTTGAGGGTTATCCAATTGAATATTATGCAAATGAAGTTGCCGAAAAAAATAAAATAGGGACAAAAAAGAATGACAACGGAGTTTTATTTGTAGTTGCCAAAAAGGATAAGAAAATGCGCATTGAGGTTGGATACGGATTAGAAGGAGCTTTGCCCGATGCGCTTGCCAGTTCAATTTTACGGAACGAAGTTAGACCTTATTTTAGGCGGGGAGATTATTTTTCCGGTATCGCTGCGGGACTTACATCTATCATGAAAGCCACAGTAGGCGAATACAAGAATACTCGGAAAAAAGATGACGAAAAAGAAGGTCTTCCGATCGGAACAATCTTTTTTATTATCATAATGCTCCTCTCTCTTTTCGGCGGTCGCGGAAGCGGACTCGGTTTGCTTTGGCTCGGTGCCGGAATGTTGGGCGGCGGCGGTGGCAGTCGCGGCGGATTTGGCGGGGGCAGCTCAGGGTGATTCGGAGGCTTTTCTGGCGGTGGCGGCGGGTTTGGCGGCGGCGGTGCAAGCGGCGGCTGGTAATAACAAGCGTAACGAATTTCGACACTTTTAATGTTAAGTTACTTTTTCTTTAATTGGAAATAGAATTTGTTTTCGGCAAATTCTATCTTCAATCTTCGCCTGACAAAATATTGCTCAGTGGAATTTTATCCAATTCCTTTTTCAGGGAATCTCGAATTTCGATGAACCGCTCCATATATTCCTTTTTAACCGGATTGGAGGGAGGGAATTTTTGCGCTAAATAGTTAACGGGAGTTCCGTTCTTCCAGAACCTAAAATCAAGATGAGGCCCGGTTGATAAACCGCTGCTTCCCACGTAACCGATTACATCCCCTTGATTAACATGTTTGCCCGGTCTTATTCCTTTGCCGTATCTTGATAAATGCATATACCCGCTGGAATAAGTGGAGTTGTGCCTGATTTTAACAAACCGTCCTTCAGCTCCTTTTCTATGTGCAACGAGCACCACACCGTCTCCAACAGCTTGTACGGGTGTTCCAATCGGTGCGGCAAAGTCGATGCCTAAGTGAGGTCTGTAAATGTGCAAAATCGGATGATAGCGTCTGTGTGTAAATCTGGAAGAAATTCGTGTAAACTTAAGTGGAGCTTTTAAGAACGCTTTCCGCATGCTTCCCCCGTCGTAATCAAAGTAGCCGGTCTTATTTCCCTCTTTAAATCTGAACGCATAAAACTGTTCTCCCATATGCTCAAACATCAAAGCTTTAATTATTCCCGTACCTATAAATTCATTATCAATATAATTATTGTCGTAAATTACTTTAAATTTATCTCCGTTACGAACAGCATTAAAATCTATTTGCCATGCAAGTATTTCGCTCATCTTTATCGCCAACACAGGGCTTAAACCCAAACTTTTCATGGTGCTCCAAAGCGAGCCTTTTACGACACCTCCTGCTTTTTTTTCTTGTGCGGTTACTTCTTTTTTTCCTGCAAATACCGAAATAGTTGAATCTCCGAAATCATAAACTATAAAATTGAGTTTGTCGATTTCGTACACAAAATACTTAAGTCTGTTTAAACTATCTATTGTAGTAAATGCTGTGTAGTCATTGCCCGGTCTTATTTTACGAACGTCAAAAATAGGCTTGCTCAAATCGGAGAGTTTCAGAATACGTTTATATCCTAAACCGAAAGGAAGTAGAATGTCGGACAAATTTTCATTTCGCAAAACCACTCCGTCGTGTTCTATCAGTGAATCAGTTTGAAGCCCGTATTCATTAAGCGCCGCCTTTTTTTTCAGCACTTTTTCTTTGTTCTGATTTTTTTCGCCGCATGAAAAAATGAAAGTTATTGATAAGATAAAAAATAGAAGTCGAGTTAGATTAACGTTTAATAATTTATTCATTTTCCCTTTTTTCTTGTTCTGAAATCTAACGAATAGATTTATCCGAGATTTTTTTTACTAACCGAAACTACTGAAATCATTGATGATTGAAAACAGAAAGATATTTTCGTTTAGCTATAGATTCAATTTTTGTAAAATGTAATTAATAATATCTTCCGAAGTAATTCCATCGGCTTCAGCACTGAAGCTTGGAATTATTCTGTGACGCAACACCGGAACGGCAACTCTTTTAATATCATCTGTGTTCGGAGAATATCGTCCGTTAATTATTGCACGGGTTTTAGCCGCAAGCACTAAAAATTGAGATGCTCGGGGACCTGCTCCCCATTGTATCCAATTTTGAAGTTTCTCTTCATTTCCGGTTGTTACACGAGTGTTGCCGACTATTTCAATAGCTGTTTTTATTACATTATCCGCTACCGGTACACGTAAAACCAAATCGGAATATTCTGCCAATTCATCTGCTGATATAATAGTCGAAAGTTTAGTTTCCTGCTTAACGGTAGTTCTTTTTACTATTTCCAGCTCGTCTTCAGCCGACGGATAATCTACCCAAAGATTAAACATAAAGCGGTCTAACTGTGCTTCGGGAAGCGGATAAGTTCCTTCCTGCTCAATCGGATTTTGAGTAGCCAAAACAAAAAAAGGATGCGGCAAATCAAACGTGCGCCCCGATGCCGTTACCTGATGTTCCTGCATAGCTTCGAGCAAAGCCGACTGAGTTTTGGGCGGAGTCCGGTTTATTTCATCTGCAAGAATTACATTTGCAAATATCGGACCTTTAATAAAACGAAATTCTTTCTGACCCGTTGACTTATTATTTTCGAGTACTTCGGTCCCGGTAATATCGGCAGGCATTAAATCGGGAGTGAATTGTATTCGATTAAAAGATAAATCGAGAATCTCGGAAAACGTTTTTATGATAAGCGTTTTTGCCAATCCGGGAACACCGACAAGGAGGGAGTGACCTCCCGAAAGCAATGAAATAAACAGGTTCTCAATTACCTCGTTTTGTCCGACAATTACTTTTCCTATTTCCGTATAGAGTTGCTCGGTCCTTTCGCGCAGCTCTTCCACTAACCGAACGTCATTTTTACCCAACTAAATCCTCACTTCCCAATATATTTTTGCTTTAATTTCTTTCAGCCAATCTTGATAAAGTTTTTGCTTTTTCTTCAAGATTGCAAGTTGTTTGATGTCGTCAAAATCTGTTTCCGGATCAGCTTTATGCTGCTTAACACGTTTATCCAATCTTACAATCTGATAACCGTAAACCAACTTGTTAATATCCAAACGCTTGGGATAACTGATTTTCCCTTCTTTTAATTTATAGACGGCATCCAATGTTTGTTTATCCACTTTGCTTACTTCAAATGTTCCCAGCTTTCCGCCGAACTTTACGCTTTCTTTATCATCGCTATATTTTTTTGCAAAATATTCAAATGTGTTTTTCTTTTGCAGAATAGAATCACGAATATCGGTAAGAAGTTCTATTGCTTTTAAGTCGGCTTCGTCATCACTCTTTATCTTAATTAAAATATGGCGAGCATTAATTGCTTCGCCGCGTCTGTCAATTAGCTGAATAATATGGAATCCAACCGGTGTTTCAACTATTCCGGAAAGTTCTCCTTTTTTCAGAGCAAATGCGGCCGCTTCAAATTCCGGATAAAACACACCTCGCTTTGCCCAGCCAAGGTCGCCTCCGTTTGCAGCACTTCCGGGGTCATCTGAATACTTTTTAGCCAGTGCGGCAAAATCTCCGCCGTGTTTAAGCGAATCAAGGATTTTTTCCGCTTTCTCCTTTGCCTTCTTTTTTAACCGATCACTTTTCTGCGGATTAATGAATATATGTGAGAGCGTAAGCTTTTCAGGAATCAATCCGAGAGAATCTTTATATTCGTTATAAAACTCGAGAACCTCTCTGCGAGTTACGTCAACATTGCCAAACTTCTTCTGCTGAACCATCTGAGCCATAAGCTCTTTCTTAACATCGTCACGGAATTCTCTCTTTATTTGGTTAATACTCATCCCATAAACTTGCTCAACTCTTTCCTTTGAACCATACTGTTGAATAAAGTAACTCATCTGCCTGTCAAGCTGTTGATCAACCTGTTCATCACTTACTTCAATAGAATCAAGCTGTGCCTGAACATAAAGTAATTTTTCATCAATCATCTGATCAAGTACCCTGCTTTTAAGTGCCGGATCAGTGGGAGAAAGGTTGCTCCGCGCCGCTACATACGCAAGCCTTACATCCAACTCCGATTGCAAAATTATTTCGTTATCCACAACGGCAACTATTTTATCAATTACCTGCTGACCGTAAATAGCGCTTAAGAAAAGAAATGAAAACAACACTAATATTTTTTTATTCATCTAAGTCTCCGTAAATCTCAATTTTATGTTTTGAATATAACTCTTCTTTATATTTTTCATATTCCGTTACTTTTTTCTGCAGAGTAAGCCGCTGCGAGATTGTTTTTTTAACAGCAAAGAAAGGTGATATTTCCCCTTTCTTTAATATTTTATTAATCCGAAAAAGATCAAACAAATTATTATTTCCTTCTACAACAGGTGAAATTTTCCCGATTTCCGTTATTAGAACAGCATTTCTAAAATCCTCCGGTTCCAATCCGGCTGCCGGAAGAAGAAGATTTCGCTTAATGCTGATTTTATTGCCGATAATCCTTTCTGCTTTGCTCCACCCTTTTGAAATAGCGGTATTTCGGAATTTCAGCAATTCATTAAAATCTTCCGACGAAGCAATGTCAATATCGTAATAATCTTCGGTTAATATAAATTCGCCGTCATGATTTTTATAATACTCATACAGTTCGTCTTCCGACGGGGCATAATAAAAATTATCAAAAAACTTTTTAAGCAGCAAGGCTTTTGCCAATTCACTTCTATTCTCATCCGATAATACAATATAATTACCGGTAGATAAAAGTCCGTTTTCCTTTGCTTCAAGATAAAAAATATTATCCTCTATCCAGTTGTTTACAACTTTCTTTTTTTCGGAATCTTTATAATTATGAGCCGTTTTTATTTTATTCAACAGAACATCGGTCAATACTTTTCCGTCAACCGAAGCAATAGCTTTGGGCGGCGGCGATTTTTTTTCGCCGCACCCTGAAACTATTAACACCACCAAGAAGAGTGATAATAAAGGACTAATCTTGATTGGGTTTATATGCTTTTTGTAATTCGTCATAATAAAATTTAACGTGATAAATATTTTCGAGACGTTTTTCCATCTCATCCTTTAATCTGTTTGATTCGATATCCTGATATTCGCTCATCAATTCGGGCAATGCTTCTTTATACGATTTTTGACGACTTGGAGATTTTTTATTCAACTTTGCAATTACCCAAATTTTTCCAATCCCGATTGGAGAAGTATAATCGGAAGGATTTTGTAGAGTAAATACAGCGGATGTTATTTTATTTGTTTCAGCTTTATCTTTGATATTTAACCTCACGTGCAAATCACTCTTTTTCAAATTCGCTATTGAATCCGCCAATTCGTCGAAAGATGCACCTTTTATCAGTTTTCGGTAGATATTAGTAATAGCAGTATCTACTCTTGAATAAATCTGATCATATTCAACCATGTTCGGCGTTACTAATTTGCTCTTTTCACGCTCATACATTTCCTTAAACTTTGTGGAATCAACTTTCATTTTATCCCAAATATCTTCCTGCTGTATTTTGAAGATAAAGAGACCATTTCGATATTCATTCATAAGTGCTTTAAAGGTGGAATCCGTGTTAATTAACTGCTCCGCTTTAAGACCGAACAACATATTTTCACATAATTTTTCAGCGGCTTTCCGTAAATTCTTAAAAGTCATCTTCTCGGATTTCATCTGATTGTTGTTGACCACAAACTTAATTACGGTATCAATATTTGCGACGTTATCTTTAACTTTTATTATAACAGAATCCTTAACGCTTTTAATTTCGGGCTTTTCAAGCACCGACATCTTAAATTCCAAATCTTTTGTTTTATCGGATAATTTTTTTAGCAGATTATTATTTTCATAGAATCCGAAATCTGTTTTCATTTGTTTTACGTAAACTTCATAATCGCTTTTATAACGTGTTTGACGATATTTTTTATCAAGCTTTTCTTTCATCTTTTCAAAAGGCGGCAGCGGTTCAATATCGGTAACTTTAATAATATGAAAACCGAATTTAGTCTCAACCGGTTTTGAAAATTCACCTTTATTAAGATTAAAAGCAGCTTCGTCAAACGGTTTAACCATCATTCTACGCTGGAAAAATCCAAGATCGCCACCCTTAACGGCACTCCCTTTATCATCAGAATATTCTTTTGCCAATTTAGCAAAATCTTCACCGGCTTTTAATTTTTGATAAACGGAATCGGCGCGCGCTTTGGCCGATGCGGTATCTAACTTTCCGTTGACCTTTTTAATCTTAATTAAAATGTGGCTGGCTCTAATTTTATATTTAATCGGTCTGCGTTCGGTAACTTTAATAATGTGATAGCCGTAAGAGGTCTTTACAGGTTCGGGATAAACTTTTCCGACCGGCGTAGCGTACATTACGTCTTCAATTGGAGTTAGTATTTGTCCGGCTGTGATATAATATAAATCTCCGCCGTCATTTTTAGTAAATGAATGCTCACTGTATTTTCTCGCAAGCGAATCAAAACTTTCCCCTTTTTGCAATCTCTTTATTAGAGAAACAGCCAGCGATTCTGCGGCTTTTTCAGGTTTGTTATCCGTACGAATTAATATATGTGATACTCTGATTTCTTCTTTATTTCTTTCGTACATTTTTCTCAGTGCAGGTTCAACTATCTTTTTTTCGGTTATATAGCTTTCCCCGATTTGCTTCAGATAATCATTATACTCCTTTTGCAATTCAGGATCTTTGTCGTAACCGCGCACCCAGGCATTACGAAGTTTTAGTTTGTAATCGGTATATAGTTTGAGAAAATCTTTGTATTTACTTATTGAATCTTGTTTTGCCTTTTCAACGCTTCCGGCAGATTTTGCATATTCTTTTTCAAATTCTCCCATCTTCACATTTCCGGTATCATATTTTGATAACACAATATCGGAATGTTTCGGATTACAAGCCGTCAACAAAAATCCGAGTGAAATCGCTCCGATTATTAAACTTCTTTTTAACATTTACTTCCTCCGGTTTCTATTTAAATTTTTCACAAACTATTTTTTTTATATGGAAAGGAATTTCTTTCCCAAAAAACTCCATCCGAATAGCCTTGTATTTCCTTATTCTTTTCCGCATTTTCCAAACGTTTTTCAGTGATTGCGGCAAACTCCCGATCAAGCTCAATCCCCAAAAAATGTCGTTTTAATTTTTTTGCCGTTACGCTGGTTGTTCCGGAGCCGACAAACGGATCAAAAACAAAATCGTTTTCCTTACTTCCGGCAAGTATTATCTTAGCCAAAAGTTTTTCCGGCTTTTGTGTCGGATGATCCGTATTTTCGGGCATCGACCAAAACGGGATTGAAATATCAGTCCAAATATTTGACGAATAAGTTAATCTGTAACTTCCGTTTTTACCTGCAATCCAATCTTTTGGTTCCCTTTTTGCATCGCGATATGGTGCAATCACCCTTTTTTTTAACTTAACGGCATCCGGATTAAAATAATATTCGTCCGAAACCGTTGCGAACCAAATATCTTCCGTATTGTTTTTCCAGTTTGTTTTGGAGCCGCGTCCTTTTTCCCGCTCCCAGGTTATTCTGTTTCTAACTATAAAAAACTTTTCCAGTACAAGCGGAATCGATATTGAGGAACGCCAATCGCCACAAACATAGACCGACGCGCTCTTTTTTAGAAGCGGCAAAATCGCTTCGATCACTTTTTCCAGATAATCCGTGTATGCGGTAATCGTTTTCCGCGAAAACTTAACCGAGTTAAACTTTTTCGTTATGTTATA
Organism: uncultured Melioribacter sp.; assembly: GCA_964570865.1. Classification (GTDB taxonomy): domain Bacteria; phylum Bacteroidota; class Ignavibacteria; order Ignavibacteriales; family Melioribacteraceae; genus WGAL01. The sequence goes on from CAZMZM010000014.1 coordinate 37,226, forward strand.
CGGCGGATCTAAAAAAAGCAAATCGACAAAATTTTCCGGCAAAAAATTAACCGCTTCAAAAAAATCATCATTAACGGTTTTGTCCGTTATCTGCTTAACAGAAAGTTCATTCTCGGGTTTTATTGCTTTTGCCGAATATTCTGTTATTTCAGCTTCCGATAAAACCAGTGTACGATTTTGCTTTGCGCGTGCTTTTTTCTCCATTTGCAAAAGTTCTATCTTACTTCCGTACCGGGCGCAACATTATCGGACAAACTAACTACATTCAACTTTCCTTCGCTATCTTCAACGGCTAAAATCATTCCTTGCGATTCAATGCCGAAAAGTTTTGCGGGTTTTAAATTGGCTACCAGAATAATGTTTTTACCGACTAACTCCTTTGGCGCATACGATTTCCCGATTCCCGCTACAACTTGTCTCGTTTCACCTTTCAGTTCAACTTTCAGCTTAAGAAGTTTCTCACTCTTCTTGATTTTTTCCGCCTCTAATATTTTACCGCTTCTTAATTTTACTTTGGCAAAATCATCAATTGTAATCTGTTCGAACTTTTCTTTTTCAACTTCCGGTTCCGGCAGTTTGTTTATTTCGGCTTCAATCTCTTTATCGTCTATCTTTGTAAATAATATTTCAGCTTTGTTCAATTTTTGTCCGGCATGTAAATTACTTTTTCCCGATTCATACCAATCACCCGGTTTTGCGTTCAACATCTTAAACATCTTTTCGGCGGAAAAGGGAATTACGGGGTAAAACATTTCGGCAAGCGAGTAAATTGTCTGCAAACAAATATTAATTGTGTTTGCTCCTTTTTGTTTATCGGTTTTAACCGTTTTCCAAGGCTCCGAATCATTGAAATATTTATTCGCCGCTCGGGCTACATTCATCATTTCAAGAACGGCATCTTTAAGCTTGTACTTTTCAATTAAGTTACCGATTTTCTTCGGTGCCGCTTCAAGCAAATTCAGCATCTCATTATCCATTTCGGATAAACCTTTCCTTTCGGGAACTTCGCCGTTAAAATGTTTGTGCGCAAAAATAAAAGTGCGATTTACAAAATTTCCGAGAATATCGGCTAACTCGTTATTGTTGCGTGCTTGAAATTCTTTCCAGTAAAAATCCGTATCCTTATTTTCAGGCAGATTTGCGGCAAGTGTGTAACGCAGCGGATCAGGAGGATAAATATCAAGAAAATCCCGAACATCAATTCCCCATCCCCGCGATTTGGAAAACTTTTTCCCTTCAAAATTAAGAAATTCGTTTGCCGGAACATTTTGCGGAAGAACGTATTTGTTTTCGTTTCCATCGTTCCAAGCCATCAACATAGAAGGGAAAATAATCGTGTGAAAAACTATATTATCCTTACCGATAAATGCAATATATTTTGTCTTTTCGTCCTGCCAAAACTTTTTCCACAAATCGGGTTCTCCCCGATCTTCACTCAGCTTTTTTGTCGCCGATATGTAACCGAGAACCGCTTCAAACCAAACGTAAAGAACTTTTCCCTCGGCATCGGGAAGAGGAACTTTTATTCCCCAATCAAGATCGCGCGTTACGGCGCGGTCGCGTAAACCGTCTTTAAACCAACCGTTACAGTATTGTAACACATTATCTTTCCAACCGTATTTTTCACTCCGTTCTTTTACGTAAGCCTCAAGCCGTTCTTGAAATTTACCGAGCGGAAAATACCAGTGGGATGTTTCTTTGAGGGAAGGAGTTTCGCCGGTAATTTTACTCTTCGGATTAATCAATTCCGACGGGTCGTAAAGTGCTCCGCATTTCTCGCATTCGTCGCTGCGCGCTTCTTCATAACCGCACTTCGGGCAAGTACCTTCAACATATCTGTCGGGCAAAAACATCTTAACCTTTTCGTCATAAAACTGAAAGGTTTTTTTTTCGTTAAGCAAACCTTGATTATAAAAATTAAGAAAAAACTCCTGTGCGGTTTTGTGATGCTCCGGCAAACTTGTTCGCGAATAAATATCAAAACTCATCCCGAACTTTTCAAAGGCATCTTTATTCATATTGTGGTATCTGTCGATAATATCTTGCGGAGTTAACCCTTCTTTTTCGGCTGTGATTGTAATCGGAACGCCATGTTCATCCGACCCGCAAACATACAGTACTTCATCGCCCCGTAATCTTTTGTAACGAACGTAAATATCCGCGGGTAAATATGCCCCGCTTAAATGTCCCAAATGTATCGGTCCGTTTGCATAAGGCAATGCCGAAGTAACTAAAATTTTCTCTTTTTGCACAACTTTTCCCAGCTTTTTTTATATAACTAAGAAATATAACAAACTTCTGAAAATAATGGCGGATTGATTTTTATGAGCCTTTTGGCTAGGTGATTTTTATCACCAAACCACCCAAAGTTTGCCCTGTGAAAAAAGGAAAAAAATTCGACACAAACTTATAGTCTTAGGTATTCAATTTGGAAGAAAAATATTAGTAAAATATAATAAACAAAAACTGTCAACTTAACTCTGCGGTTCTCGTTTTGTCGGCAGCCGGACTAAAACCGGTTAACTATTCCAAAGTTAAGCTTGCCGTCCGAAAACGAATCCCCTTTGCCCAAAGCAAAACTTACGGACATATTTCCTAATCCCGTAGGGAAATTTAATCCGGCTCCGTAACCATAAATAAATTGCTTATAATCTTGTAAATTTTGCTTTCTAATTATCCGATTGTAATAATAGCCGGAATCAAAAAAAATAAATGCGTATGAATCTCTTGAAAAGAGAAGACGGTACTCAAAGTTACTCCATACAATTTTATCTCCGGAAAATTGTTCCAGGCGATAACCTCGCACCGACTTTGCTCCGCCGAACTTGTACAAATCACTTATCTCCAAATCCGGACCGCTAATATCATTAAAACTCAGCGTGAAAGCCGTAACCATTTTAGGTGTTACCGAAACAAAAACTCCCGCACGACTTTCAACTTTAAAATAATTTTCTGTCAGATTATTTTTATCCGAGATAAATCTTGCCGGACCCAAAATATTTTTTCTGCTGTAAATTAAACTTAAATTAACAAAAAAACCTTTTGTCGGAACGTAGTAATCGTCCCTTGTGTCGTAAAGAAATGCTAATCCGCTATTAGAAAAAGAAGAATGATAAACCGTTAACTTGTTGGTATCCGTCGAAGGAATTGTTTCCGCATAGGAATATATTAAAGATGCGGTCAATCTTTCGGTTGCCAAATAATTTACTTTGGAAGAATAACTTCTCTTTATGTAAGTGGAGTCCTCCGTTTTTTGATTTACGTCAAAATGCAGATTTATCGGCAATCCGAAAATCCACGGCTCGAGATAGTAAATTTCAAAGTACTGCGAGTTCACATCAAACTTATTCCACTTAAACCCGAATGCGCGCCCGGTACCTAAAAGATTACGTAAATCTATTTGTACACTCCCCGTAAAGTAACCATTTCTTTTTTCCGTTTTGGGAATGTAGCCGATAATTCCGTCAAAGTAGTTTGTCGATTTTTCTTCAACCTTCAGCAGTAATGTTCCTCTCTTTTGCGAGTCGAAAAAGTATTTCGGTTTATCAACCGTTTTGAAAAAATCGAGCTTTTTAAGAAGTAACGGAATCTCGGCAATTTTCGATTCCGAATATTTTTCTCCCTTCTTGATTCTGCCGTTGCGAATAATAACATCTCTTTTTGTTTTACCGTTTCCCTCAACAACAATAGTATCAATAGTTGCCGTAATACCGGTGGAAAATCCCAAGTATAGTTTTATTTTTGAGCTGTCTATGAAAGAAACATTGTTCAATTTAAAATTTGCAAAAGGAAATCCTTCCTCACTGTATTTTTCAACGATAGAATTAAGTTTGTTATTAAACCTTGCCGGATAAAATATTTCTCCGATCAAGTTCCGAAGATTGGAATAAATCCGCACGGAATCGGTACTCTCTGTAACCGAAAGGGAAATTGAAGCGAGATAAACAGGCTTTCCTTCGTTTACCGTAAGGTATATAGTAGTCTTACTTGAATCAGTGTTAAGGCGAAGAGAATCCGTTTTAATCTTAGCGAATAAATACCCTTCTTCAACAAGATGTGATAAAATTCTTTTTTGAACAGAATCCGTTAAAGCAGGAGATGTTAAATCAAGTTTGGACGATGACGCCCATAAGTTATAATCCGATTCGGTAAAATTTCGATTTCCCATTATTTTTATCTGCAAAGTAGATTGAGAATAGATTTTATTCGATAAAATCAGTGATAAAACGATTACCGCTAAAAAATTAATAAAAGAAAACCGTTTCGGTTTATTTTTAGTATTGAGGTGAATCATCGATAACTTTCATCTTTTCACCGATTTCAGTAATCTTAACTTTCTTGGCTAATTCTTCCATTAAATCTTTTTGAACCGAGGAGGTTGAAAGTCGGGATGCGTTTGCTGCACCAAGGGCTACGGATTGCTCCATAATTTTATTAAACACCAAATCTTTTTCCAAACCGTAAATTATTCCGGCAACAAGGGAATCTCCGCTTCCGGTAGAATCTATTTCTTTTACTTTGGGCGGAACTACTTTATAAAGAAATCCGAACTTCAGAAAATAAGCAGGATTTCGACCGTCTGTAACCGCCGCAATTTTAACTCCCGATTTATACAAAAATTTTAGATATGAAATAATTTCTTCTTCGTTTACGAGCGGTAAATTAAGAGAACTTCTTATTTCCGTTACGTTATTATGAACCACCATCGGAGCTGTGCCAATACACTTGGCAAGATGCTGTCCGTATGTATCGAGCAGAGTAATTTTGTCCAACTCGTTTCCTTTTTCAATCACACTACAAATAATTTCGGCAGATTGTTCGTCAGGTACACTTCCGGCAAAGACAACGGTTGAAGCGTTTTCAATCATTTTGTCCAATTTATCTTTAATTTTTGCAATGTCCGATTCGAGCAACGGAATGTTTTCACCTATGACGGTTGTAACTTTCTTTCCGTCTTCAACAATAACCGAACCTAATCTCATTTCGGATTTAACTGACATTGCCGAAAATTTCATCTCCTCCGATTCAATAACATGTCTGTAAATTTTACCGGTATGTCCGCCAATCGGAATTAAGGCAAGATTATCTATCCCGAGTAAATTTAACTGCCGGCTTACATTAATGCCTTTGCCCCCTGCAGCATAGTAATCGTTACGACTTCTAAAAGTTTTACCGGATTTAATCTTTTCCACAAAATATCTTTTTTCCAATAGAGGATTTAATGTAATTGTAAGTATCATAATTATTGCCTGTATTTATACCAATCGCCGTAAAGGGGCGTTATTAATCTGTAATCGCCAAAGCCTGTTTCATCCAGAAAAACAAACCGGCGATTAAGGTCATAGTAAATCCATATTTCGTAAGGGTTTGTACCCAGCTCCAAAGGATGCCTGTCTATTTGATGTGGGGGACCAAGCGTAATGTAGATTTTACCCATATCTGTTTTCCACCCGGGAAAGTAGTGCTTAAAATGTCTGTTGGCGTAATCTACTCTTCTGTAATATTCATTTAGAACTTCGTTTTTAGGCGTAGATGGTGACGGGTCTTTACTTTTCCAAAAAGCTTCGAACCTCTTTAGTTTTTCAGAGTAAGTTTTTGCTTCCATTATCTTATCAATTTCCGATGGCGGAGCGATATACACCATCTCTTTAATTGCCTGGTCAAGATCGGTAATTGAGCGTGGATAATATTTGATTATCGAAATAAAATCTTTACTTGTACTTATTGTTTCGGCTGTATCTTCAGCGGTAACGGAAACCGTTAAGTTGTATTTTCCCAACTTAAATTCAATGTTATTAATTGTAAAGAAAATATCATTAGTTCCTTTTTTCAAATCGAGATAATCTGAAACCAGAAACGATTCATCTTCCACTTTGCTGTAAATTCTATACTTTGCCATGGCGCCGCGCGGTTTATCGGAATAAACCTGATAATAAACATTGAGCGAGCCATCCTTATTCGTTACAATATTTGATACATTAGGAATAATAACTTTTGAAGCTTTATCTCGGTTTTCTACTTCGTTAAAAATAACATCGCTCATCCCGAAAGCAGTATCAATTTTTCTGACGTTTAGTTTAGCATTAAAAGTAATGTTTTCCAGCGAATACTTATCGGCAATATTCCCTTTTACCGCATAATCGCCGGGTGTCAGCAAAATATCTTTAAAACTGATATTGTAAGATTTTTTCGATTCGGTTTGGCGGTAGTTCTTTACCTTTAGTTTTTCATTCCATATCTTTTCGAAAAGGACGTTTTTTTCATCCTTATCGTAAAAAATCAAATCTACCGAATACTCTCCGTAGAAGAGTTTGCCCCTTTTAATAAAGGACAAACTACGGTAAGGCACTTGCAGAAAAACTTTTATGTCGGTTTTACCCGGCACATCTCCTTTAAAACTTATAATATCAAAGAATACTTGAAAGTTAGTATTCCCTTTTTGCTGTTTTCCCGTGTTTTGCTTGTTTTGAGCAACCAAAGAAACACTGAATAAGAGTAGAAGGAGAGGAATCAAAAGAAATATTTTACGTTGTTTTTTCAATTTATTTTCCGTTTGTTGGTATCGCAAATAAATCATATTCATTAAAATCTACAACTTCCACTTCATAAAAGTTTCCTACGTGTAACATTTTCTCTTGTGAATCAATCAATACGTTTCCGTCAACTTCCGGGGCGTCTTTTACCGAGCGCGCCACAAAATACTCTCCTTCAATATCATCAACAATACATTTGATTTTTTTACCGAGCATTTTCTTGTTTTTCTCCAATGATATTTCCTTTTGAAGTTCCATCAAAGCCTCTTTGCGGGATTCTTTTACTTCTTCGGGAATCGGATCTCCAAGCTCATAGCTGTATGTATTGTCCTCTTGAGAATAAGTGAAAACTCCCACGCGGTCAAACTTATTTTCCTTTACAAAATTATAAAGCTCTTCAAAATCCGCATCAGTTTCCGTCGGATAGCCGACTATGAACGTAGTACGAAAAGTTAAATCAGGTATTTCTCTTTTAATTTTGCTTACAAGTTCACGCTGCACGGAAGATGAAATTCCGCGCCGCATAGATTTCAAAACGGAATCGGAAATATGCTGAAGAGGTAAATCAAGATAATTCAAAACCTTTTTATTATCGGCAATTTCTTCAATCACTTCATTTGGAAAATGGGACGGATACGCATAGAGAAGACGAATCCATTCGATACCGTCAACAGCGGCAAGTTCGCGTAATAGCTCATGCAGATTACGCCTTCCGTAAATATCTTTTCCGTAATCGGTTGTATCCTGTCCGATAATTATTAACTCCTTTACTCCCTTTTGAGCCAAGAACTCTGTCTCTTTCTTCAACTCATCAATACTCTTAGAACGGAAACCGCCTCGAATTAAGGGAATTGCACAGAAAGAACAAGGGTTATCGCATCCTTCCGAAATTTTCAAATATGCAAAATGCTTCGGCGTTGTTAATTCCCGTTCGCCGAGTAATTCATATTTAAACTCACCGCCAAGCGTTTCAACAATTTCCTGATATTTTTCGGTACCAAAATATTCATCGACTTCAGGAATTTCATCGCGAAGTTCTTCTTTGTACCTTTCGGATAAACAACCAGCGACAAGTACTTTATCAATAATGCCGGCTTTTTTCGCTTCAATTGCTTGTAATATTGTATTTATTGATTCTTCCTTCGCCGCTTCGATAAATCCGCATGTGTTTATAATAACCGTATCGGCTTTTTCGGCATTATCCACAATATCAAAATCGTTAATTTCAAGCTGCCGAAGTATTCTTTCGGAATCGACAATATTTTTAGAGCATCCGAGAGTTATTACGTTTATTTTATTTTTATTACTCAATCCGTTTTATTCTTTCTATTTTATTTTTACTGAAATTATTTATTAAAGATAACAAAATGCTTAGAATAGAGAAAAAGAAATTATGAATGTTTTTCCGGAATTGCCATGGGAATAAAAACGTGGAACTTACCCAAAATTCCCCTCTTGCAAATAAAAGAATTTTAAAAGCCCCTTCTCTTCCCAAGAGAAGGGGTTGGGGATGAGTCCAAGATTCTCTTTATTTTTTGTATAATCTTAAATGTATTAATCAAAATATTTTCGTTTGGAATTATAGGAACTATATCTTTTAATTCCGCCATTGTTTTTTGCGTAAGCCAAACGGTTTCGTCTTGAAAACGGACATCAATTCCGGTTTCACCGTTTTCGGTTTGGTAGATTAGGAATTAAGAATTTTATCTCTTTTTTTACCTTGCCGGTAACGGTGAGTATATGCAAAGTTGCGGTGTTTTCCGCACTTCTGTTCATTATTGCTGTGTCCATTGATTTGTTC